>JAOTSW010000038.1 GCA_029864735.1 Chromatiales bacterium | reverse complement strand
CTGAAGCGTACTTCAATGTCCTTGCCTTCCAGGGCCGCAGGATCAAGTCCCGGCCCGGGCCCTTTATCCAGGGATAATTGCCCTAAATCCTCAGGCAACTCCAGCACCGCCTTCGCCGACCATGGCAGCGACCCGCCAGGGGGTGGCGCCTGGGTGGATTGAATAATCAATCTCCCACGGTATCGACGAATTTCGGCTCCCTGCCATGACAAACAGGGCAGAGCCTGCGGCTTCGCATTCAGTACCTGCTCGGGCAGCAAGGCCAGTACATGGGCGGGAGGAATAGGCAATCCCGCCCGACCAACCCAATAGCGCACGAGGTTTCCTGTCCGGGGCGGATCCAGGGCCAACAATTCCTGAACAAGCAGATCGCCGTCAATGGAACAGCGCTGATAATCATCTTCGGCCAATTGCTCCAGCAATCCACGGGCCTCCCCACAATAGCGTGCGCTGCGTGAGGCGCCCCGGGCGGCGGCCGGCCAGCGTTGCTTCAAGGCAGGCAGCACCTGGTGACGCATATAATTACGATCAAAGTTCGTGTCCTGATTACTGGGCTCTTCAATCCACTCCACTCCCCGCTGACAGGCCCAGTGGCGCAATTCTTCCCGGGAAAAATCCAGAAGTGGTCGAAAGTGCCAGCCGGATCCGAACGCCGCGGTGACCGGCATGGCTGCCAGCCCCGCCACTCCGGCGCCACGCATCAGCTGCAGCAACACGGTTTCCAGCTGGTCATCCTGGTGATGACCGGTAAGCAGGATTTCCCCCTCATCCATGGCCTGCATGAGTGCCTGGTAGCGAACCTGCCTGGCGCAATCCTCAAGACTCTGGCCAGGCTCTTTTTGCACGGACACCTTGAGCACCTGGAAATCGCATCCCAGGCTCTCGGCCTGCGCCCTTGCCGCCTCTGTCCAGGCCTCGGCATCGGGGTAAAGCCCGTGGTGTACATGTATCGCCCGCAAATGGTGCTTCCCACGGGGCTCAAGGCCGGAGATGACCCGGGACATGGCGTGCAAGAGCACGGTGGAATCCAGCCCTGCGCTTAGGGCCACGCACCATCGGCGAGGCACATCCGGAGCAAAGTGCCTGTCGATTAGTGCCGCCAGGGCCTCGTGTCGGAAAGACATGATGACCTGCTCAGGCCTCCCTGAACCGACCCATGCTGCGAATGCGCTGGTTACGCAATTCCACCAGCTTGTCCGTAGGCATCGCCTGCAAATCAGCCAGGTGCTTGAGCAGCGTGGTTTTCAGGGCTTCGCTCATGGACTCCAGGTCACGGTGAGCGCCCCCCAGAGGTTCCTTGATGATTTCATCAACCAGGTCCAGCTCCGCAAGACGCTCGGCGGTGAGACCCAGGGCTTCGGCGGCCGCCTCGGCCTTGTCGGCGCTCTTCCACAGAATGGATGCGCATCCCTCGGGCGAGATCACCGAATAGATTGCGTATTCCAGCATCAGCAGACGGTCACCCACGCCAATGGCCAAAGCGCCCCCCGAGCCGCCTTCGCCAATCACCACAGCTATAAGCGGGGTCTTCAGGGTTGCCATGACAAACAGGTTGCGGGCGATGGCCTCGCTCTGGCCGCGTTCCTCGGCCCCTACCCCGGGATACGCTCCAGGCGTGTCGATCAAAGTAATGATCGGCAGGCCAAAGCGCTCCGCTAATTTCATCAGGCGCATGGCCTTACGGTAGCCTTCGGGCCTGGGCATGCCGTAATTACGCTGCACACGTTCCCTGGTGTCGCGACCTTTTTGCTGACCGATAACCATGACCGGGATACCTTCCAATCTGGCCAGGCCGCCCACCATCGCCTTGTCATCCGCGTACATCCGATCACCATGCAATTCCTGGAAGTCGGTAAACACCGTGTCCAGGTAATCCAGGGTATAGGGGCGTTGGGGATGCCGCGCCAACTGGGCGATCTGCCATGACGACAGGTGCGAGAAAATCTTCTTCGTCAGGGTCCTGCTATTACCCTTCAGTCGCTCGATTTCCCCGCTGATATTGATCTGCGAATCATCGCCAACAAAGCGCAATTGCTCGATCTTCGCTTCAAGCTCAGCGATAGGTTGCTCAAAATCCAGGAATTTCAGGTCCATAGGAACAGTTTCTACTGCTAAATGATGGTTTGAACACTACCTCCAACATGGATTGGAGACAAGCATCCTGAACAGGTCACACGCCTAGGAGTTTTCTACCCGGCGAGGATACATGATTCGAACCCGGTCTCGCCCGACCATTTCCGCAAGCCGGTCCATCAGTTCGCGGCTGGGCGTGACCTGCCATTGCTCACCCAGGTAAACCCGTCCTTGCGCACTGCCTCCCCGGTACTGGATACCCACATCGCAAAGACCTCCAAGGTGAGGCTGCAAGGCGGATTTCAGCTGGTCTGCGAAGTCCTGGGGGATACTTCCCCCATCGCACTGGATCAGCAACCGCCGGGCGTAGCGCTGGCGTGCCTGTTCCATGGTCTGCAGGCTGGTGGCGTTAAGACTCCAGGCGTCGGTGAAGTCCACGAATCTCAAGGTACCCTCAACAATCAGGATGGCGTCCTTGGTCAACAAATGCCTGTGATCATTCGCCACCTCATCAAAAAGGGTCACCTCAAGTCGCGCACTGCGGTCATCAAGCAACAAAATCAAGCGGTTTCCCCGCTTTCGCATGTCCATCACCAGTCCACCGACGGTAACAGCCTTGCGATTGGAAGCGTAACGGGATTCACCAGGCGCCGGCCGCCCGGACACCAGGTCCACAATGCGTCCGCTGGTAAACTGTTTAAGTTCAATTTCGTATTCATTGATCGGGTGACCCGTGAGATACAGACCCAGGGTCTCCCGCTCTCCCAGCAAGCGCTGTTGCTCGCTCCACTCCGAGCGACGCTTGATCAGAGTGTGCTCCATCGGCACTTCCGGCGCGTTCACCGACCCGAACATGTCGCTCTGTCCGGCGGCCAGCGCCCTGGCATCCTGCTCGGCCACTTTTAGCGCCTCATCCAGGTTCGCCATCAGGGTGGCCCGGTTCTCGCCCAGGCAGTCCATGGAACCGGAGCGGATCACCGCATCGAGCACACGCCGGTTGAGTTTCTTGGGATCGATCCTGCTACACAAATCAAACAGGTCCCTGAAGCGACCGTTCCTTTGGCGCTCTTCAAGCAAGCCCTCAATGGCTCCCCGACCCACCCCCTTGATAGCGCCGAGTCCATACCTGATGCTCTTGGTATCCGGGGCGGAAAACGCGAACTCCGATTCATTCACGTCCGGTGGTGCGATTACCAGGCCCATCCGGTTGCACTCTTCAATGAAGGTGACCACCTTGTCAGTGTTGTCCATATCAGAGGACAACACGGCGGCCATAAACTCCGCAGGGAAATGCGCCTTTAGCCATGCCGTCTGATACGACAGCATGGCGTAGGCGGCAGAGTGAGACTTGTTGAAACCGTAGCCCGCGAATTTCTCCATCAGGTCGAAGATGTACGTGGCCTTGGCCTCATCGACTCCCCGGTTCTTGGAACCCTCAACGAAGAACTTTCTCTGCTTGCCCATCTCCTCGGCTTTCTTTTTACCCATGGCACGACGCAGCAGGTCGGCACCGCCCAGGCTGTACCCGGCCAGCACCTGGGCGATCTGCATCACCTGCTCCTGGTAGAGAATCACGCCATAGGTTGGCTTCAGGATGGCTTGCAGATCCGGGTGCAGGTAATCAATCGCCGCGCCGGTACGGTCATGCTTGCGATCAATAAAGTCATCCACCATGCCCGATTGCAATGGACCGGGACGAAACAAGGCCACCAGCGCCACGATTTCATCGAAACGGTCAGGCTGCAAGCGCTTGATCAGGTCCTTCATGCCCCGGGATTCAAGCTGGAAAACAGCGGTGGTCTCGCAACGCTTCAACAGCTCGAAGGTCTTCTCGTCGTCGTAGCGAATACCGTCCAGGCTTACCGTTTCCTCACCTGCCGCACTGCGCTTCCGGTTAATCGCCTTGAGAGCCCAGTCGATGATGGTGAGGGTTCGAAGACCCAGAAAATCGAACTTCACCAGGCCGACTTTTTCAACGTCATCCTTGTCGTATTGGCTGACAATGTTTGTTCCGCCCTCTTCGCAGTAAAGCGGCACAAAGTCCGTCAACGGACCGGGAGCAATGACCACACCGCCGGCGTGCTTGCTGGCATTCCGGCACAGGCCTTCCAGGGACCTGGCCAGGTCTATCAAGGCCTGGACTTCTTCCTCATTCTCATAGGCCGTGCGCAGCTCATCTTCCTGGGCCAGCGCCTTTTCCAGGGTCATGCCAATTTCAAAGGGAATCAGCTTGGCAATACGATCGACGAACCCATAGGGATGCCCCAGCACCCGGCCCACGTCGCGCACCACAGCCTTGGCCGCCATAGTGCCAAAAGTGATGATCTGGGAGACCTGGTCCCTGCCGTAGCGCTCGGCCACGTAGTCGATAACCCGGTCCCGGCCTTCCATGCAAAAGTCCACGTCAAAGTCGGGCATGGACACACGTTCCGGATTGAGGAAACGCTCAAATAGCAGTTCATGTTCCAGGGGGTCGAGATCGGTAATACCCAACACCCAGGCAACCAGGGAGCCAGCACCAGACCCACGTCCGGGACCAACCGGTACGTCGTTTTCCTTTGCCCAACGGATGAAGTCCGCAACGATCAGGAAGTAACCCGGGAAACCCATGCCGTCGATCACGGCCAATTCGACAGCCAGGCGCTCCTTGTAGCCGGGAATGTCGGCTTCAGGAATATTCCTCAATCGGATTTTTTCGGCCAGGCCCCGCTCACTGGCCTCGACAAGCCAGGAGGCCGTGGAATAGCCCTCTGGCACTTCGAACTCGGGAAGCACGCTATGTCCCAGTTCCATGGTCAGGTTGCAGCGCCTGGCGATCTCGACCGTGTTGGCGAGAGCCTCGGGCAGATCCTCGAATAACTCCGCCATCTCCTCCGCGCTACGCAAATATTGCTGGCGGGAATATTCCCTGGGCCTGCCCGGATCAGTCAGCGCATGACCCCCGTGAATGCAGACCCTGGCCTCATGGGACTCAAACTCTTCCGCGTCCAGGAAGCGCACGTCATTGGTCGCCACAAGGGGTAGGTTCATCTTGGAGGCCAAGTCTACGGCCGCATGTAAATACGTCTCATCGCCTTCCCTGCCAGTACGCTGAACCTCCAGGTAAAACCGATCCGGGAACAGCCCGGTCCAAAACTCCGCTGCCTGCCGGGCGTCGCTTTCGCGCCTCGCCAGCAGCGCTCGACCAACGTCTCCGCGCTTGCCACCGGAAAGTGCTATCAGTCCGTCTGTCATGCCCTGAAACCATTCCCTGTCAAGCATGGGAACGCCGTGATGCTGCCCATGCAGATACGCCTGGGTCAGCAGTCGGGAAAGGTTGCGGTAACCGTTTTCATAATCCTGGCACAGAAGAATCAGGCGACTGGGTTTGCCCGGATCCTCGGGTTCATTCAGTAACAGGTCGGCGCCTATTATCGGCTTTATGCCCCTTTTGCGGGCGGCTTGGTAGAACTTCACCAATCCGAACAAGTCGTTTTGATCGGTCATGGCCAGGGCAGGCATACCCAGTTCTGCCGCTCTGTCCATCAGTGCGGGAATACGTACAACACTGTCGACCAGGGAAAACTCGGTGTGCAGACTCAGGTGGACAAAAGACGAGTTCATCCCTTGCCCCCGAAAAAGGCGCTCACCGGAGAAAACGAGCGCCGGTGTATCGGGCTGGGGCCGATTTGTTCCAGGCTCTTGCGGTGAGCCGCGGTGGGATAGCCTTTGTGGCCTGCAAAACCATAACCGGGATACACCACGTCCAACCCTTTCATCATTCGGTCCCGAGTCACCTTGGCAAGAATTGAAGCGGCGCTGATCTCGGGAACCAGGGCATCGCCACCAACAATTGCCTCCATGGTACAGGACAGTCGGGTACCGGCCAGTGACGGGCAACGGTTCCCATCGACCTGGACATGGGCCGGTGCCACCGAGAGTCCCAGCAAACTTCTGCGCATGGCCAACATTGTCGCGTGCAGGATATTCAGCGAGTCAATCTCATGGGCGTCCGACCAGGCGATGGCCCAGGCCAGGGAGCGAGCCTTGACCTGTGGAAACAACGCTTCCCGCCTGGCCTCGCTCAGTTTCTTCGAATCAGCCAGTCCGGCGATCGGGTCTTCGGGATTCAATATCACCGCCGCGGCGACGACCGGTCCCGCCAGTGGACCCCTGCCCGCCTCGTCAACCCCGGCCATCAGGTTGCCAACGAAAAAATTCAGGCTGGCCTGGGTCGTCATTCGGGCACCTGCTCCATTGGTTCCCGATCCAATAGCTCCAATACTGCCCTGGCTGCCGTGCTTGCCGCATCCTGGCGAAGAGCACGGTGCATGGATTCAAAGGCTTCTATCTGCGTCTGGCGCCGCGCCGGCTGCTCAAGCAGGCTCAACACCTCCTTACCCAGCGTTTCCGGCGTCACTGCATCCATGATGTACTCTGGCACCACCGGCGGTGAATGCAGAAGATTCGGCAGGGAATAGTATTTGAGATGCAAACCAAGAAAGGTCTCTGCCAGCCACTTGGTGATCCTGGAGATCCGGTAGGCCATCACCATGGGCCGCTTTACCAGGGCGGTTTCCAGCGCAGCGGTACCAGAGGCCAGTAACACCACGTCGGCGGCGGCCATACACGCCTGGGGCTGTCCATCTACCAGGGTCACCCGAATACCCGGGGCCGCCTGGGCCAGGGCCGCCTCAAACGCCTGGCGCACCGCCGAACCCGCCATGGGAGAAACGAACACCAGGTCGGGTCGCCGACTGGCAAGCCAGTTGATGGTTCCGGCAAAATCCTCGCCCAACCGTTTTAGCTCGCCTCGACGGCTGCCCGGCAGCACCGCCACCACCTCGCCGGTTTCCGGCAGGCCCAGCTTTCGCCGGTGCTCGATCTTGTCCAGTACCGGGGGAATCTCATCCGCCAAGGGGTGACCGACAAATGCCGCAGGCACGCCGTGTTCGTCGTAAAAGGCTTTCTCAAAAGGTAGAAGACACAACACCAGGTCGGTGGAACGGCCTATCTTGTTAACCCGTTTCTGACGCCAGGCCCATACCGATGGGCTGACAAAATGAACCGTCTTGATGCCGTGGCGACGCAGTTTGCGTTCCAGGCCAAGATTAAAATCCGGTGCATCCACACCGATAAGCACATCAGGAGGGTCATCGCGCCAGCGTTTGAAAAGGCCCCGCCTAAGCTTGAGAAGGCGGGGCAATTCGGCGAAGACCTCGACGATGCCCATCACCGCCAGTTCATCCGAATCATGCAGGCAATGACAACCGGCCTCGCGCATCAGCGGCCCGCCCACACCCTCTACCTGGAGTCCGGGTACCATCCGCTTTAGAGCCTTGATCAGGGCTGCCCCCAGCAAATCACCAGAGGCCTCGCCAGCCACAATAGCTAGACGCATGAGTCAGAGATCTCCCAAGTAAAAGGGGGCGTAAACACCCAGGCTAATCCATCCCCGAAGACCCACGGGCGCGTCAGCGAATGATACTGCGTCGAGACTCGTGAGTCAGGAAGTTCAGGAATATCTGCAATTCGGGCTGGGTTTCCGCGAGCTTGGCAATCTCATCCGTCGCCTCTTGAAGGCGCATCCCGGACCGGTACAGCAAACGGTAGGCATTACGGATGTTGCGCAACTGCTCTTTCTCGAAGCCACGGCGCTTCAGTCCTTCAAGGTTGATTCCTTTCGGTTCGCCCGGGTTTCCGGAAATGGTGATGTACGGCGGCACATCCCGATTGATTCCCGAGTACATACCGAGGAACGCGTGATCACCGACGGAGCAAAACTGGTGGGCACCGACAAAGCCACCGAAAATCACGTGATTGCCAACGTGAACATGTCCCGCGAGAGTCGCATTGTTGGCAAGAACCACGTCATTACCAACAGTGCAGTCATGGGCAATATGCACGTAGGCCATGATCCAGTTGTCATTACCCACGCGAGTCGTGCCTTCGTCCTGGGCAGTGCCGCGATTGATCGTGCAATACTCGCGAATAGTATTGCCATCGCCAATCTCCAGCCGGGTTTTCTCACCCGCGTACTTCTTGTCCTGGGGCTCGTCGCCAATGGAGGCAAACTGAAAAATCCTGTTCTTCTCACCAATGACAGTGGGCCCCTTGATCACCACGTGAGACGCAATTTCAGTTCCGGCCCCTATCCGCACGCCATCGCCAATCACGCTGTAAGGACCGACAGACACACCATCGGCAATCTCTGCGCCCGGGTCTATAATTGCAGTGGAATGTATCTCGCTCATTGTCCTGGTGCCACCATCAGCTCAGCTGTAGCCACCACCTGGCCATCAACTTCGGCTGTTGTACTGAATTTCCAAATCGTTCTAATCCGTCTTTTGAACTCTACCTTCAAGGTAAGCTGGTCTCCAGGGAGAACCGGCTTTTTGAAGCGTGCCTGGTCAATACCCACGAACACGAAAACCTGGCCGCCACCGGGCGTCTCGCCCACGGTCTCAAAGGCCAGCAGGCCACAGGCCTGGGCCAATGCCTCCACAACAAGGACACCGGGCATAATCGGGCGCCCCGGGAAATGCCCCTGGAAAAAAGGTTCGTTGATCGTGACGTTCTTGATCGCGGTCAAGCATTTCCCCGGCTCGCAGGAAATCACTTTGTCCACCAACAGGAAGGGGTAACGATGGGGAAGAAGGTCGAGAACCCCCTGAATATCGATTGACGTCTCACTCATGATTCTTGTTCCGGCTCAGCGGATTCCTTTGCGAGTTTGTTAACCGTACGTGCTAACTGATTCAAATCACGGAAGCGCGCGCTATTTCGACGCCAGTTTCGCGCCTCGTCCATGGGAAGTGCGCCTGAATAGACGCCACCCTCCTGGGTAATTGAATGATTCACGAGAGTGCGGGCTGTAATCGTGACGCCATCAGCAATTACCAGGTGTCCCGCAATCCCCACATCACCTGCAATCAGACAGTTCTTTCCAATAAGGGAACTTCCGGCAACCAAACACCCGCCAGCCATTGCCGTGTGGGCACCAATATAAGCGTTATGCCCAATCTGGATCTGGTTATCCAGGCGGACATCATCTTCCAGAACCGTGTCTTCCAAGGCACCGCGGTCAACCGTGGTGTTTGAACCAATTTCCACATCGTTGCCCAGACGGACACTTCCCAACTGCGGCACCTTCACCCAGCCATCCGGATCAGGGGCCAGACCGAAGCCGTCACCGCCTATCACTGCGCCGGGATGGAGGATACAGCGTTGGCCAACAGACACCCGCTTGCCAAGGTAAACCCTGCCTACCAGGTGGGTATCGGCACCAACATTGGCACCAGCCTCAACGATACAACCGGCCCCAACTACCACTCGGTCTCCAATCTCGGCGCCCTCGCCCACATAGGCCAGGGCCGAGATTTGGGCGCTTTTCGAAACTCTCGCAGTGGACTCAATAACGGCAGATGGGTGGATCCCGGGCACCGCTGTTTCCGCCGGATGCAGCAACTGGGCCACCCGGGCGTAGACGGTGTAAGGATTGTTGCACACAAGTGCCGAAACCGGACAGGAGTCCAGATCTTTCTTGCTCAGTATCACAACACCTGCCCGGGTTCCGGGCAGGAATTTGCGATAAGCGGGATTGGCAAGGAAGGAAACGCTTCCAGGACCTGCCTTTTCCAGCGTCCCCAGCGAGGAGACTAACTGGTCTGGATTACCAACCAGTTCACAGCCGAAGCGAACAGCCAATTCTGAGAGTGTTACTCCCATGCTGCTACTGCCCCGTACCGGGGCTAGTTACCCGAGGTGAACTTGTTTTGCAGAGCGGCTAGAAGTTCGTCGGTGACGTCCATGCCTTCACTGGCATAAAGCGGATCACCAACAATCAGATCATAGCCCTGGGTCTTGGCAAAATTATTGATTTCTTCGAAAAGGGTCCGCTGCAACTTGCCAAGCTCTTCGTTGCGACGAAGATTAACGTCTTCGTTCATTTCCTGGCCCTTGCGCTGTAAATCCCGCTGCCCGTCACGCATTTGACGCTCCAGGCTTACTCTTTCTTCTTCACTCATGACAGCCCCGTCGCGCTTCAAGGTTTCTTCCTTGTCACGGAGGTCCTTTTGCATGGCTGCAAGCTCACGCTGCCGCGGAGCAAACTCAGCCTGCAACGAATCGGCCAATGCCTTGGATTGAGGTGCGGAACCCATCAGGCGCTGAACATTAACAACGCCAATCTTGGCTTCGGCTGCCTGCAAACTTGCTGAGCCCAGTCCGACGAATGCTATCGAACAAATAAGTGCCAAACGCCAAATTTTAGTAAATCGCATGTAAATAACCACCATTAAAATGCAGAGCCAATAGAAAACTGGAAGCCTTCGGTTTCATCCGCCCGGAGGAAACCGTCGCCCTTAAACTCGTTCAAAGGAACGCCGTAGCTGAACCGGAACAATCCCAGGGGGGCCAGCCACTGCACTGACACACCCACCGATTGACGCAAATCAGCCGCATCAAAGTCGTAAAAAACCTGATTTCCGTATCCGTCAAAGAATCGGGTCCCACCGGTAGAGAATACATTACCGATATCAAAGAACAAACTGGCACGTGCCTGGGAGCCGAACTTCTCGGGCATTGGCAGCAGTAACTCTGCCTGGCCCGCCACCATCAGGTTGCCACCGTAAGGATTGCCGTTGCTATCCCTGGGACCCAGGCTGGATTCTCGGAAACCACGTACCGAATTTGGACCGCCGGCAAACATGTTGCGAGCCGGCGGCGGAGCCGTGGAATCGCCCAGCGCATCGGTAAAGTTCACCTCTCCGTGGAACGACAGGCCCCACTGACCCCATAGAGGAACCAATTTCAGACCCTCCCATGAAATAGCGAAGTACTCAATATCACTGCCCGGAACCGCCGCGGCCATGCTGACAATATGCCGGGAACCACGATTGGCGAAAATTGCCCTGTTCCGGGTGTCGTACAACCAGGTGGTCGTTAATTCAATCAAGTCGTAATCGGTACCGTAAATAATCTGTCCGGGGGCCGGCTGTTCCACGTAGGAATTTCCGTTATTGATCACCCACTCTTGCAACTGCTGGGAACTACCCCGGCCCGTAATCAGCTCGGTATTTCGAAGGTTCACGCCATACGAAAGCCGTTGCCATTCCGTGATCGGGTATCCGTATTGAATACCCAGCTGTATTGACTTGGAATTGAATTCCGAACCGTTGGATATCAACTGCACAGTGTCGCGGTAACCAAGGTTCAGGGTGCGACTGACTCCATGCATGTTCACGTAAGGATCGGTGTGGTTGAACATGAACATCTTGGAATATTTGCCGGTGTTAACCTGCCCGGAAATATGATTGCCCGAACCAAGGAAATTGGTATGGGTAAAATTGCCGTTCAGCTGCACACCCTGGGAGCCCGAATACCCCAGTCCCCCGCCAAACTGACCGGGCAAACCTTCCTTGATGTCAAACTCAACATCGACCAGGTCAGGTGTACCGGGAACCGGCACCGTCTCGACATCAACTTTTTCAATGAATGGCAGACGTTGCAACCGAACCTTCGAACGATCCAGTAAGCTGTTAGATAACCAGGCGCCTTCTTGCTGGCGCATTTCGCGACGGAAGACCTCGTCCTTGGTGGTCTCGGCACCATTAAAGTGGATATTCCGCACGTAGGTTCGACTACCGGCATCTACGAAAAACACCACGTCTACCGTCATGTCTTCTTCATTCAGCTTGGGGATCGGATCGATTCGCGCGAAAGAATAGCCATCCGCACCCAAGCGATAGGTAATAAATTCGCTACTGGTTTCCAGGACCTTTCGTGAGAACGTCTGGCCGGGTTTGGCCAGAATCAACCCTTGCAATTCCTCTTCCGGCACCACCATGTCGCCCGCCAACTTGATCTCGTTGATGGTGTAAGGCTCGCCTTCATTAATGTTCAGGGTGATAAAGATATCTTTGCGATCTGGCGATATTGCCACCTGGGTAGAGGTGATCTGAAAATTGGCATAGCCACGATCCATGTAGAAGGATCGCAGCTTCTCCAGGTCTCCGGTGAGACCCTCGCGATCATAGCGATCATCGCTTTTGTAGAAAGACAGCCAGTTTGGCGTCTTCAGTTGGAAGTCCTCTACGATTTCTTCCTGGGTGAACCGCTCGTTGCCCACCACGTTGATCTGGCGAATCCGGGCCCGATCACCCTCCACCACATTAATCGAAATATCGACCTTGTTGCCTTCCACTTCTGTAACGGTGGTGTCGATAATCACCGCGTACTTTCCGCGGCTGAAATACTGGTCTGTAAGGAACTGCTCTACTTCGTCAAGGGTGGACTGTTTAAAGGTTCTGCCGCGGGCCAATCCGACACCACGCAAGCTTTCCATCAACTGGTCGGTTTCTATGTCCTTGTTGCCGTCAATGGTAAAGTTTTCAATCGACGGGCGTTCGATAACCACGACGATCAAGGTGTCACCGTCGCGACGGAATTCCACGTGCTTGAAAAACTCAGTGGCGTAGACAGCGCGAATCGCCTCGGCAATACGCTTGCTGTCCATGGTGTCGCCGATATTCACTGGCAGATAATTAAATACCGTGCCCTCGGAAATTCTTTGCAGGCCCTCAACCCGGATATCCCTTACCGTGATCAGGTCTTCGGCGCTTACCGACATTACCGGTATGCAAAGCGCCGTGAACAGCAAGGCTCGCAGGAAAATGTTTCTTATTCTTGAGGTCAGCATCAATCAATTAGTCCAGCAGGCGGGCAATATCGTTGTAAAAAGCAAACGTCATCAGTAATGCCAGCATCAGGAGTCCAATCTGATGACCGACCATCTGGATTCTCTCCGGCAGCGGCTTGCCGGTGACCAGTTCGGCGAAATGGTACAGCAACTGCCCCCCATCAAGCATGGGAACCGGCATCAAATTTATGATGCCCAGGCTAATACTGACTACCGCAAGGAAACTTAGAAAGGCGACAAACCCCAGGCTGGCGCTAAAACCGGCGTACTGCGCGATATTGATGGGACCACTGATATTCTTGGGTGAAACCACACCCTCCAGCATCTTCCAAATCATCCGCAGGGTCAGGGCCGACATATCCCAGGTCTTTGTCATGGCGACGGGAATTGCTGCCAGAACACCATAATTCGTGCTTGCGTACATTGACTCTGGCACCGGATCCGGCCTGACCCCTTCAACCCCTATGCGCCCCACTGTACGCCCGTCACGCTCCATGCTGCCCACATCCACAGTCAGCACCTGGGGGCCCCCATCACGCTCAACATGCAGCACCACCTGCTGTCCTGCGAGATCTTGAAGTAGCTCTACCAGCTCCGGCCAGTCCGCCACCGGAACCTCGCCAACCGCGACAATTCGGTCGCCATTGCGCATTCCGGCGCGCTGGGCAGGTCCATCGGCATCCACCTGTTCTATCCGGGCCGGCCAGTCTGGCCGCCAGGGCATCATCCCAAGACCACTAAACAAGGCGCCGGGCTCGGTAAGCGAGGACTCTTGCCCCGACGCATCCAGCACCAGGTCCCGGGATGTCCCGTCCTCACTGTGTACCTTGATCCCTATACGCCCGTCATCCAGCAAATCATCAAGCAAGACCAACAAGGTACCTTCCCAGGTATCAACGACCTGACCGCCAACCTGGACAATCTGGTCCCCGTCCCGCATCCCCGCCTCGGCAGCGATGGAGGCAGGCGCCACCTCACCTACCACGGGGGCCAGACCAGGCACGCCGGCAACGAACATGATCCAGTAGGCGACAATCGCGAACAGGAAATTGGCCGCTGGACCGGCAGCCAGCACAGCCATACGGGCCCACATGGGAGCCTGATTAAAACTGCGCTGGCGATCCTGCTCGGGAACATCCCCCTCGCGCTCGTCCAGCATTTTTACGTAGCCACCAAGAGGAATAGCAGCCAACACCAGTTCCATCTGGTCAGGGCCGACCTTTTTCATCCAAATGGGTTTGCCGAATCCGATAGAAAAACGCAAAACCTTGATTCCGACCTTTCTCGCCACCCAAAAGTGGCCAAATTCATGCACGGCCACCAGCACGCTGATCGCTAACATGAAAGAAAGTATTGAAATCAATATGTTGCTCAATTCTTGCCTATCCTTTTCGGGGCTCTCGAGAGCCATAATCGCCAGGGCCCACTTTGGGTCCAACTGGGCATTGTACCCACTGAAGGCCTTCTTCGCTTTACTTAGACTACAAACATGGCCAAAGGGTCAGTTTCTTCGCAATTCAGTCCAGGGCGCCCACCCAACGAGAACGCGCCAAACATGTTTAACGGGTAATCAGTCGGAAATGCCGACAACCATCAGACCCAGCGCCAGGAACGGACCGGCCGCAGTCAGGCTGTCCATTCTGTCCAGGATTCCTCCATGACCGGGCAATATCCAGCCGCTGTCTTTCAAGCCCGCACTGCGCTTAAAAACACTGACGGCCAAGTCTCCAACAATCGAAACCATGCCGCACAGCAGGGTCAGGGGCACGAGGACTGCCGGGGCAACGCCAAACCACTCACTACCAGCGAAACCCACAACCGAGCAGGCCAGCATACCGCCCGCCACGCCTTCCCAGGTTTTCCCGGGACTGACCTGGGGCGCCAGTTTGTGCCGGCCCAGCGTACGACCCACAAAATATGCGCCCACATCAGCCGACCAGACGATACAGAAGGCATAAAGAACCCATTGCGGACCACGGTCGTACCGTGTCAGCAAGGTGCTGATGGCCAGCCAGGCGAGGCAGATAATCACAAGACCAAAAAGCGCATTCAGCCACCTGGGAATAGTCACCGGGTAGCGCAGAACCCATACCAGGGCCAATAGCCATGCCGGAAGTGCCAGGTGCAGGACCCAGGCCCCTAAACCGCGGGCATCCAGCAAGCCCACCAGCACGAATACCGCCCCCGTGAGCACAACAAAACCGGCTTTCTGCATGGATCCCTGGCACTGGAAGAAACCAGTCCATTCCCAGGCTGCAACCAGGTACATGAGCCCGAAGAAAGCCACCCCATAGGCTACCGGCAGGTAAAACAGCACCCCAATAATAATTGGAGCGAGCACGAGCGCCGTAGCTAATCGGGTGAGCAACACTTATTCCGCTCCCGCCGCATCCAGTACTTCGCCAAAACGCCTCTCGCGTCCGGCAAAACTGTCTATGGCCGCATCCAGGTTGGCATCGCTGAAATCCGGCCAGAGGCAATCCTGGAAAACCATCTCGGTATAGGCCAGATTCCAAAGCAGAAAATTGCTGATTCGGGTTTCACCACCGGTGCGAATGAATAAATCCGGGTCCGGCTGCCCAGACAGCGACAGGTAACGAGAAAAGCTCTCCTCATCCAGGTCATCGGCAACCAGGCGTCCCGCCTGGGCGTCAGCGATAGCCAACTTTGCCGCGTTCACGATATCCCAACGACCGCCATAGGACAGGGCAATATTGAGCAGCATACGGGTGTTGTTTCGGGTGAGTTCCTCAGCCTGTTCAAGCTGCTTGCGAAGCTTGTCGTTCAGGGTGCTGCGCTGTCCGATAAAGCGCACCTTGATGCCTTCCTTGTGCAACTCCCGGACCTGTTTTCCCAGGGCTTCGACAAATAATTGCATAAGCCCGACTACTTCTTCCTTGGGCCGCTTCCAGTTCTCACTCGAAAAAGTGAACAGGGTCAGGATCTTTACCCCGCGCCTGCCGCAGGCCTCCACAACCTCTCTGGCTGCCTTCACGCCGGCCCGATGACCGGCCTGACGCGGCATACCCCTGGCCCGGGCCCAACGCCCGTTGCCGTCCATAATAATTGCTACGTGGGCCGGTATTCCTGCGCCTCCCTGCCCCACGCGCTCTTGCGATGCTTTCACTCATCGTCCCCTTCTGGACTCAAACCGGAAATCAGACTTCCAGCAATTCCTTTTCCTTGTCAGCCAGCACCGTATCGATCTTGGCGACGAACTCGTCAGTGAGCTTCTGGACGTCGTCTTCGCCCTTGTGCTCTTGGTCCTCGGAAATCATCTTTTCCTTCATCAGCTCTTTGATCTGGCCGATGGCATCACGACGAATATTCCGAATAGCAACGCGGGCACCCTCTGCCTCGCCCCTTACAATCCGGATCATGTCCTTGCGTCGCTCTTCTGTGAGCGGCGGCAGTGGAACCCGGATCAAGGTGCCGGCAGTAGCGGGATTCAGGCCCAGATCGGAAGTCATGATGGCCTTTTCAATCACGGCCACCATCGGCTTTTCCCAGGGAGAGATTGTCAGTGTGCGCGAATCTTCAACCGCCACATTGGCTACCTGGGAAAGCGGAACCTGGCTTCCGTAATACTCAACGGTAATGTGGTCCAGCAAACTGGTGTGCGCCCTTCCGGTACGAAGCTTTTTCAGGTCCGTGTCAAAGGAAACCACGGTCTTACCCATACGGTCCCTGGCGTCTTTGGTAATATCGTTAATCATTCCTCGAATCCCGCTTGGTTGCTGTTGGTGACAAGTGTACCAACATCCTCTCCACGTACCAGCCTGAGCAGGTCACCCTCATTGTTCACGTTGAACACCCGCAAGGGAATGTTGTTGTCGCGGCACATTACCAGGGCTGTGGCGTCCATCACGCCCAGCTTGCGATTCAACGCCTCGTCGAAACCCAGGGTTTTGTACCGCCTTGCACTGGGATCTTTCTCAGGATCGGCAGTGAAAACCCCGTCAACCTTGGTCGCCTTTACCAATAAGTCAGCGTTGATCTCTATAGCCCGCAGGCTGGCTGCCGTATCGGTAGTAAAAAACGGGTTGCCAGTTCCAGCCGCAAATATACAGGCGCGACCCTTTTCCAGGTGGCGGACCGCACGACGGCGTATATAGTCTTCACTGACCTCATTGATCTTCAGAGCGGACATCACCCGGGCGAACACACCGAGCCTTTCAAGGGCATCCTGGAGCGCCAGCGCGTTGATGACAGTCGCCAGCATTCCCATGTGATCCCCTGTCACCCGGTCTATTCCCGCCTTTGCCAACCCTTCGCCGCGGAATATATTTCCGCCACCGATGACCACCCCTACCTGGACGCCTTCTTCAATAATGCCGCGTATTTCAGCCGCACCCCGGGCGATCATCTTTGGATCGATTCCATAATCCAAAGACCCCATCAGGGCCTCGCCGCTGAGTTTCAAAAGGATGCGCTTTTGCTTTTCGCCTTGTTTTGCCATGAGCGGGATCCACCTTGGTACGTAATAATGTATTTTCCGGCTAAAAAGAACCCCGCATTAGCGGGGCTCTCTTGGTTTTCATATTATCATGTGACAGCAATCGGTAGCGTCATTCGCCCCTGACCTGGGCCATGACTTCTTCAACGAAATTATCGGCAGCCTTCTCAATGCCCTCGCCTACTTCAAAGCGAAGAAAAGACAACACTTCAGCCTGGTTGTCCTTGAGCAGCTTGGCCACGGTAATCTCAGGGTCTTTAACGAAAGGCTGACCCACGAGGGTGATTTCTGCGAAAAACTTCTTCAGGCGGCCGACAACCATCTTCTCAACGATTTCTTCGGGCTTGCCTTCCTGGCGGGCCTGATCCATGAGAATTTCCTTCTCATGGGCGACCTGCTCTGCAGGGACCTCGGACTCAACCGCATACTGGGGACGGCTGGCAGCCACATGCATGGCCACGTCACGGGCCAGTTCCTCGGAACCGCCTTTCATGCATACCAGCACGCCGATGCGGGTGCCGTGAGAATATGAACCCAGCACATCATCCGATTCAGCAATAGCGAAACGACGCACCTGGATGTTCTCGCCAACCTTGGCAATCAGGGCACGACGAGCATCTTCTACACTCTGGCCACCGGTCATTACGGTGGAGTTGAGAGCATCCAGATCCGCAGGCCTGTTAGCCAGTACGGTAGCCGCAATGGACTGGGCGAAATTGGCGAAGTCATCGCCACCGGAGACAAAGTCGGTCTCTGAATTGACTTCGACGATGGCGGCTGAGCGACCGTCTTCAGACACTTCAACCACCACACGACCTTCGGCCGCGATACGACCAGACTTTTTGTCGGCCTTTGCAAGACCAGCCTTACGCATATTGTCTGCAGCGGCGTCCAGATCACCATCGACCTCGACCAGCGCTTTCTTGCATTCCATCATGCCGGCTCCAGTACGTTCCCGGAGCTCTTTGACCATTGATGCAGTTACCGTCATTCGAAAAATCCTCGTTGATTTTGAAAGCGCCCCGGAGTAAACCCCGGGGCAAAAAGCACACGCCAGGGCGATTACTCGCCCTTTTCAGCCTTCTCAGCCTTGGCAGGAGCTTCTTCGGCGGCCTTCTCAGCCTTGGCAGGAGCTGCTTTCTTGGCCTTCTCAGCCTTGGCAGGAGCTTCTTCGGCGGCCTTCTCAGCCTTGGCAGGCGCCTCTTCGGCGGCCTTCTCAGCCTTCTTGGCAGGCGCCTCTTCGGCGGCCTTCTCAGCCTTGGCAGGCACCTCTTCGGCGGCCTTCTCAGCCTTGGCAGGAGCCTCTTCGGCGGCCTTCTCAGCCTTGGCAGGAGCCTCTTCGGCGGCCTTCTCAGCCTTCTTGGCAGGCGCCTCT
>JAOTSW010000037.1 GCA_029864735.1 Chromatiales bacterium | reverse complement strand
AAGCATGGTCAGCAAAATAATTGACCAACCCCAGTTGCCCACATAGGACTGGATTTTCCGCAGCACCCAGAACAGGGGCTGGGAAATAACGGTCAGCCAGCCATAGTCCACGGTGAGTTTAAGTCCGTTTGCAGTGGCTTCCATCTGGTCCTGCAACTTGGGGCCGGCAAACAATGTCTGCTCGATACTGGTGCTCTGTCCAGCGGGCAGACTCCGGGGCAGGCCAATGGCAGATTGCAGCACCTGTCCGCTACGGCTCAGATTCACCTTGTAGCCGTAGCTGTCGCCAGTATGGGGAATGGCGGCAACCAGGAAGTGATGTTGAATGGATGCGATCCAGCCACCGGTAGCTGTCAGGCTGACCGGCTCTTCAACCAGGTCATCGGGATTGAGCTTCTGATATTTCTCGCCGTTGTAGATCACCGGACCAATGTAGGAGTAGCTGTCCACGTCCGTCATGCTGCGCTCGCGAACCACCGCTTCACGACGCAGTTGCACGTAAGGGGCAACCGTGACATCCACGTTACTGCGATTCTCCACCGAGTAGTTCAAACCGATTCGGTACGAGCCTCGCGAGAAGGTATACACCTTGGTTACCACCAGGCCATTGGCATCAGTCCAGGTAAACGGCACATCAAGAGTGGCTTCGCCATCCGCCAGGCGATATTCGTACTTGGCGCTGGTGTAAGCGGCAAGATGAGTAGGTTCATCCGCGGCGCCCGGAATACGCAGTCCCGTTTGATACAAAAAGGTGTGTCCTGCGGCGGTATCCAGTAATCGCACATGAACATCCGGCTGGTTCTTGGCAACCGGATAACGATTTAGTTCCAGCTGCTGAATGTCAGCACCGCTGGTGTTGATCAGCAACTCATAAACATCCGTGACAACCCGAACATAACTGTTG
Source organism: Chromatiales bacterium (assembly GCA_029864735.1). Classification (GTDB taxonomy): domain Bacteria; phylum Pseudomonadota; class Gammaproteobacteria; order Steroidobacterales; family BM003; genus CAKZML01. The sequence continues at coordinate 17,803 of JAOTSW010000037.1, read as the reverse complement.
TCTCGCGGCTGCTGAGGGGCCTCAACAGGATCAGCGCCGGAAGGAGCGGCCACGCTGGGCAGCTCGGCAGAGTCAATCGATGCGGCGACCGGAATTTCTCCAGGGTCGGGTTGGGCGGCCTGGCCGGCGACATCGTTGGTGATCGAGCGGGCTGGTACCACCGTGTGGTCGACAAGCCATGCCTGGTAAAGAAAAAACCACACCAGTGCCACAGCACCCCAAATGAACAAACGTTGGTTATCCATGCGGATCAAGTCCTCAAATTTACTCGTGCCTGTGCGGCACAGGATCCCAGCCGCCGGCGTTAAATGGGTGACAGCGCCCGATACGGCGCAGTGCTAGCCAACCTCCGCGCAGCGCACCGTACTCGGTGATGGCGGTGACGGCATATTCGGAACAGGTTGGAGAGAACCGACAACGCGGTCCCAGCAAGGGGCTGATCAGCCACTGATACGCACGGATTAACGCGATGAAGAGTCGTCGCATTTTCTTTTGATCCTTCGCCAGTGTTCTTGAAGGCTGTGGCGCAGACGGCTGTTTTCAGCCTCCCTTGCCCCAGCGCGGCTCATAACTACCAAGTCTACGCCCGGTAGCCCGGTTCGGGCCATGCGGAAAGACTCTCGAATAACCCGCTTGATACGATTTCGCTGGACAGCGTTTCCCGATGCCTTGCGCGAAATAGCCATTCCCAGGCGCGCTTGCCCAATGCTGTTACCGCGCGCAAGCACGGTAAAAAACGAATCGGCGGAACGTACGTTCCCACGGAAGACCTGAGAAAACTCAGTCGGCCTGGTAAGGCGGTTCCGGCGGGGAAGTGTCTGGGATAGATCTGATCTTCGACGGACCGTTAGGTCTGTTGCGTCGTCAATCAGGGGCAGAGCCGCGCGCGGCCCTTGGCACGACGACGAGCCAGGACCTGACGTCCGGCCTTGGTTGCCATGCGGGCACGAAAACCGTGCGTACGGGCACGCTTGATGTTGCTAGGTTGAAATGTGCGTTTCATGTCGCTTACCTGATCAGTAAATCTTTAACCGCCGGCTGGGGATGCCCCGCGACGTAAAACAGGCAATTTTAGGGGCTGAACCCTTACAGGTCAACATCATTAGGTGTTTCCGTTGTAACGGGCCACCAGGGGGTGTGGATAACTCGGCCCGCCAGTGTGGATAACTTTGCCGTAGATAGGTTATGCTCCCGAGCCTTTCCCCTGTTATCCACAGCCAACAGAGAAGTGAATAAGCAAGTGGGTGGATCTATCTGGAACCGCTGTATAAGCCAGCTTGAGCACGAATTGCCCGAGCAGCAATTTAGTACCTGGATTCGCCCCCTGCAAGCGGTTGAGGAAGACGGGCAGCTCACGCTGCTGGCGCCTAATCGCTTTGTGGTCAACTGGATAGATCAGCATTTCATGAATCGGATTTCGACTCTGGTGATGGAATTCTCGGCCGACAAGAACATCCAGGTGAAGATTGAGGTGGGCACCCGGGAAAAGGCCGTACCTCCGCCAAGTTTCACCACTGCACCCCCGACTCCACGTCCCGAAGCGGCACACTTGCTGGGCAGCAGACTTAATCCGGAATTCACTTTCGACTCCTTTGTCGAGGGTAAAAGTAATCAACTGGCCCGGGCCGCGGCGCTGCAGGTTGCGCAAAATCCTGGCCAGGCCTACAACCCGCTGTTTTTTTACGGTGGTGTGGGACTGGGGAAAACCCACTTGATGCAGAGCGTGGGAAACATGATCAGGGCCCATAACCCGGAAGCCAAGGTCGCTTACGTGCATTCCGAGCGTTTTGTGGGCGACATGGTGCGTGCCTTGCAACACAACACCATAAACGAGTTCAAGCGGGCCTACCGCGGCCTGGACGCCCTGTTAATCGATGACATTCAGTTTTTTGCTGGAAAAGAGCGCTCACAGGAAGAATTTTTTCATACTTTCAATGCCTTACTTGAGGGTCAGCAGCAGGTAATCTTGACCTGCGATCGCTATCCCAAGGAAGTAAATGGGCTGGAAGAGAGACTGAAATCCCGCTTCGGCTGGGGCCTGACGGTATCCATTGAGCCACCAGAACTGGAAACCAGTGTTGCCATCCTGATGAGTAAGGCTGAGTCGGCGGGTATTCGCCTACCTGAAGAAGTGGCTTTTTTTATTGCCAAGCGAATTCGCTCCAACGTTCGAGAACTGGAAGGAGCGTTGCGCAGAGTAAAAGCCAACGCGCAATTCACGGGACGTCCCATTACACTGGACTTTGCCAAGGAGGCCTTGAAGGATTTATTGGCGCTCCAGGAAAAATTGGTGACAATCGAGAATATCCAGAAGACCGTGGCGGAATACTTCAAGATCCGGGTGGCAGACTTGCTATCAAAACGACGCAGTCGCTCGATTACCCGCCCTCGGCAGATGGCCATGGCCTTGTCGAAGGAGCTAACAAACCATAGTCTTCCAGAGATAGGTGATGCCTATGGCGGACGTGATCACACCACTGTGATGCATGCCTGCAAGCGGGTTAAGGAACTGCGAGGCATGGAAAGTCGGGTAGATGAGGACTATTTAAACCTGTTGAGAACCCTGACAGGATGATGTGGATAAGCTGTGTCCAAAAATTGGCCTGGTTTTTATCCACATGTCGTACACAACTGATACCGACTTTAGACGGGGGGTTGTTAGCCAGGGTATTTGAACATAACACTTTGATTTTATTGTATAAAAATTAGTTATGCACACAAAAAGCTGTCACTAATAACAACAATAAGTACTATATCTTAAAGAATATATATTAAGGGTGAGAAGATGAAGCTCAGCGCGAACAGAGAAGTACTACTTGCACCCCTGCAAGCTGTGATCGGTGTGGTAGAACGAAGACAGACCATGCCCATTCTGGCCAATATGCTTGTCGTTGCCCGCCAAGGTGTTTTATCAGTTACTGCCACAGACCTTGAAGTGGAACTGGTAGCCAGTACCGAGGTGAACGTGGAAGAAGAGGGCGAAATCACTCTTCCCGGCAGGAAGCTACTGGATATCTGTAAGGCGTTGCCAGAAGGAGCCAAGATCAATTTATCGGTATTGGCTGACAAGGCGACCATCCGTTCAGGCAAGAGTCGTTTCACCTTGTCTACTCTCCCGGCTACTGAATTCCCGACCATTGAGGAAATGAATGTTCAGCAGAAGCTGAAGATCTCCCAGGAAGCCATTCGCAGCTTATTGCAAAAAACGCATTTTTCCATGGCACAGCAGGATGTCAGGTATTACCTGAATGGCCTGTTATTGGAAGTTGAGAACAATATCTTGCGAGCCGTGGCGACGGACGGCCACCGCCTGGCACTGAGTGAAGTAGATTTCGACAGCAAAGAAAGCAGCGAGGGTCTGCAGGTAATCGTTCCCCGTAAAGGCGTGCTGGAATTGCAGCGGCTCCTGGGTTCAGATGCAGATGTCGTACTCAGCATTGGATCCAATCATATTCGTGTCGAATTGGACAGTATTCGCTTTACCTCCAAGCTGATTGATGGACGTTTTCCCGAGTACGGACGCGTTATTCCCCAGGGTGCCAACCAGGTCATGATTGCTGATCGGGGTATTCTCAGGGCAGCCATGCAACGCACAGCCATTCTTTCCAATGAAAAATACCGCGGAATTCGTCTGGAGTTGAAGGCAGGCTTACTCACCATGCAGGCCCACAATCCGGAGCAGGAAGAAGCTGAGGAAGAAGTGGAAGTTCAGTATGAGGGCGACGAAATCGAAATTGGTTTCAACGTGAACTACATACTGGATGCCCTGGGTGCTGTGGAAGGAGACGAGGTCCAGGTCACTCTTGGCGACTCAAACAGCAGCTGCGTGATTTCTGAAACCGGCGGCGCACGTAGCAAATACGTCGTGATGCCGATGCGTCTCTAGTTTCCGCCCCGGGCGGGTCAGGACCTTATGGCGCTGGAAAAACTTGTTATAAAGAATTTCCGGTGCCTGGAGTCAGTGGAGTTTGACCCCCATCCAGACGGAAATATCATTGTTGGTGAAAACGCCTCAGGTAAGACCAGCTTGCTCGAGGCGTTGTTTTTTGTGGGCCGCGGACGCTCTTTCCGGCCTTCACAGGCTGATGGACTGATCAAGGACGGCAGCCCGGCCTTCCAATTGGTCGCCACGGTGGGCCACAAGGGCCGGTCCCTGGTGCTGGGCCTGGAAGTTGCGAAGGAAACCAGAACGGTTCGGATAGGCGGCCAACCGGCAAAATCCCTGGGTGAACTGGCAGAATATTTACCTGTGCAGGTGATAGACCCGGATGTCCACAAGCTCGTTGAGGACGGTCCGGGCGGGAGAAGGCAGTTCCTTGATTTTGGTGTGTTTCACGTGGAACACACGTTTTTGGAAACCTGGCGGCGGTATCAGCGGGCACTGAAGCAGCGGAACAAGGCCCTGAAAACCGACCCAAAGGTGGCGTCAGCCTGGGATCCGGAGTTGATCCAGGCCGGTGAAGCGCTGGATGTCCTGCGCCGGGCCTATGTAGATGAATTGTTGCCTGTTGCGCAGGATTGGGTCCGGTTTTTCCTGGATGGTGACCTGGAGTTGAGATATCGCTCCGGTTGGGCGGTGGATCGCACATTGGCGGAAGCCTTGTCCCACAGTCGCCAAAGGGATCGGGATTTCGGCGCGACCCTGGTTGGGCCTCACAGGGCTGACCTTGAATTGCGGGTGCATGAAAGGGCGGCGAGGGGCCGGGTGTCCCGGGGCCAGCAAAAGTTGCTGGCCTCAGCACTATTGCTGGCCCAGGTAGAGTTGATGGAAACCCGGTCTGGTCCGGGAGTGTTATTGCTGGATGATCCGGCAGCGGAATTGGATGGCGAGCGGCTATCTCGTTTGCTGGCGCGGGTTCAGGGCCTGGGCTCCCAGTGTTTTGTGACCGGTTTGAGCCTCGAAGCCCTGGCTGAATTTAAGAGTGGATCCGTGTTTCACGTGGAACAAGGTAAGCTTAGAAGAGTGTTATAATGCGTCGATTACTTTACGGGATATTGGGATGACCGAGCCAAAAACCTACGACTCTAAGAATATCAAGGTTCTGAAGGGCCTTGACGCCGTGAGAAAACGGCCTGGAATGTATATTGGTGACACAGACGATGGCACCGGTTTGCACCACATGGTGTTTGAGGTGGTGGATAACTCCATTGATGAAGCCCTGGCTGGATACTGCAAGGGTTTGGAGGTCATTATCCATGCGGACGAATCCGTCACCGTCAGTGATGACGGGCGCGGCATCCCTGTTGATATGCACCCCGAAGAAGGCCGCTCGGCCGCGGAGGTCATCATGACTGTTCTGCACGCTGGCGGTAAATTCGATGACAACTCCTACAAGGTATCCGGTGGACTGCACGGCGTGGGCGTGTCAGTGGTGAACGCGCTGTCCGATCACCTTGAGCTGACAATTCGGCGGGAAGGTAAAATTCACCGCCAGGAGTACAGCCTGGGTGAACCGCTTGGGCCGCTGACCGTGGTAGGAGACTGTGATACCACAGGTACCTCAGTGCGTTTTCGACCCAGCCCGAAGATATTCACCAACATTGAATTCCACTACGACATCCTGGCGCGACGCTTGCGTGAGTTGTCTTTCCTTAATTCCGGTGTCCGGATTGAGTTGAAAGACGAGCGAACGGAAGAACACGGGGTCTTTGAGTACGAGGGAGGTATCAGTGCCTTTGTAGCGCATCTGAACCGCAACAAGACGCCTGTTCACCCAACGGTAATCCATTTCCAGACGGAAAAGGACGATATCGTGGTGGAGGTGGCTATGCAGTGGAATGATTCCTATCAGGAAAACATGTATTGCTTCACCAATAATATTCCCCAGCGTGATGGCGGTACCCACCTGGCCGGCTTTCGTGGCGCTTTGACCAGGACCCTGAACGGGTATATGGAGCGCGAGGGCCTCGCAAAGAAAGAAAAAGTCAGTACCAGTGGTGATGATGCCCGGGAAGGATTAACCGCCGTATTGTCGGTGAAAGTGCCTGACCCGAAATTCTCTTCCCAGACCAAAGAAAAATTGGTTTCCTCAGAAGTGAAGGGCGTAGTGGAAGCAGTTACCGCTCAACGCCTGGAAGAATTCCTGCTGGAGAAACCCCAGGAAGCCAAGGCGCTGGTTTCAAAGATTATTGATGCTGCCCGTGCCAGGGAGGCCGCTCGCAAGGCCAGGGAAATGACCCGACGCAAGGGCGCCCTGGATGTGGCGGGCCTGCCCGGTAAGTTGGCAGATTGCCAGGAGAAGGACCCCGCATTATCCGAGCTGTTCCTGGTAGAGGGCGACTCCGCAGGCGGATCGGCCAAACAGGGCCGGGACCGGCGCACCCAGGCTATTCTGCCCCTCAAGGGCAAGATCCTGAATGTGGAAAAAGCCAGGTTTGACAAGATGTTATCGTCGGCCGAGGTAGGTACGTTGATTACCGCCCTGGGCTGCGGAATCGGGCGGGAAGAGTTCAATCCCGACAAGCTGCGGTACCACAAGATCATTATCATGACCGATGCTGATGTAGATGGGTCCCATATCCGCACCTTGTTGCTGACATTCTTTTATCGACAGATGCCAGAGCTTATCGAGCGCGGACATATATTTATTGCCCAGCCCCCGCTATACAAGATCAAGCGGGGAAAGCAGGAGAATTATGTTAAAGATGAGGCAGAGCTCAACGCATTGTTACTCAGCGTTGCCCTGGATAAGGCCGCCCTGTTCGTGTCCCCCGATGCTCCACCTATCCAGGGGATAGGGCTGGAAACCCTGGCCCGCAAGCATATGGAAATTTCGGCAATTATTGCCCGCTGGTCGCGTCGTTATGATTCTCGTTTCTTGCGTGAATTGCTGTATTTACCGAAGGTTACGGCGGAATTGATGTCTGATCCGGCGGAACGTGCGCCCTGGCTCGCAAAGTTGAAAGAAAACCTCAATATCAATACAGCGGAAAGCGAGTCTTATACGGTGGACTGGGACCAGGGGCCCGAAGACGGACCGGGCTTCATGAATGTCTGCCGCTTGTCCCATGGCCTGGATCACCCTCGCCATGTCACGCTGGACTTTTTCAGAAGTCCAGAATACCGGAGAATTTCCGAAGTGGGAGAGGAGCTTAGGGAATTGCTGTCAGAAGGCTCTTATGTGGTAAGGGGTGACGCAAATACACCGGTAAATAGCTTTGAAGTGGCGATGGACTGGCTTATGACCCAGGCCAAGAAGGGGCAGAGCTTCCAGCGGTACAAAGGTCTGGGTGAGATGAATCCGGGTCAGCTCTGGGACACCACTATCAACCCCGAGTCACGTCGTCTCATGCAGGTGAGAATCGACGATGCCGTCACAGCCGATGAAGTATTCTCGACGCTGATGGGTGACCAGGTGGAGCCGAGGCGCGATTTCATCGAAAAAAATGCGCTCTCAGCGGCAAATATCGACGTATAGACCCCTGGAATTTGCTCAGAATTGGCGCTCAGGCTCCGTTTTCTGTACTGAAAAACGGGGCTTGGGCAGCTTCTCCAGGGTTCCCTCGATCCAGGCACGGGCCTCAGCGTTTAATTGCTGTGGCGTTTTCCCTTCCGAGGATATCGGTTCGCCAATCACCATATCGATGGTGCCAGGATATTTAATCCAGCTGCGCCGTGGCCAAAAATATCCGGCGTTGTGACTCACCGGTATCAGGGGAACACCCGCTTCGATTGCCAGTAATGCGCCGCTGGCGCCGTAACGTCGTTTTGTGCCAATCGGAACCCGCGTGCCCTCGGGAAAAATCATCACGAAATAGCCTTTGGCCAGGCGCTGCTTTCCTTGTTCGATGACCTGAGCGACCGCCTTCCTGCCGGCTCCGCGATCAATGGCGATAGCGTTGAGCGCCGTCACGCCGGTTCCAACAAAGGGAATCCACCTGATTTCTTTTTTCAACACCCAGCTCTGCTCGGGAAATACCACCAGTTCGGCCAGTGTTTCCCATGCCGACGAGTGCTTCAGGTAAACCACCGCACCGCCCTTGGGAATGTTCTCCGCGCCTGTCACCCGGTAATCCAGTTTGCACAGACGTCTAAGCATGCGCATGACCAGGCGCACCCAACTTACCGCGAGCATATATCCTTTGTGCCGACCCTTGAACGGGACAAGAATAGTAATCAGGAAGGAATACCAGAACACCGTCAAGACCATCAGTGTGGTGAACAACAGAGAGCGAGGGAAATACAACAAGTACTTCATCTCAGGATTCACTGATCAATGCATCGGCCGCCTGCTCCAGGTCTTCAAATACTTCATCCACCGGGATGCCCGAGGCCAGAGTCTTCCTGCCGTTACCCGTAAGCACCAGTATTGGTCGCGCACCGATTGCACGTGCTGCCTCCAGGTCTCTGGCAGAGTCTCCAATGACCGGCACATTCTTCAGGGTTATCTGCCGGTCTTTGGCAATCTGCTGCAGCAAACCGGGACGTGGTTTACGACATTCGCAGTCCTCATCCGGACGATGGGGGCAAAAATAAATTGCGGATATGTCGCCGCCGTGATGACGCACTTCACGCCGCATTTTTTCGTGTATCGATGCCAATGCATCGGCATCAAATAAACCACGTCCGAGACCGGACTGGTTGCTGGCCACAATCACAGTGAACCCGGCACGGCGAAGTTTTGCGATGGCCTCAAGACTGTGTGGCAAGGCCACCCACTCCGAAGCGGACTTAATGTATTCCGGAGAGTCAGCGTTGATTACGCCGTCCCTGTCCAGGATAACCAGTTTAGTCATTCGCCTGCCTTCAACAAGGACAGGTCGGCGATGAACAAAAACAGCGTCTGCATGGTTCCCAACAAGGCCAGGCGATTTGCCCTGAGCGCCGGATCCGGATCCATCACCATGACCTTGTCAAAAAAAGCGTCTACCGGAACCCGCAGAGCGGCCAGTGCGGTAAGCGCTTCGGTATAACGGCGTGCGCTTAGCAAAGGTTCCACCTGGGCGCCCAGTGATTCGAGTCCCTGGAAAAGAAGCCGCTCTTCTTCCAGCTGAAAAAGACCTTGGTCCACCGTGTTGGAAACCGGGTCGTCGGACTTGCGCAAGATGTTGCTAACCCGCTTGTTTGCAGCGGCGAGGCTCTCTGCCTCGGCCATAGCACTGAATGCACGCACTGCACCCAGGCGCTGGTGAAAGTCCAACGGACTTTCCGGTTGCCTGGCAAGAACAGCTTCGAACATATCTCCGGTAATTCCGCTGCCGGACTCTTCAAGGTAATACGCTCTAAGTCGCTCCATGGCGTACTGGTATACCTCTGCCGCCAATGCACCATCAAGTTTTTCCAGCGGCTGCAATGACAGCGCTTTCTCGATAGCCTGCTGAAGGTTCAGATCAAGTTCGCACTCGATAATGATACGCATTAAACCCAGCGCACCACGGCGTAAACCGAAGGGATCCCGACTGCCGCTGGGTTTTTGACCAATGGCAAAAATACCGCACAGGGTATCCAGCTTGTCAGCGACAGCCAGAACCTGGCCTACTGCCCCCGAAGGCAACGCGTCTCCCGCAAACCGCGGCAGGTATTGTTCCTCCATAGCGGCACAGACCTGTGCTTCTTCACCATCGGCTTCCGCATAGTAGCGGCCCATGGTGCCCTGCAATTCAGGAAATTCTCCTACCATGTTGGTGGCCAGATCGCACTTGCCAAGCAGTGCAGCACGCGTTACCAGCTCCTGGTCCACCCCAAGTTCTCCGGCTAACTGTTTGCCGAGTTGTGCCACACGAAAGCTCTTCTGGCCAATACTTCCCAGTTTGTGCTGAAACACAATGTTGTCCAGACCTGACTGCCGGTCTGCCAGACTCTGTTTTCTGTCGGTGGTCCAGAAAAAATCTGCATCCGCCAGGCGCGGCCGAACCACGCGTTCATTTCCCTCGACGACCTGGTTGGGCTCTCGGCTTTGCAGATTGCTTATGGCAATGAACTGGGGCAGCAACGTGCCGTCAGATTTCTGTAATGGAAAATAACGTTGGTGTTCCTGCAAGGTGGCAATCAACACTTCTCTTGGCAATGCCAGAAAACGCTCGTCAATTTTGCCTCTCAAGGACACCGGCCATTCCACCAGTGCGCAGACCTCGTCAAGCAACGCATCGTCAAACACGGCCGTTGCGCCCACCGCAGCGGACTGCTCGGCAACCAGCTCCTCAATACGCGAACGACGTTGATCAAAGCTGGCGATCAAATGTCCTTCTTTTTCCAGTCGCGTCGGATACTCATCAACATGGGCAAGGGAAATCGTGCCGGCGCTGTGGAAGCGGTGTCCACGGGTCAGGCGATCCGAATTGACGCTGAGTATCCGGGCGGGAATCACCTCACTGCCCAGCATCATCACGATCCAGTGAACCGGACGCACGAATTCTGCGTCGCCGTCACCCCAACGCATTCGCTTGGGTATCGGCAAGGCATCAAGTGACGCCTGCACAATCTGTGGCAACAGAGTCTCGGCACCCTGACCCTTCTCTACACCGTGATAAACAAGCCACGCACCCTTGGGAGAATCTTCTTGCTCCAGGTCTTTCACATCCACGCCGCATTTCTCTGCGAAAGAGGTGGCCGCGCGACTTGGATTTCCCTCGGCATCAAAAGCGACTTTGACCGGAGGCCCTTTCAGGGTGACGCTCTTGTCTGCCTGGCGCTGCTGCATTGCCAGCACTTTCACCGCCAGCCTGCGCGGCGTCGCATAGGCGATAATTTCACCATGGGCCAACGGAGCCTGCTCCAGTCCTTTCTTGATGCCCGAGGTCAATGCTGCCGACAGCGCGCGCAAGGCCTTGGGCGGTAGTTCCTCGGTTCCAATTTCGACCAGGAAATTGCTGCGATTCATGCCTGCGTCACTCATGGCCGCTCTCCCCCTGGCTTGCGCCAAGCATGGGGAAGCCCAGTGCCTCGCGCCGCTGGTAGTAGGCCTCGGCTACCGCCTTGGCCATTTCCCTGACGCGCAAAATAAAGCGCTGACGCTCGGTAACCGAAATTGCGTGCCGTGCGTCCAGAAGGTTAAAGGCATGTGATGCCTCCAGCACACGCTCATAGGCGGGCAGTGGAAGCTGATCTTCGATCAGTGAGTGACACAGCTTCTCGCAATGGTCGAAGTGTCCGAACAGGTATTCCACCGGGGCTTTTTCAAAATTGTAGGTCGACTGCTCGACCTCATTCTGGTGGAAGACATCGCCGTAGGTCACCACGCCCTGGGGACCTTCGGTCCAAACCAGGTCAAAGACACTTTCCTTCGACTGCAGGTACATGGCAATGCGTTCGAGACCGTAGGTGATCTCGCCGGTGACAGGCCTGCAGTCCAACCCGCCAACTTGCTGGAAATACGTGAACTGGGTGACTTCCATGCCGTTCAGCCAAACTTCCCAGCCCAGTCCCCAGGCACCCAGGGTCGGTGATTCCCAGTTATCTTCAACGAAACGAATGTCATGCACCAGGGGATCCAGCCCCAGGTTCTTGAGCGAATCAAGGTAAAGGTCCTGGATATTATCCGGCGAGGGCTTCATGACTACCTGGAACTGGTAGTAGTGCTGCAGCCGGAACGGATTGTCTCCATAACGACCGTCAGTAGGGCGGCGACTGGGCTGCACGTAGGCGGCATTCCAGGGCTCGGGGCCCAGGGATCGCAAGAAGGTAGCGGCGTGGAAGGTGCCCGCGCCCATTTCCATGTCATAGGGCTGTATCAATACACAGCCGTGACCGGCCCAGAATTGCTGGAGGGCAAGAATCAGTTCCTGGAAAGTCTGGGGTTTTTGCTTGGCAACGTCCACAAATTCAATCCGCTTGAGTGCAAACCCGCAATTATACTGGTGGGGAGCAAACCCAGTACAGGACCCTGTGGAGATGACTGGGCCAAAATGGTGCGTGACGCCCCGAACATCGCACCAAAGGGGTGCATCCGCAGACCACGCCGACAGGTGAAAAGGGCTATAATTAACGACAGCTTGCCGTGTACCGAGCTGGCACGCTTCGTGCAAACCCAAAGAGAATTGATTTTCCGCCCCAATCCGGGGCGGGTCCTGACATGGCTTGAATGCAAGGAGACCACCCCATGAGCGCCGCTGACGTTCTGAAACTGATCAAAGAGAAAGAAATCCAGTTTGTCGACCTACGGTTCACCGATACCAAGGGCAAGGAGCAGCATGTCACCGTGCCGGTCGGCCAGTTGGACGAGGACACATTCGAAGACGGCAAGATGTTCGATGGTTCGTCTATCGCCGGCTGGAAGGGAATCCAGGAGTCAGACATGATCCTGCTTCCGGACCCCGATTCCGCTGTAGTGGATCCGTTTTCCGAAGATGCCACCATCAATCTGCGTTGCGACGTTATCGAACCGGCCACCATGCAGGGTTATGTTCGCGACCCGCGCTCCCTGGCTCGCCGCGCCGAAGCCTATCTGAAATCTACCGGTATTGCGGATACCGCCTATTTTGGCCCTGAAAACGAATTCTTCGTGTTTGACGACATTCGTTGGGGCGTTGAAATGAGCGGCGCTTTCTACGAGATCGACTCCAGCGAAGCCGGCTGGAACTCCAAGAAGGTCTATCAGGACGGCAACTTCGGGCACCGCCCCGGCGTGAAGGGCGGCTATTTCCCGGTTCCCCCTGTCGATTCGCTTCATGACATCCGTTCCACCATGTGTCTGGCGCTGCATGACATGGGTATCGAGACCGAAGTGCATCACCACGAGGTGGCAACCGCCGGCCAGTGTGAGATCGGTGTGAAATATGGCTCCCTGGTACGCAAGAGTGATGAAGTGCAGGTCCTGAAATACGTGGTGCACAACGTGGCCCATGGTTTCGGTAAAACCGCGACCTTCATGCCCAAGCCTGTAGTGGGTGACAACGGTAGTGGAATGCACGTGCATATGTCCCTGGCCAAGGACGGTGAGAACCTGTTCAGTGGTGACGGTTACGGTGGTTTGTCTGACACGGCCCTGTATTTCATCGGGGGCATCATCAAGCATGCCAAGGCGCTGAATGCATTCACCAACCCCAGCACCAACAGCTACAAGCGCCTGGTACCGGGATTTGAAGCGCCGGTGAAGCTGGCCTACTCGGCCCGCAACCGTTCAGCGTCAATTCGTGTGCCTTATATCGCCAACCCCAAGGGCCGTCGCATCGAAGTGCGGTTCCCTGACTCCATGGCCAATCCTTACCTGGCGTTCTCCGCCATGATGATGGCCGGCCTGGATGGCATTCAGAACAAGATTCACCCCGGTGATCCGCTGGACAAAAACCTGTATGACCTGCCTCCCGAGGAGTCGAAGGGTATTCCGGAAGTGGCGTACTCGCTGGAGCAGGCGCTTGAGTGCCTGGACCAGGATCGCGAGTTCCTCAAGGGCGGCGGCGTGTTCACCGATGACCTCATTGATAGCTACATTGAATTGAAGACGGAAGAAGTCACACGCCTGCGTATGACCACCCATCCGGTTGAATTTCAGATGTACTACAGTCTCTAAAGTGTGAGCTGATTGGCAAAATAAGCGGCGGAACCCCCGGGTTTCGCCGTTTTTTTTTGTAAATGCGTGTACAGGGAGTATGCTCTGGATCATGAAAATTGTATTGACTCTCATTCTCTTGACTATGTCCTTCGGGGTTTCCGCAACCACTTATCGTTGGGTGGATGACCAGGGCGTTGTGCACTATTCGGATATGCCTCACGAGGGCGCCACGGAAGTGGAGCTCGGTACCGCCCAGGGCTACAGCAGTGCACCACCGTCCGTGGCCCGCGAAACGCCCGCCTCGGACACTGGGGATTTTCAATACGACAGCGTAGAAATTGTTTCGCCCTACGAGGAAGAAGTGCTGTTCAACATCGAGACCCGCATGAGCATGCAGGTGGCGATTGTCCCGGCCCTGAGACCTGACCATTTTCTGCGATTACAAATCGATGGCAAGGACGTCACCGACAAACCTGTCCGCAGCCGCAGCTTCCAGATCGACGGCGTCTTTCGCGGAACCCATTCCGCCCAGCTCACGGTGGTGGATGCCGACGGCAATACCGTGCAGCAATCCGGTGTCCGGACGTTCCACATTCGACAGAATATTGCCCAGCCCAGGAAGCAGCCACGGTCGTAGTGACGGACGCAACACAGAATTATTCCAGTCAAGTTCTTGAGCACCTGACAACAGCGGTGCTCGCGTTGGACGCCGGGCTGCGCGTTCAATTCATGAATCCCGCTGCCGAGGAAATGTTTGGACTGAGCGCCAAGCAGGCCGGCGGACATCCGCTTTCCCGTCTTTTTCTCAATAGCACAGATCTGGAGACCATCGCCGGCCGGGTTTTGGAAACGCAGACTGCCGTGGCAGGGCGCGACCTGGAGCTCGTGCCGCGAGAAATGCCGACTCAGCCCCTGGGCGTGGATTGCTCGGCGTCGATTTTTCAAACGCAAGAACAGCCCGATGGGGTGATGCTGGAATTTCAGGACACCACACGCCTGAGACGAATCAGCAAGGAAGCTGACTTGATGCAGCAACACGGCATCTCCCGCAAAATCATTCGCCAACTTGCCCATGAGATTAAGAATCCCTTGGGCGGTCTCAAGGGCGCCGCCCAATTATTGCAGGGTGAGTTGCTTGAGTCGGACTTGGCCGAATACACCACGGTCATGGTTCGGGAAGTGGATCGCCTGGCCGATCTGATAGACCGTATGCTGGGGCCTACCCGCCCCCTGGACCGACGCCCCTGCGACTTGCACGAAGTACTGGATCACGTGTTCCAATTAGTGGCCGCTGACGTACCGTCGGGAGTCAATCTTGTTCCGGATTTTGACCTGTCTTTGCCACCGTTGGAGATGGATCGTGATTTGATGACCCAGGTGTTTTTGAACCTGGCGCGCAATGGGGTGCAGGCACTGGGCGAGGAGGGCGAGCTGGTGCTGCGCACCCGGGTCCTGAGTAATTTCACCCTGGGCCACCAGCGGTATCGAATGGTGGCGAGTATTGAATTCCAGGACAATGGCCCGGGAGTCGATCCCTCGGTGGCCGAGACGTTGTTTTACCCATTAGTTACCTCACGGAGCAAGGGGACGGGCCTCGGGCTGTCAATTTCCCAGGAACTGGTGAATCGGCACGATGGGCTCATAGAATTCTCCAGCCGCCCGGGGCACACTGTATTCCAGGTGCTACTGCCGATGTCTACCGCAATGGATAGCTCTGATGAATGACACCAAGCCCATAGTCTGGGTGGCGGATGACGACACCGCGATACGCTGGGTCCTGCAAAAGGCCCTGGAGAGGGCGGATATCGGCAACCGATGTTTCGAGGATGCTGAATCGGTGTTGGAGGCCATGGACCAGGGTCAGAAGCCATCCTTGCTGGTAACCGATATTTCCATGCCGGGTGCTGACGGACTGGCCTTGTTAGCGGCTGTGCAAGAAAGGCTGCCCCGGGTTCCGGTGATCGTTATCACGGCACATTCCGACCTGGATAGCGCCGTGAGCGCCTACCAGGGCGGCGCGTTTGAATATTTGCCCAAGCCCTTTGACATCGACCAGGCGGTGGAGCTGGTTCGTCGCGGTCTGGCCCAGTCTGAGGCGGACGCGCCCCGGGCGCAGCCCCGGCCGGCGCTGTCTTCTATCGTGGGGCAGGCCCCTGCAATGCAAGGTGTGTTCCGCGCCATAGGCCGCTTATCGGGATCCAGCATGACGGTCCTGATTACCGGAGAGTCTGGAACCGGCAAGGAACTGGTTGCCCAGGCACTGCACGAGCACAGCCCGCGTTCCGCCCAGGCTTTCGTGGCGCTCAATACGTCGGCCATCCCGGCGGACCTTCTGGAGTCTGAATTATTTGGCCATGAACGCGGCGCTTTTACCGGAGCTGACCGGCAACGCATCGGGCGTTTCGAGCAGGCCAGCGGCGGGACACTGTTCCTGGATGAGATCGGTGATATGGCGCCGGGGTTGCAGACACGCTTGTTACGGGTCCTGGCTGAGGGCGAGTTTTTCAGGGTCGGCGGGCAAAGGCCTATCAGGGTGGATACGCGGGTAATTGCCGCCACTAACCAGAACCTGGCAAATAATGTCGCCCGGGGTGCGTTTCGCGAGGACTTGTATCACCGACTGAATGTGATGCGTATTGAGATTCCGCCGCTGCGTGAGCGTCGGGAAGACATTCGGACACTATTGGAGCACTACCTCGCCGTGGTATCTGGTGAGCTGGAAGTGCCAACCAAGGTATTGACCTCGGAGGTGCTTGACCGATTGGTGAGTTTCGACTGGCCTGGAAACGTTCGCCAGCTGGTAAATATCTGTCGCCGCCTGACGGTTACCGCTCCGGGGCGGGATATTCGCCTGGAGGATTTGCCTGAAGAACTGGGCGGTGCCGCCGAGGTGGGAACCGGGACTGACTGGACAGACGGACTGGCCCACTGGGTGAAACAGGCTCTTGCTCGTGGAGAGACGGATTTGCTGGCCAGGGCAGGCCCTGCCTTTGAGACCGTGATGATTGAGCAAGCCCTGGCGGCAGCGCAAGGCAAGCGCCAGGAGGCAGCGAGGCTGTTGGGCTGGGGACGCAATACCCTGAGCAGAAAAATCCGTGAACTGGGATTGGACGAGGAAACCGACGCCTAGCAGGAATAGCAGGCGCCCAGTTCTGCGTCTTTGCCCAGGTCCAGTGTGCCCACCAGGTCAGCAACGTTTTCGATCTTGTGCCGGGTCAGGTAGTCGCTGATTCCCTGGTTGATCTTTTTGCACAGCAAGGGGTCGTAGAACAAGGCAGTACCTACGCCCACGGTATCGGCGCCGGCAATGATAAATTCCAGCGCGTCCTTGGCGGTCATGATGCCCCCCTGGCCAATGATGGGAATTCCATGGGGCGCCGCCACCTGGCGAACCTGGTGAACTTTCAGCAACGCGATGGGCTTGATTGCCGGTCCGGACAAGCCGCCCTGGACATTTCCCAGCACAGGTTTGCGGCTTTCGGCATCAATCGCCATGCCCATTACGGTATTAATTACCGACAAGGCGTCACTGCCGGCCTCGATGCAGCGTCGGGCGCCTTCGGCGATGTCTGTTTGATTCGGTGAGAGCTTGGTGATCAGGGGCTTGCTGGTTACCTTGCGACAGGCCTCTACTACGCGCGCCGCCATGTCCGGCACGTTGCCGAAGGCGACGCCGCCTTCCTTTACGTTTGGGCAGGAAATATTGATTTCGATAGCATCTATGGGGGAATCATCAAACAGTCGTGTGACCTCCACGTAGTCTTCGATGATCGAACCACAGACATTGGCAATGAAACGGGTTTCACTGAAATCCAGGGAAGGCAAAATCTGGGTTACCACCTTGTGGGTCCCGGGGTTCTGCAATCCAATCGCGTTGAGCATCCCCATGGGCGTTTCGTACACCCGGTGGGGGGCATTGCCGGGACGGGGTTCCAGGGTAGTGCCCTTGAGCACTACAGCGCCGACCTGGCGATTTGAAAAGCCCTCGACCCGGGTGTATTCCTCGCCAAATCCCACGCAGCCCGAAAGCAACACAATCGGGGAGTCGAGTCGCAACCCGCACAGGGAAGTCGCAATATTTTCGGGGCAATTCTCAATCGCTGTGGTCATAATGTCTGTTCTCTTCAATCAACCGGGCGCCCGTGGGCGCTATTTCAAGCATGTTCCATCTGATTGCATACCAGCCAGAAATCCCGCCTAACACCGGCAACATGATACGCCTTTGCGCCAATTCGGGCGCGACCTTGCACCTTGTTCACCCTCTTGGTTTCGAACTCAGCGCGTCCAGGGTAAAGCGGGCCGGGCTGGATTATCACCAAATGGCCCATGTGATTGAACACCCGGACCTGGAAAGTTGCCTGGAAAGCCTGGGC
>JAOTSW010000036.1 GCA_029864735.1 Chromatiales bacterium | reverse complement strand
ATCGGGCTGGATGTACATGACGTGGGTGATTACAAGGTGGGGGACGAGTGGCGGGTCCTGGAGCCGGGAATGGTCTTGACCATCGAGCCGGGTATATACATTGCCGCCGGCACCAAGGGCGTTGCCAAGAAATGGTGGAACATCGGTGTGCGTATCGAGGATGACGTACTGGTCACCAAGGATGGGCACGATGTACTTAGCCACGATGCGCCCAAGGAAGTCGCCGATATTGAACAACTCATGACCAGGACGGGAAAGCTTGCCTGAGGCCGTCCGGGAGTAGCCTGAAACGTGGACAGGGATTTTGATCTCGTCATTGTTGGCGGCGGCATGGTGGGGGCCAGTCTGGCTGTTGCCCTGTCGCCCTTGCCCCTGCGGGTGGCCCTGGTAGAAGCGTTTGCCCCCGACAGCGATGCACAGCCCAGCTACGATGATCGCTGCACGGCGATATCTCATGGTAGCCAGGTAATTCTGAACACCATGGGTGTCTGGCAGGACATGGAAGCTGACGCATCGCCGATTACACGCATTCACGTTTCCGAGCAGGGTCGTCCGGGCATCGCGCGGATAGACGCCCGGGAGCAGGGCGTGCCGGCCCTGGGTTACGTGGTACCTAATCGCAGTGTTGGCAAGGCCTTGTGGAAGCGCCTGCCGGCCCAATCCAACCTGCAAAGTTTCATGCCTGCAAAACTTGTTTCCATGCAGCCCGGCGAAAACGCAGTGGAACTGGACCTGGAGCAGGCTGATGGCCAGGTACTGTCAGTGGGCGCTCGATTGGTTGTTGCGGTTGATGGTGCGCGCTCGATAACCCGTGAAATGGCGGGTATCGATTCGGATGTCCTGGATTACCAGCAGACCGCGATCATTTGTAATGTGACGCCGGAGCAGGGTCACCAGGGTCAGGCGTATGAACGCTTCACCCAGAGTGGCCCGCTGGCGGTGCTTCCCCTTGGAGAGAAACGTTGCAGCGTTGTCTGGACCGTCAAGCGTGAACTGGCGGAATCGATCATGGGCCTTGATGACGAGAGTTTTCTGCTGAGGCTGCAGGAACACTTCGGCTATCGCCTGGGCCGCTTATTGGTGGCAGGAGAGCGATCAAGCTACCCCCTGTATCGAGTCAAGGCGCGGCAACAACTTGCCCAGCGCCTGGTGGTCCTGGGTAACGCTGCCCACAACCTTCATCCGGTGGCTGGCCAGGGTTTCAACCTCAGTCTTCGGGATGTGGCGGCTCTTGCCGAGGTGATGGCTTCCCTGGAAGGTGTGGATCCCGGTACTCCGGCGATGCTGGAGCAGTACATGCAGTGGCGACGTGAGGACCAGGACAAGGTGCTGGGATTTACCCACGGGCTGGTGCGTCTGTTTACCAGTTCCCTGGCTCCGGTGAAATTGGCCCGCAGTGCCGGCTTGTTGTCCTTTGACCTGGTGCCCGGCGCCAAGAAACTGTTTGCCCGTCATACCATGGGTCGGGCAGGCCGACTGCCGCGCCTGGCCCGGGGAGTACCCCTTTTATGAAGGCAGTGGGCAGGACAGATTTCGACCTGATCATTGCCGGTGGCGGAATGGTCGGCTCCGCACTGGGTTGCCTGGTGGCTGCACAAGCTCCGGAAATCCGGGTCTGCGTGTTGGAGCCACGGCCACCCGAAAGCCCTCCGGATGACAAGAGTTGGGCCTTGAGAGTGTCGGCGATTTCCCGGGCGTCCCAGGCTGTGCTTGGGCATGCCGGCGCATGGTCGGCGATCGCAGCAGGCCGAATTTCACCTTACCGTCGGATGATTGTCTGGGAAGGAGATGATCCTGGCCGCGGGCTGAGCTTTGGTGCCGAGGATGTAGGCGAGTCCGAGTTGGGCCATATTATTGAAAATGCCCTGGTGCAGTGGGCCCTTGCCAGCCGCCTGGAGCAACTTCCCAACGTGGTGCTTATCCCGGCTGCGGTAGAGGCGGTGGGTGTTGAGCCTGCGCAAGTTACGGTGATTGCGGGCGGCCATGGAACCATAGCCGGCAGGCTGTTGGTGGGGGCCGACGGCGCAGGATCGCCGACCCGTTCCATGATGGGTATTTCCACCCGGGGCTGGAGTTATCAGCAGCGGGCGATCGTCACCACGATACGAACCGAGCGCGCTCACAAGGACACGGCTTTTCAGCGTTTTTTGCCCGGTGGTCCTCTTGCATTTCTTCCCTTGTGCGACGGCAGTATCTCGATTGTCTGGTCTACACCGGAGCAAGACACCGACGCCTTGCTCGCGCTGGGCGACGACGCCTTCCTGGAGGCGCTGAGCGAGGCCAGTGGCCATGTGCTTGGAAAGGTGGTTGCCACAGCTAAGCGAGCGGCCTTTCCATTAGGCGCCCAGTATGCGACCCGGTACACGGATAAGCGGTTTGCCTTGATCGGGGATGCCGCCCATGCGGTGCATCCGCTGGCGGGGCAGGGCGTGAATCTTGGTTACCTGGATGTGGCGGTCATGGCGGAGGTGTTCCTGGAATCTCTTTGCCAGGGGCAGGACCCTGGTGATGCGCGCTGCCTCAGAAAATATGAACGCTGGCGAAAGGGTGAGAACCTTGCCATGCTGGCGGCGATAGACGGCTTGGGACGCGCCTACAAGGTTGGCAGCGGACCCCTGCCTTATCTTCGCAAGATCGGTGTGGACCTGCTTGGCCGCACGCCGCTGGCGAAAGAATTATTTGTTCGCAGGGCCATGGGACTGGCGGGGGATCTCCCGCGCTGGGCCGTTGCATAGCCGCTCGGACGTAGTATCTGAAGGAGTAAACGCATATGCCCACCCAGAAACTGGAAAAATTGCTGCAGGAACTGGAAGAGCAGATCGAGAACGAGGCTCTGGAGAGCGATGATCTGAAACGTCAGTTGAAAGATCTCAAAGGCTCTATCGAACGCAGCATCGCCGGTCAGAAAGACGATGAACCAGAGACCCTGGTAGAGAGTGCCATGGATGCGTTACGGGAGTTCGAGGATTCCCATCCCACGCTGACCATGACCCTGGGGCGCATCATGGACCAGTTGAGCAAACTGGGCATCTGAACGGCCGGGTCCGGAAAATACCGGGCCGCTTGCTTGCAGCCCTAGCTGACCAGGGCGTCGATTTTTGCCGCGCAGATAAAGTCGTTGTCCGACAATCCCTTGATCGCGTGAGTGGTGTATCGCACCACGCAACGGCTGTATCCCACTTCCATATCCGGATGGTGATCCTCGTTGTTGGCGATCCACGCCACGGCGTTCACAAAACTGATGGTTTTGTAATAACCCTTGAAGTGGAATGTCCGCGCGATCTGCAGGCCGTCCTCGCTTAATTCCCAGCCGGAATCGATCTGCTTGAGTAAGGCTTCTGCCTGGCTTCTGTCCAGTGCGGGTATGCCGCCCTCGCAGGGAACGCAGTGTCGTTGATTCAAGTCGCTCATTGGCTGTTTTCTTCTATTTGAATTTCCAGCATCTTGTCTGTCATCCATCGCTGCATGCGTTTTTCCAGCAAATCCAGTGGCAGGGCGCCTGCGCTAAGCAGGACGTCATGAAACTCTTTTACATTAAATGCGGCACCCAGCCTGGTAGTGGCAGTTTCACGTAACTGCTTGATTCGGATTTCTCCGATCTTGTAGGCCAGCGCCTGGCCAGGCCAGGCAATGTAGCGGTCGATTTCGTTGACGATATCCAGTTCACTCTTGGCGGCGTTTTCCTTGAAGAAATCGATGGCCTGCTCACGAGACCAGCCGCGGTAATGAATGCCGGTATCCACAACCAGTCGGACTGCCCGCCACATCTCATAGGTCAGCTGCCCGAAGCGCGAGTAGGGGTCCTTGTATAGCCCAAGTTCGGCGCCGAGACTCTCGCTATACAGGCCCCAGCCCTCTACAAAGGCGGTGGCGCCCTGGTAGCGACGGAATTTCGGGATCTCACCCAGTTCCTGTGCCAGGGCGATTTGAAGATGATGGCCGGGCATGGCCTCGTGGACCGTCAGGACTTCAATTTCATACTTGGGCCGGGTTTCCGGGCGGTACAGGTTTACGTAGTAGTAGCCTGCGCGGCTGCCATCGGCGGCGGGACGCATGTAATAGGCGGTGGTGGTGTCGGGTGCACTGGCCTCGGGTATTGGACGCACGCCATAAGGTGTCCTGGGTAACTTGCCAAACAGTTTCACCAGTTCCGGATCTATTCGTTTGCTGGTGGCCAGGTAGGCCTGGTACAGGTCCTGGGGGTCGTCGTAATAGAACTGGGGATCGCTGCGCAGGAAGTTCAGAAAATCGCTGAAACTGCCTTCGAACTGCAGCTCCTCAATGATTTCCTGCATCTGGCCACGGATGCGCTTTACCTCGTCCTGACCCAGTTGGTGAATCTGGTCCGGTGTCAGGTCTGTACTGGTGTAATGTCGCGTCCTGAATTCGTAGAAACTTCGCCCGTCAGGCAGGTCCCATGCGCCAACCGTGTTGCGGCAGGCCGGCAGGTATTCGTTGACAAAGAAGTTGTGGAAGTCACGGTAGGCGGGAATCACGACCTCCACGATAGTCTTGCGGGCAATTTGCTGCAGTCTGTCCTGGTCGTTCGGGCTGACCGTATCGGGAAACTCCAGGAAGGGTTTGTAGAATGGGCTGCTGGTCGGGTCACTGACCAGCTGCTGTTCGATCTGGGCAGGGATTCTTTCCATGATGATCCGAGGCTGCACCCAGCCCTCGGCAATGCCCTGGCGCATCAAGGCGATATTCTGCTGCACCAGTATGCCGATGCTTCTCAGGCGGGCTATCCAGTTCGCATAGTCCTTAAGGGACGTAAAAGGCGCGGCCGCTGCCAACTGGTCGGCGCTTTGTACGCCACCACGCTGGTTTAGGGGCATCAGCCAGGTGCGATACGTCCATGCCTCCATGCGCTGCTGGTAGGCCTGTTCGAAAAGATCGAAATTCAGTTGCTCTTCGTCCGGGAGCAAGTCCCTGTTCACCTTGGAAAGCTGGACCAGGAATTGTCCCTCGGCCAGATGATTTTCGCTCTGGGCCGCGGCGGAATAATCCGTCCAGCGGTGGTTGTAGCGGGGATCGCCCAGCCGGGTGGCCATCTCCGGATTTCGTTTTAGATCGTATTCCCAGGCCTGCTCGAACAGGCTGTGCAGCTTGGCGGTTTCGGCTTCAATATCCAGGGGGGATTGCGCAAAAAGCGAACCAGTCAGGCAGAACAGGGTAATAAACAGCAGTCTCTTCATAGTGAATGTCACCGAAATCGTAATATTTTCAACGTTTCTTAAGCTGCTCATTGTGAGCAAGGCCGCGGCTCAGGGCAACAGTAGAGGACGTGGACCGGATGGGCTATTATTATTCATTCCAATCATACGGCTCCCCTGGAGAGATCCCGTTTGTACCAAGTCGGTGCGAAATGGGACGCCGAAGGCGCAACCAGCCCGGAAACGCTCAGGCAAACGGACAGGGAAGACGGATTGGCTCTGGAGAGTGGCGGCATAAGCTGCCCACCGAAGGGGCTCGGTGTCCTGATCTGGACGCCCGATCTCTCAGGTTTCAGGACAGAGGGGCGGCGAGACTGAAGAGTCTCGAGTTCGCTGTGTATTCTGTTTTGGAGACCTTGAATGGGACAACGTACCCCCTATTACGACACGCATGTTGAAGCCGGCGCACGGATTGTGGATTTCGGCGGCTGGGATATGCCCGTTCACTATGGCTCCCAAATGGAAGAGCACCATGCGGTTCGGCGCGATGCCGGAATGTTTGATGTCTCTCACATGACCGTGGTGGACCTGGAAGGCGACCGGGTGCGAGCGTTCCTGTCACACTTGCTGGCCAATGATGTATCCAGGTTAAAGGTTCCGGGAAAGGCGCTTTATAGCTGCATGCTCAACGAGCAGGGCGGCGTGATTGACGACCTCATTACCTATTACATGAGCGAAACCTTTTTCCGCATGGTGGTGAACGCCTCCACCCGCGAGAAAGACCTGGCATGGATTCGTGCCCAGGCGAAGGCCTTCGACGTAACCGTTACCGAGCAATCCGAGACCGCCATGCTGGCAGTCCAGGGTCCCAATGCCCGGGAAAAAGCCGCCAGTCTGCTCAGCCCCGAGGGGCGCGAGATTGCCATGGGGCTGAAGCCGTTTTGTGCTGCAATTATCGACAACTGGTTCGTTGCCCGAACCGGCTACACAGGTGAAGACGGTTTCGAAGTCGTGATGCCTCTGGAGGGAGCGGTGCCAGTGTGGGATCGCTTTGTACAGGCGGGGATTCGTCCCTGTGGCCTGGGCGCCAGAGATACCCTGCGTCTTGAGGCAGGCATGAACCTGTATGGTACCGACATGGATGAAACCACCACGCCGCTGGAATCAGGCCTGGCGTGGACCGTTGTGATGAAAGATGACGGACGTGACTTTATCGGTCGCGCCGCCCTGCAGGCACAACTGGATGCCGGGGTGCCGCGCAAGCTGGTCGGGCTGGTGCTGCTTGATCGGGGTGTGCTTCGCGGCCACCAGCGTGTTGTGGTGGAAGGCGTGGGAGAGGGTGAGGTGACCAGTGGTACCTTTTCGCCTACGCTCAGTGCATCCATTGCCTTTGCCCGGGTTCCCGCCGCGACTGGCGATACCTGCCAGGTGGATATCCGTGGCCGCTTGCTAAACGCCAAGGTGGTTCAGCCGCCTTTCGCTCGCAACGGCAAAGCCTGTATCGACATTTAATCTGGATTTAACAGAGTTCTGTGAACACGAGGGGAGAAACAAACATGTCAAACGTTCCTGGCGATCTGAAATACAGCAAAGATCATGAGTGGATTCGTATAGAAGAAGACGGCACCTGCACCGTGGGAGTGACCGATCACGCCCAGGCTGCCCTGGGTGACCTGGTTTTTGTAGAGCTGCCCGAAGTGGGCTCGACCCTGGCCGAGGGCGATGCCTGTGCAGTGGTTGAATCCGTGAAGGCTGCCTCCGACGTATACAGCCCGTTGACCGGTGAGGTCACTGCTGTGAACGAGGCCCTGGCCGACGCCCCCGAGCTGGTGAATACCGATGCTTACGGTGAAGGTTGGATCTATCGCATGAGCCTGGACAGCGAAGGTGAAGTGGAAGAGCTCATGAGCGCCGAAGAATACCTGGCCTTGTTGGAAGACCAAGACTGATCGCCCAAGGGAAAGTTAGAGGATACCAAGCATGGCATTTATTCCCCATACCGAGACTGATGTCCGCGAAATGTTGCAGGCCATTGGTGTCGATAGCATCGACCAGTTGTTCGATGAAATCCCCCAGGCCCTGAGGGTTGACGGTCTCAAGGGCGTACCCGAAGCGGTCGGTGAGATGGAAATCACGCGGATCATGCACCAGCGTGCTGCGCGTGACGGCGAACCGCTTACCTTTATCGGTGCGGGGGCTTACGAGCACCATATCCCCGCCGCGGTGTGGGAGATCGCAACACGTGGTGAGTTTTACAGCGCCTATACGCCCTACCAGGCCGAGGCCAGCCAGGGAACCCTGCAGCTGATCTACGAGTTCCAGACCATGATGGCCAGCCTGACCGGCCTGGATGTCTCCAATGCTTCCATGTATGACGGAGCATCTGCCCTGGGTGAGGCGGCGCTGATGGCTGTGCGGGCCAATCGCAAGTCGCGCAGCGGCAAGATTCTCATGCCACGCACGCTTCATCCCCTGTACCGCAAGGTTGCCAGGGCGGTTGCCGGCAACCAGGGTCTTGAGTTCATCGAGGTGGACTACGACCATGCCAACGGTACCCTGGATCTGAAAGCGCTTGAGGCTTATGCAGACGAGGACGTGACCGCGCTGGTGATTCCCCAGCCCAATTTCCTGGGTCGATTCGAGGATGTGGATGCCCTGACAGACTGGGCCCATGCCCGGGATGCCCAGGTGATCGCGGTGGTAAACCCCACTTCCCTGGCGCTGATCAAGCCCCCGGGTGAATGGGGCGAGAAGGGCGCTGATATCGCCTGTGGCGAGGGTCAGCCCCTGGGCATACCCATGTCATCGGGTGGTCCTTTCTTCGGCTTCATGACCTGCCGCCAGAGCTGGGTCAGGCAGATGCCGGGACGTATTGTCGGGCGTACTACCGACATGGACGGGCGCACCGGTTACACATTGACCTTGCAGGCCCGTGAGCAGCATATCCGCCGCTCCAAGGCTACTTCGAATATCTGTACCAACCAGGGCCTGATGGTTACCGGCGCGACGATTTACATGAGCCTGCTGGGTGCCGAGGGGCTGGCCGGTGTGGCCACTGCCTGTATGAACAACACTGCTCGCATGGTTGAGGTGATGAGTTCAGTGGACGGTGTTGAAGTTGCCTTTGCCGGTGGTCAGTTCCATGAGGCGGTACTCAAGCTGGACTGCCCGGTTGCGCCAGTGCTTGAAAGGCTGGCCGCCGAAGATATTGCCGGTGGTCTGGACCTGTCTGCGGAGTACCCGGAGCTGGGTAACGCCCTGTTGGTGTGTGCAACGGAAACCAAGTCCGGGGACGATATTGTCCGATTCGGCAAGGCCATGGCAGATGCTGTGGCAGCAGTGGCAGGGGGTAAGCGGTAATGACTGAGAAACTGATATTTGAAAGCTCTCGCGAAGGTCGTCGTGCCACCGCCCAGGCTCCGCTGCGCCAGAGGGTTGACCTGCCCGACCACCTGCGTCGTAACACTCCGCCCTTGTTGCCCCAGGTCTCGGAGTTGCAGACCGTCAGGCATTTTACCCGCCTGTCACAGATGAACTTCTCGATCGATACCCATGTATATCCCCTGGGTTCCTGCACCATGAAGTACAACCCGCGTGGCTGTAATACCCTGGCCATGCTGCCCGGTTTCCTGGCACGGCATCCCCTGTCTCACGAGTCCATGGGCCAGGGCTTCCTGCAGACCATGTACGAGTTGCAGGACATGCTTAAGGAAGTCACCGGTATGAAGGGCGTGTCCCTGACCCCGATGGCCGGCGCACAGGGTGAATTCGCCGGTGTAGCCATGATCAAGGCTTACCACGATGCTCGTGGCGATTCGGCAAGGAACGAGATCCTGGTTCCTGATGCAGCCCATGGCACCAATCCCGCAACGGCTGTGATGTGTGGTTGCAAGGTGGTCGAGATTCCCACTGACGACCAGGGGGACGTGGACCTGGAGGAACTTCGCAAGGCCGTGGGACCCCAGACAGCGGGCATCATGCTGACCAATCCCTCTACCCTGGGCGTTTTCGAGCGCCACATTGAAGAAGTCCGTGGCATTGTTCACGACGCCGGTGGTTTGCTGTACTACGATGGCGCCAACCTGAACGCCATTCTTGGCAAGGTTCGTCCTGGCGACATGGGTTTTGACGTGATTCACATGAACCTGCACAAGACCTTCTCGACACCCCACGGTGGCGGTGGTCCGGGTTCCGGTGCGGTGGGCGTGGGCGAGCGACTGCTTCCCTATATGCCTATACCGGTAGTTGGAAAAGATGGCGACACGTATCGCTGGCTGGACGAAAAAGATATTCCCGGCACTATCGGTCGCCTGTCTGCGTTCATGGGAAATGCAGGTGTGTTGCTGCGCGCCTACATTTACATGCGCATGCTGGGTCGTGACGGCATGTCCCGGGTATCCGAGTACGCCACCCTGAACGCCAACTACGTGATGGTCCGTCTGCGTGATGCAGGGTTCGACCTGGCCTTTCCGCGTCGTCGCGCCAGCCACGAGTTCATTATCAGCCTGAAACGCCAGGCCAGAGAACTCGGGGTGACTGCCATGGATTTTGCCAAGTCCCTTCTGGACTACGGTTTCCATGCGCCGACCACCTACTTCCCATTGCTGGTTCCGGAGTGCTTGCTGATAGAGCCCACCGAGACCGAGGCGAAGGAAGACCTGGATGGTTTTGTGGAGGCTATGGTGGCGATTCTTGCCGAGTCAGCTCACGATCCGGAGAAGGTGAAGGGCGCTCCTTACACCACGCCGGTGCGCAGGCTTGACGATGTGAAGGCTGCCCGCCAGCTGGACCTGGTGTACAACCCGGCCTCTGCCGACGCGTAACACTCCCGGGGCGCGGCGTTGGCCGCGCCCCGTTTCTTATTCACCTGTTTTCCCGGCTGCCGGCTACGATCGGCAGCTTGTCGGCTATGCAGGTACAATCACCCACTCATCTTCATGCCTTCGGGGAGTTTAATCACTATGTCTGCTCTTATTTGCGGTTCGCTTGCCTACGACAACATCATGGTCTTCCAGGGGCAGTTCCGCGACCACATCCTTCCCGACAAGATTCACATGCTGAATGTGGCCTTCCTGGTGCCCGAGATGCGCCGCGAATTTGGTGGCTGTGCCGGCAACATCGCCTATAACCTCAAGCAGTTGGGTGGACAGGGCGTGCCGGTGGGCACGGTAGGACATGATTTCGGCCCCTATGGTGCCTGGATGGACCGCTGTGGGGTCAATCGTGAGTACCTGTCAGTGGTATCCACTGCGTTTACCGCCCAGGCTTACATCACCACCGACATGGATGACAACCAGATCACGGCATTTCACCCCGGCGCCATGAACCACTCCCACGAGGTGGACCTTCCCCTGGACGCCGGCGCCACCCTGGGAATTGTCTCCCCTGATGGCCGGGAAGGCATGCTGAAGCGTGCGACGGAATTTGCCGAGGCAGGCATCCCGTTTATCTTCGATCCGGGACAGGGTCTGCCCATGTTCGGTGGACCCGAGTTGCTGGATTTCGTGGAAAAAGCGACCTGGGTTGCCGTCAATGACTACGAGGGCGAGATGCTGCGTGAGCGCACTGGCCTGAGCCTGGAAGATCTCTCCCAGCGGGTAAAAGCCCTGGTGGTGACACGAGGCGCCAAGGGCTCGGTGATTTACCTGAATGGCAAGACCATCGAGATACCTACCGCCCCGGTTAACTTTCTGTCGGACCCCACCGGCTGCGGTGACGCATACCGGGCCGGACTCATTTACGGCTTGATGAACGATGCAGACTGGGAGACCACCGGCAGGCTGGCGTCCCTGATGGGCGCGATCAAGATTGAAAGCGGTGGCACCCAGAATCACGCTATCGACGCCCAGGCGTTCCGTCAGCGTTACCAGGAAGCGTTTTCGCGCACGCTGGAGCTCTGATTGAAATGCAGCGGAGCTTGATAAGGCAGTTTGCGATTCGTTGGGCCACCTGTGTGAGCCTGTTGGGACTGGCGGTCTCTGCCCACGGGGAAGAGAACGGCTGGACCCGGACGCTGGATGCCGTTTCAAGCGGAGTGGTCTCCATCCAGATTGATGGGGTCCGGGCCTTCGATACCGAGTGGAGTATCTCCAGCCAGGCCACGGGTTTTGTGGTGGACTGGGAGAGAGGACTGATCCTGACCAACCGGCACGTGGTCATGCCTGGGCCGGTGACTGCCCAGGCGGTGTTTTTAAATCACGAAGAGGTGGACCTGAAGCCCGTCTACCGGGATCCGGTTCACGATTTTGGAATTTACCGTTTCGATCCCAAGGCGCTGGGATTTATTACTCCCCACGAGTTCGCACTGCGGCCCGACAAGGTCAGGGTGGGTAGCGAGATCAGGGTGATCGGCAACGATGCAGGTGAACAGTTGTCCATCCTGGCCGGGACTCTCGCCAAGCTGGATCGCCGTGCGCCGGACTACGGGCGGGGCAAGTACAACGACTTCAATACCTTCTACCTGCAGGCTGCATCGGGAACCTCGGGCGGCTCATCGGGCTCTCCGGTGGTGGATGTGGACGGCGATGTGTTGGCGCTGAATGCCGGGGCCAGCATTGCCGCTGCATCCAGTTTTTTCCTGCCCCTGGACAGGGTGCAGCGAGCCCTGGACCTGATTCGCAAAAACATGCCCGTCTCGCGCGGAACCTTGCAGACCGTGTTCGATCAACTGCCCTATGACGAACTGCGCAGACTGGGCTTGCAGGCAGCCACCGAGGAGTTGCTGAGAAGGGAGCGGCCGGACCAGGTGGGCATGCTGGTAGTGGACCAGGTCACCCCGGAGGGCCCCGCCGAGGGACAGTTGGAGCCAGGGGACATCCTGGTCAGGGTAAACGGGGAACTGGTGTCCGGTTTCGTCCCGCTTGAGTCTATCCTGGACAACAGCGTTAATACCCCGGTTACGCTGGAGTTACAGCGAGGGGGCCTCACCCGGATTGTCGACATCACCGTGCAGGACCTGCACAGCATTACCCCGGACCGTTACCTGGAAATCTCCGATGCGATTTTGCATGACCTGTCTTACCAGCAGGCACGACATGTGAACATGCCGGTGAGAGGCATCTACGTGGCCAATCCCGGATATATGTTCAGTACAGCGATGATTCCCAGGGGATCGGTGATCAACGGTCTTAACGGTCAGCTTGTCGAAGACCTGGACGACCTGCTCAAAATATTTGCCGAACTTGAAGATCGCTCCAGGGTGATGGTCAGGTATTTCACCTTTGAGGATCCCAAGGCGAGCAACCTGCGCAGCGTGACCGTGGATCGCAGCTGGTATCCGGCAAGGGTTTGCAAGAGAGATGATGTAGCGGGAATCTGGCCCTGTCAGGCCTTGCCGCCGGTTGGGCGTGCCGCCAACGCTGAACCTGCGAGTACCCGGTTTTCTGCCGTGGGGGATTCCCGTTTGCAGAAAATCGCACCCTCACTGGTGTTGGTGAACTTCGATATGCCCTACACGGTATCGGGTATTTCGGATCGCCATTACCGGGGTACCGGCCTGGTAGTTGATGTGGAGCGCGGCCTGGTCCTGGTGGATCGCAACACGGTTCCCACGGCAATTGGCGATGTGCATTTGACCTTCGCAGGCAGCGTGGAAGTGCCTGGAAGGGTGGAATATGTGCACCCGCTGCATAACCTGGCAATCGTCTCTTACCCGCCGGAGCTGATCGGGGATACGCCGGTGAAAGCTGCCCGGTTCTCTGACAAGGCTCTGTCTGATGGTGACCCGGTTTGGGTCGCCGGCCTGAAGAGCAACAGTAAGCCGTTTATCCAGAAGACAGAGGTCTCCACGGTAGATGCGCTTACCTTGCCACTGTCGCGCACCATGCGATTTCGTGAATCCAACCTTAGCGCGATTGCCCTCGTTAATGCACCGGGTGACACCGATGGTGTGCTGATGGACAGCCGGTCCCGGGTGCAGGCCCTGTGGACCAGCCTCGCGTTTCAGACGGGGAACAATAATCGACAGATCAACCTGGGCTTGTCTGCAGACATCGCCCGGGACCTTGTCGAAAATGTTCGCCTGGAACGTGATTTGCAGTCCCTGGAAGCAGAATTCATGCACTTGTCCCTGGCTACTGCCAGGAAGCTGGATTTGCCTGGTGAATGGCTCAGGAAGCTGGAGAACCATAGCCCTGAACAGCGCAATATCCTTCAGGTTGTGCGCCTGGTAGGCGGTTCCGATGCGGATGACAAGTTGCGCCCGGGCGATCTGCTCCTGACCCTGGATGGGCGGGTGATTAACCAGTTCCGGGAAGTCGAGCGGGCGGTGCAGGGCAAGCAGTCGGTGCAGGTGGAGGTCTGGCGTCAGGACCGGGTTGAGCAGATTGAAGTCGGCACCGCCACCCTGGACGGCGATGGGATAGACAGGCTGGTGAGTTGGGCCGGTGCCCTGTTGCAGGCGCCTCATAGAGCCTTGTCGGCTCAAAGGGGCATTGAGCCTGAAGGTGTATACGTTTCCTTTTTCAATTTTGGCTCACCTGCCAGCCATTACCACCTGGTTGCGGGGCGCCGGATTGTCGAGGTGGACGGTGCACCCACCCCGGACCTGGATGCCTTCCTGGCCCGGGTTTCGGGCAAGCGGGACGGGGAGTCCTTGCGCATCAAGACAATCAATTTGAACGACCAGGTGGATGTCCTCACGCTGAAACTGGACAAGCATTATTGGCCGTCTTATCAATTAATTAAGATTGATGGGCAGTGGGTGCGCGAGGAATTGGACTAGCGTATTCGGCAGAAAGGGCGGAAAATCCGAGGCAAGGCTGCTTGCAGCATAATATTAACCTTCAGCGTGTGCTGGACTTACCGGGGTAGTGAATGATGAGTTTGGTGACTTCCAAACAACTGATGTGCGCAGTTTTCCAGAGCGAAGACGGGGCAGATGAGGCGCTGGAAGAAGTTCAGGCCAGCATTGAGGATGACGAAAGGCTGATTGATGCCATGTCCTTGCTATGCATGGACGAGGACGAAGTCATCTCCATTACCGAGTCCCAGGGTGAGGATGCCTACTGGTGTGGCGTGCTTGCTGCCGTGGTGGGCCTGATGGCCGGTCCCATTGGCGCCATGGAAGATTCCGGCGAAGGCCTGCTGGCCTGGCTGGACCAGGAAGCCGGCCTGACTCACGAGTCCATGGAAGAGATTGTCGCCTCCCTGGAAAGCGGCGGTTCGGTCATGCTCGGCATTATGGATGCCGAGATTGGCGAACTGGTGGAGGAAGCCCTGGAAGAGTCCTGTGAAGAAGTCACCTGGTATGACCTGGGTGGCGTGCTGGACGAGGCCGACTAGGTCCGCCTCAGTCCTGCAGCTGTTCCAGTCGGCGGCTTAATTCATCCAGCATTAAATTCGCGCATGCTCCGGGTGACACCCTGGCATCAAGACTTTGGCTTGCCTCTCTGCCGGCCAGTTCGGGCATTTCGTTCATCACGGTGCGGTACGCGTCCCGGAATGGCAGCCCGGCAGCAGCAAGTTCCATGGCCCGATCAGTGGCGTGCATGGCGGGCTCGATGGCATTTTCCAGCGCTTGTTCGTTGAATTCGAGGCTCCCCACAAGGTCCGGAAAAATATCCATTACTGCGCGACCCTGTTCCAGACCGCGCAGCAACGGAGGCTTGGTGTTTTGCAGGTCACGGTGATATCCGCTGGACAATGACAGCAGCGACTGCAGTTCAATGATCGCGGCCTCGACGCAGGGATAGGCGCCGCGCAGTAATTCCACCAGGTCCGGATTTCTCTTGTTGGGCATGATGGATGAGCCGGTGGTGAAGCGATCCGGCAGTTTTACGAAGTTAAACTCCGATGTACTGAAAAGACTGATGTCCCAGGCAAACCGGCGCACGTCCTGCAGGGCCTGGGCAAATGCGGACAGGCCCTGGATTTCGAATTTCCCGCGACTGTTCTGGGCGTAGATCGGATTGACCTGCATCCGTGAAAAACCAAGTTCCCGGGTAGTGAGTTCCCGGTCCAGGGGCAGGTTCACACCGAAGCCTGCGGCGGTCCCCAGCGGGTTGGCGTTTATCCAGTTACGGGTGTCCCGGGCCAGTTGTGCGTTATCGATGAAGCTCTCGGCAACGGCGGCAAACCACATGCCCACAGAGGACACCACTGCGCGTTGCAGGTGGGTGTAGCCCGGCATGGGGATGTTTGCGGTGGCCCTGGCGCGCTCTATGCACAGGCGTGCGGTGGCCAGGCATTGTTCCTGGAGTTCCTCCAACCTGTGGCGAAGTAGCAGCCGGGTTGCGACCAGTACCTGGTCATTTCTGCTGCGCCCGGTATGCACCCGTTTGCCCAGTTCGCCGAGTTGCTCAATGAGATACGACTCGATGGCCGAGTGTCCATCTTCAAATCGATCATCCAGTGTGAAGGCGCCGGATATGAATTTATCTTCCAGGTCTGTCAGCGCGCCCAGCAGTTTTCCGGCCTCTTCGGGGCTGAGTATCTCTATGCTTTCCAGGCCTTTCACGTGGGCCGCCGAGGCCTGCAGGTCGTAGACAAATAACTGGCGGTCCAGCACCACGTCCTGGCCGGCCATGAAGGCCATGATTTTTTCATCCACCGGGACATCGGTTTTTTTCCAGAGAAAATCAGCCATGAGGAATGCCCTCCAGTTCGTCAAAGCCGCAGGCCAGGTTGATGTTCTGGATGGCCTGGGTTGCGGCGCCCTTGAGCAGGTTGTCCAGGGTGACATACACAACCGCGTACTGCTCGCTTTTGCCAGTCGTCCAGCCGCCGACGGTGGCGTGATGCATGCAGGCATTGTCCCGCACGTAGGGAATTTTTTCCTGCAGCTTCACCAGTGGTTCATCGCCATAGGCCTTGTTGTAGATGTCGCTGAGTTGGGCGTTGCTCACCGGCGCGCTCAGCTCCGCGCAGACAGTCATGTTGATGCCGCGAAAGAACGCGGCCACATGGGGCATGAAACGCAGCCGAATCCCCAGTTGGTGGCTCACCTCGGCCTCGTGTACGTGACCGACGGGCGCGTAGGGTAGAAGGTTTTCGCGCAATACTTGCGGATCGTTTTTCTCGGAGGGTGTGGTGCCCGCGCCGCTGTAGCCGGAGACGCCGGCACAATGCGCCGGTCCCTGGAGCAGTGGGCGCAGGGGTGCCAGGGCCAGTTGCATGGCGGTGGCATAACACCCCGGGTTGGAAATGCGTGTCTTGCCGGCCGCATTGCCCCGGGTCAGCTCGGGCAGGCCGTAATACCAGTTCTTGTCGAAGCGATGGTCCGCGCTGAGATCCACGATGATGGTGCCGGGACGGGCCTGGTCCAGGGCCTGCACGTAGGGCTCGGACAGGCCGTTGGGCAGGGCCAGAACGCAAATGTCCGCGCCCCGCTGGGCGACGTCCTCAGGGTCCAGGTGCTCAAATTCTCCCCGCAGTACGATGCCTGAGTCTGGCTGGGCGATGGCCTGGCCGGCCAGCTCCCGGGAACTGGCATAACTCAGTTCCAGGCCCGGGTGATCCTGTATCAGCTTCAGAATCTCAGCCCCGGTATAGCCTCTTGCGCCTACCAGTCCCAGCGTCATTTTCTTATTCACGTGAATTGTCTCCCTGGCTGCTAGTACAGTGTTATCGGCGCCTGGTTTGCCCGCTGAACCAATGCCTGTATTTGCTGATAGTCATCCACGCCATACCAGAAAATATTCCAACTGGAACCCTTGATACAGCCATCCGCCTGCTGAAAATAAAACTGATTGATCGGGTTGCCCGGTCGTGCCCGCCAGTACATGGACGGGTAACTCTCACGGACCTGTTCCCACAGCGACCTGCCCAGTCCTTCGCCCTGGGCTTCCTCGGTAACCGAGAACTTGTCCAGCCGCACGATATCTTCTTCCTGCACGATGACGGCGGCGGCCCGATAGCTGTCGCTTACAAATACGGCAGCAAGGTCGGTGCTCTCGAAGTAGTCCGCGGACAGGGTCTTTTGAAAGCTCACTTCCAGCAGGTTTTTCAGCCTTCCCTGGTCAACCTCGGACCAGTCTTTGCAGACCTGGATGTTCTCGCCGTAGCGAACCAGGGTGCCCGATCCGCGATAGGTGAACAATTCCTTGGCCAGCATGGCCGGCTGGGTGATGGATACCGAACTTGAGTGTGGCAAATCCAGCAGCATGTCATGCACTTGCTGCAGCTTCAGGCGCATGCCCGAGTGCAGCCAGTGGCTGGACATGAGGTGCCGGTAATCGGTGCTCAGGTTGATGGAGGAAATCAGGTTGCCGTCGTGGTCCAGTATTCCGCCTGTGCCGGTCAGGAAAATGATCTTGAACGGTTGGGCTGCATGGACCAGTTCGCTGGTGGCCATGTCCGCATTGACGTTCAGGATCTGCCCGTCGACGGTTTCTGCGAAGGGTGAGATGACCGGCATGGACTGGGCTCGCAATGCCGCCCTGATCAGCTCCATGTGTACTCCGGTGATCTTACCCACCATGCCGTATTTTTCCTGGTCCAGCAGTTCGGCCTCGAATACACCGCTGGTGATGGAGGTGGCGCGCACGCCTGCGTCACGCAGGGCATCCACAAGGCGCAGGTTTTCTGCCTGGAAAACCCGCCGGGCCAGCTTGAGTACCTCGGGGGTGGTTACTCTCAATCCGTCCACCACCCGGGACTCGATGCCTTCGCTTGCCAGGGTCTGATTGAGCTGGGGGCCGGCGCCGTGAACGATAATCGGGGCGAGGCCTACCTGCTGCAAGAAGGCCAGGGAAGAGGACAGCGCGGCTATGTCTTGCTGCAGAATCTCGCCACCAACTTTCACAATGGCGAACTTGTCGGTTTCCAGGGCGGAGAATTTCTTCAGGTATTGCTGAACTTCTTTCTGGCTACCCAGGTTGTTCAGCAGTCTGAGGATGACTTGCCGGGTTTGTTTACTAGAGTCCATGGGTGATCAGTCTTTCGTAGGTTGTGGTTACGGTGGCCAGTTGGTCCAGTGCCACCCATTCATCTGCCGTGTGTGCCTGGGCTATATCGCCACTTCCGTAGACGATGGTGTCCAGGCCTGCCTCGCCGAACAAGGCAGCCTCGGTCCAGAAATCCACGGCCGGTCCCAGGGGCAGTCCCAGGTCCTCGGCCACGGCAACGCTGGCTTCCAGCCCGGATTGTCCGCGGCTTGCGTCGGGCAGGGCCG
Organism: Chromatiales bacterium; assembly: GCA_029864735.1. GTDB lineage: Bacteria > Pseudomonadota > Gammaproteobacteria > Steroidobacterales > BM003 > CAKZML01. The sequence goes on along the minus strand of JAOTSW010000036.1, from coordinate 796 downwards.
GGGCCAGGAATCGTGGCGCCCAGTGGGCCAGGTGTTCTCCGGGGCTCAATGCCACCAGTTTCTCAAGCAGCGCCTGGCCGTCCTGGCCGGGAAGTGTTCGCAGTCCCATCGCCAGTGATGCTTCGGCGGCGATCATATTGGGTTTGATGCCACCATTGATTTGACCGATGTTGAAGCGCAGGCCCTGCAGGTTCTCGAACGCGGTTTCCTGGTGGGCCCGTATGTATTCCAGCGCCCTGGCGGACCAGTGCACGGCGCGATGCACGGCGCTGTCATCCAGGGCCCGGGCGGCGGATGCGTGACCGGGAATACCTCTAAACGTAAGCCCTGCCGTGGCGATGCCACGGTGGGCGCAGACCGCCCTGGCCTGGGTAGGCTCGGCGATAATCGCCCGGGTGAAGCCGTGATCGGATTCCAGGAAGCGGCGTATGCAGGTGCTGCTACCGGCTTCCTCGTCGCTGCTGAAAAGCAGGGCCACCGGTCCCTGGCAGCGGTTCACTGCGGCTAGCATGGCGGCGGAGGCGCCCTTGATGTCGCACGCTCCAAGTCCGTAGGCCCGGTCGTCTTGTACCTGTAATTCCAGGGGATTCATGCTCCACTGCTGGTTTGCCGGGACAGTGTCCACGTGAAAGTTGAACAGGGTGTCGGTTTCGCCCCGCACGGCCAGCAGGCTGATACAACCGTCTCCATGATCCTGCTCGGAGAAATTGAACCCGGGAAGCTGCGCCCGCAGGTAACTGAACAGCGGGCCGTCAGCCTTGATGGCCCGCGGTGGATTGCGACTGTCGCAGGCCAC
>JAOTSW010000146.1 GCA_029864735.1 Chromatiales bacterium | reverse complement strand
CGAGGTTCGAAGCGGCAAACAACGCCGCGGCACCGAGGCCGGTGCAGTTAAAAATGACGGTCTCTCGCAATGCCAGCACGTTGGCCAGGTCGTCGAAGTTGCGAATAACAAACTTTCCGCCAGCGAGGTTGAAGTCGGCTGTCAGTTGTCGCAGCAAGGTACCGGGATCGATCTGCATCGTTACCATGCGCCTCGCATACCGTTTGCCAAACGGGTGCTCACCGGGGGCAAGATCACCTTTATACGTAAAGAGATCGTCGAACGTGGCGCGTACAGGTTCGGCAAGCGGCTCATCATACAGGTCGTAGGTTTCCATCCAGCGGACGCCGTACTTGGTGCCGGTGAGGTTGGTATACGCGTGATGGGATACCCTGGCCGCCCAATCCAGTCGCGCGAGGAATGCCGCGTCCACCTGGCCGTCATCATGGGTCGCGTAGGGCCCCCACTCGCCCGCAGCAACATTCGAGGTCGAGTGCCGGTAGACATCCCGCGTGTAGATCGTGACGGAACACCCCGCGTCCTGTAAAAGGCGTGCTGTGCAAAGCCCCATGATGCCGCTACCGATTACCGCGACCTCTCCAGGCACATGGTCGGCGGCCAGACGAACCGCGAGCGCAGACGATCCCCAGCCAAGGCTCAGACCACCTCCGCCGTGGCCGTAATTGTGAATTACGACCTTGTCGTCGAACTGCTCGCGCTCTACTCGAAATCCGTTTGGCCGGTAGGGGCGGTGACCAACGATGACTCGGATCACGGCATCCATCGATATGTGTGGTGCGGCCCATGGTTTACGCGAGTAGGCGCGCGGATAAACGGGCTTCAGAGCACGAGTCGTCGGCGTGCAACCTACGGCTGCCAACATGACGCTTGCACCTAATCCCTGGATGACCCTGCGTCTGTTCCGGAATCCATGATCAGTCATACGCCCTTCCCCGTTTATTTGCGGTAGCCCGTTATGATGCAAAAATATTGTCAGTTCACGCCTGCTCTGGGTCAGAAGCTATTTCTGGATTCAGTCTAGTACAGTATTTCTGGTATGTCAGCTATGGGTCGAAAGCGGGTGTTGGGCAATGCGACGCCCGCCTCCTCATTGCCGCGGGACACCTGAAATAGTCTCGGAAATGACTTGCCACGTACCTTCGAGTTTCCTGGCGACCCAGGTGAACCTGGTCCTGCCATCTGCGGACAGCTCAATGACCAGCGCCGTGTCTCCATTAAAGTATAAAAATCGGTGCCTGTCCCCAATTCCTAAAAATCGGTGCCTGTCCCCAATTCCTGACTGCCATGGTTGTATTGACAACAGAACCTGATTGATACACAAACGTGCCCGTGGGACAGGCTTTTCCACCAGATTGCGTGGCGTCAAAAATTACAATAATTGGGGTAGTGACATGTTGCGTCTCCTGCCTAATATTCTGAGCATCGCCAGAATCCTGGCCGCACCACTACTTGTCGTACTGGCACTGCAAGACCATGAAACGGCCTTCACCTGGATACTGGTGCTGGGACTGCTGTCCGACATGGCGGATGGATTAGTTGCCAGGTACTTCCACCTGGAATCGGCACTGGGCGCGCTTCTGGACTCAATAGGCGACATGCTGCTGCTATTCACTGCCGCCTTCGGAATCTGGGTCTTCCATTTCGACGTCATTGAGGCGCACACGCTCCCGGTGATCCTGGCTATCAGCTTCGGCGTTGCCGAGAACATCTTTGCCCTTCTGCGTTACCGCCGGCTATCGAGTTTCCACACCCTGCTGTCAAAAGCTGCCGGCTATTCGCTGGGCATCTTCATCGGCGTGTTATTTATTTTCGGATTCCAGCCCTGGCTGTTCTACCTGGCCATCATCGTCAGCGTGAGCAGCAACATCGAGGAATTCTTCCTGCTGGCGCTGTTGCCTGAATGGCGCTCCGATGTTCGGGGGCTTTGGTGGGTGCTTCGGGAGCGCCAGTCCGGTGAGGATCTGCCATGAGGTGGCTGGCAATCGCCAATCCCGCTGCCGGTCGGCCCCGGGAGGCAGAACGTGCGCTGCGCCAATTATCCAGGACCGAGGGACTACTCCACGAGGTAGCGCACACCGACGCTCCCGGAAACGCCACAGAACTAGCCCGCCAGGCCGGACATTTTGACGGCCTGATCGCCGTCGGCGGTGACGGCACCATCGCTGAAATATTGCATGGCATGGACCTGGGCCGGCAACGGCTGGCGGTGCTGCCTGCCGGTCACGGGAACTGCCTGGCCCGTGACCTGGGCGTGGGCAGCACCAGTCACGCGGTGACCTCTCTGCAGCGAAACGCCTGGCGAGCCGTGGACCTGATGGAGGTACGCATCGGGTTCGCCGACGGGCATGAGGAACAGCGGCTGTGCGCAAGCACGCTTGCGGTGGGTTACGTGGCGGACGTGGTAAAGCTGGGCCGGTTCCGACTGCACGGACTGGGACGGGCCGCCTATGCCGCGGCAGCAATGATGGTGATCCCCAGGAAATTCGACGCGCGAGTGGGGAACAGTCCTTACGCGTCTCGATTGACCGGCCTGGTGATCAACAACACCGCCTACCTGGCCAATTTCAAAGGCCTTCCTGATGCCAGTACCAATGATGGTCTGCTCGACATCATGGAGCAGGACTACGGCTGGTCCAGGCAGTTGCTGCACAACCTGGCCGTGCTGTCGGGCAGCCGGGCCTATGGGCCCAGGCGACTTTGGCAGGCGGCCGGCGAGAGCGTGGATCTTCAGCAGCCCCTCACGCTGATGGCCGACGGCGAGTTACTGCATGGTGTCACCCGCCTCAACATTACCTGCAAGCCCGCCGCGGTGAGTTGCGTGGTAGGCCCGACATGATCGAGGCGATTCTCTGGGTCACTATTCCGGGCTTTTTACTGGGGGCCTGCGGCATGGCGCTGGCCAACCGGCGCGCCAGCGCCAGCATCGCCAGGGGGCGCTGGCTGAAGATCGGCGTGTTTTTCGTCATTGTTCACCTGGTACTGGCGGTCGCCGCTGCAGGCCAGCCGTGGATCGAGGCATTACTGCTTGTGATAGTCATTGCCGGCGGCATCGAACTATGGAATGCCTGGCGCAAAATACCGGCGCCACGTCCACCGGCACTTTGGCCCGCCTATGTGCTGCTCTGCATCCTGGTGCTTGGCAACGCCTGGCGGCTGCCGCCGGGCGCTTTCATTTTCATTTTCCTGGCAACCGCCACCTGCGATGGGTTCAGCCAGGTGATCGGCCAGTGGCTTGGGCGTCGGCCGCTTGCTCCGGGACTAAGTCCCGGAAAAACCGTGGGCGGTTTCCTGGGCGGATCAGTCGCCGGGATGATCGTGGCCGTGCTGATTAGAAACCTTCTGCAACTCGATCCGTGGTCCGCCATGGCAATCGGCCTGCTGGCAGGCACGGCGGGACTGGCTGGTGATCTCGCCGCCTCCTGGGTTAAACGCCGAGCCGGCATCAAGGACTATTCCGCCGCCCTGCCCGGCCAGGGAGGATTTTTGGATCGCTTCGACAGCCTGCTCGGCTCGCTCGCCATCACCGGCAGCATCCTGCTGGTCGTGCTCTAGACAGCGACGATGGCAGACCAAAACACAAAGATTGAGCCTGCCTGGTTGCTGCGTTTCAGGCGCTTGCCGGAAACCGCTCGCATGGTAACGGTAGCAATACTTGGCGCATTGATCGGACTGCTTACCTACGAGATCGTCTATTTTCTGAATCCGTTTGAGCCCCGCGCCCCCAGCAGCTGGCTACTGTCCTTCGCGATCGCCGTACCGCGGCAGTATTCCCTGCACCGCTGGCTGACCTTCGAATCAGAGGTTCCCTATGTGGCACACCTGGGACGTGCATACCTGCTGTACTCCACCATCGCCCTGTTAACCACTGGACTGGACTGGCTGCTGGTGGAACATTTCGGCGTGGCGCACCGCCTGGCCTGGCTGGTCTGCGTCAGCGCCACCGGACTGATAAATCTGTTCGCACTAAAACCACTGGTGTTCGGAAGTCATCCGAAGCAAGTGTCTTAACCAGGTAGAAGAAATCGACATGAATGTCGGCTTTCGGCCAGCAGGGGCAGACTATCGGGGGTCTCTATTAGCACAAATTTAAGAATAGGTTCGAGAGTTTGATTTACTTGAGTGTCGGAAAACTTTACACCTCAGATTAACAATTAGACCTTATTGAAATTATTTCTTTGAAAAATAATTAAATTGTCGCCTTGGCATTAAATATGCTTCCTAAATGAACCACAGGACTTTTTTGCAAACGCAATCAAACTGGAGGGAACATGAGAAGCAACATGATAATAAGACGCATTCTTGTTGCTGCCGTGATGTTTGCGATGACCGCGCCTGTCTATGCGGTGCCGTTTGAACTTGGCGACATATTCGCAGCAACAGGCAGTGGGCAAGTGCAGCATTACGACAGCGACGGCAACCTCTTGGAAACGCTCAACACAACCCAAGGAGGCTACACAACCGGCATGGCCTTTGATGCAGCCGGAAACCTGTACGTCACAAATTTCACTAGCGGGAGCATTTCCGTTTTCGACTCTAACGGAGTCTTAACCAACGCCACATTCGCTACCGGACTGTCGCTGCCCGAGTCAATTGTGTTTAATCAGGACGGTGATTTCTATGTTACCCAAGTAGGTGGAAATGCTATTGCCAGCTTCGCTGCGGACGGTACCCGACTAGCTGATGTAAACGTGGGAATGAGAACCGACTGGATGGATCTAGCGGAAGATCAGACCACCGTACTATTCGGCACGGAAGGCAGAACAGTCTATAGCTTTGATATCGATTCAGGCACCTACAATGCTGCCTTTGCTAACATTGCAGGCAGTGGAGAAGTGTTCGCCCTGAGAATCCTGGCAGATGGAAGCGTTCTGGTGGCAGACGGTAGCAACGTCAAACTATTTGACGCCTCGGGTACGTTGATCAGGACCTACGATTTAGACGGAATCGGTAACTGGTTCGCTTTGAACCTTGACCCCAACGGGACTTCGTTCTGGAGTGGGAGCTATGGAAATGGCTATTTCTATGAGTTCGACATCGCGACCGGCGAGCTGTTGACCTCGATTAATTCCAACTGTGGCTATAGTTGCCTTTATGGGCTTGCCGTATATGGCGAAATCACCCAAGGTGGACCAGGCAATGGGACTACAGTCCCCGAACCCGCCACCCTGGCTCTGTTCGGCTTAGGTCTTGCCGGTATCGGTTTCTCGCGGCGTAAGAAAGCCTGAGTACGAGTAACACCGATGATTTAGAGAGCCCCGCCAGTCGGGGCTTTCTTTTGCCTGCGACTGTCCGCTTTGGGACGTAAGCAGACGCCGGAGGGCGCTAGAGAGAATCCAAGTAGGCAGCCCTGTTTATTCAGAAGGGGAGCTCAATACTCCCGATTTTTCATTAAAGGCGCTAGCTTTATTTATTGTCCCAAGAAAAATAAACCCGACCCCTCTTACCACGAATCTCAACGGCCACCCCGAGTGGCAGGACAGCATTCGCGGGACCTTCGCCCAGCAATGGATCGCCATAACGGACAAGAGCTGATACTGCCTTGAGACCGGGGCCTGGAAACAGAAGTAGCTCAGGCTTGCAGACTTTTGGGGGTCGGGCAGGGGTAAGCCAAACCTCGGTTCGACACCAATTCACTTACGATCAAAAGAAAAAAGTGTGTTCCTCGCTACTCTTTCACATATTTGCATACACGATCGCCAAGACGGGAATTTGTAGTTTTCACATAACGGCAGCGCTTTACCATATTCCCACTCTCTGATTCTACTGCAGCAAATTCTTTATTTACTGAAGCCTCTTTGGCTGGTGTTCCGGCACAAGCGGACAGCCCCGCAATCAGCAGGAGCGTAAGAATTATTTTCGGGAGCATTAAACTTCCTTGTGTCAATTAGACATATGAATTGTTAAAGCCTGAAGTTGGCCTGAAATGCATTTCTGATGAGTTGTCGGTTTTATAAAAAGCAGCCAATCAGGAGCAGCAGTCTTTTTGCTCAATTAATGAACCCGGGTCAATTGGTGCATATACATACTTTCACGTGGTTAACTGACTTCGGAGGTCAATTGGGAGGCCCGCGAAGTCCAAAGTTGCGACTAGAGATAAAGGTGCCAGGTATATTTAGTGATCTAAGAAATATAAACCTGACACCTTCTACCAATTATCATGAGATTAATAAAAAAATGCCCAGTCAGTCGGGGCTTTTTTTTGCCTACTGAGCGTCCGCTGTGGGTCGTAAGCGTACGCTCGCCGAATCCCACCGGCAACAGCCTGGGCTGGCCGTTAGGGCCGGTGGAGATGAGTGTCGGTTCTCTACCAGGAGCCGACACTCGGGCCTTGCTTCGTTACTCCGGATCGGGACGAACGATCACCGTATCCGCGATGGGGATAATTTCGGACACCAGCAGGTCAGCCGCCTCCGCATGCTTACGAATCGCCTCTTCGCTG
>JAOTSW010000312.1 GCA_029864735.1 Chromatiales bacterium | reverse complement strand
CAGGCAGGCACGCAAATCCATTCCTGCAGAACCGCTGGTGGCGTAATCGGGTACCGGAAACTCCGCACCCAGGCGCGGATCAAGAATTTTTAGCTGAATACTTTGCATGGCAAATCAAACCTTTAGGGTAGTCGTAACGTCAGCTCAGGCATCCTCAGCTCGAAAACGCCTGGCGATCAACTTCAGCAGCAACCGGGCCAGTTCAATTTTTGAACCACTGCCCAGGTCTTCGGCACCGTCCGGCCAATAGGCCACCAGCGCATTGGTATCTTTGTCGAAAGCCCTGCCCTCACCCACCAGGTTGGCGGCGATCAGGTCAAGGGACTTGGCCGAAAGCTTGTCCCGGGCATACTTCTCAAGGTTCTCGGTCTCGGCTGCAAAGCCCACGGTGTACGGCCGACTGCCCGGCTCGAGACTGGACACGGAGGCCAGGATATCCGGATTGCGGACCAGTTCCAGGGACAGGTGCTCAGCGGTTTTCTTGATCTTGTGCTCGGCCTGTTCAGCTACCCGATAGTCCGAGACCGCTGCGGCCCCGATAAAGACATCCACCCCGGCAATATTGTCATGAACCGCCTGGTGCATCTGCCCGGCAGTCTCTACGTCTATCCGCTGCACCCCCGGCGGGGTCACCAGGTTGACCGGGCCGCTGATCAGCAAAACCCTGGCGCCCATATATGCTGCTTGCTCGGCCAGCGCAAACCCCATTTTCCCCGAACTTCTGTTGCTGATAAACCGCACCGGATCCACCGGTTCCCGGGTGGGGCCGGCGGTAATCATCAATGACACACCGCTTAGCGGACCATCGGTACCGAACAGGGCCGCGACTGCCTCGGCAATCTCCAGGGGTTCGAGCATCCGTCCGGCACCGGTTTCCCCGCAAGCCTGGTCACCCTCACCGGGACCCAGGATCTGCACGCCCCGGGCACGCAATATGTCCAGGTTGGATTGAGTCGCCGGATTGGCCCACATTTGCTTGTTCATGGCCGGGGCGAGCACCAGGGGTGCCTCGGTGGCCAGGCAGACCGTACTTAGCAAGTCTCCAGCCAGGCCAGCCGCCAGTTTGGACAGGGTGTCTGCCGTGGTCGGCGCAATCAGCACCAGGTCAGCCCAGCGCGCCAGTTCGATATGACCCATTGACGCTTCTGCAGCCTCATCCCACAGGTCGGTTCGCACCGGTCTTCCCGAGACCGCCTGGAAGGTCATGGGCGTTATGAACTGCTGCGCGCCCCGGGACATGACCACCTGTACTTCGGCGCCTCGCTCACGCAGCCTCCGAACAAGGTCCGGGGCCTTGTAGGCAGCAATACCGCCGGTAACGCCAAGCAAAATATTTTTACGTGTCAATGCGCTCATTGGGACTCTCTCCGAGGCCCCGGAGCATACCACGAACGATTGCCCAGAAAGAGCCGTTGCGGCCCACGGGCTTGTGTTTTTAAGCTTCCTGAATCTGTCACCCAGGTCTCGCAAAACACAGGAACAGGCGGCAATGGCCATACGCAACTGGCCCCAACACGAACGGCCAAGAGAAAAACTGCTCCAACAGGGCTGCCATGGCCTGTCCAACGCCGAACTGCTGGCGGTATTGCTGGGCAGCGGCTGCCACGGAACCAGCGCGGTGGGACTGGGCCGCAAGCTGCTGGGGCATTTTGGGGGCCTGCGCCCGCTGATGTCCGCAAACCGCCAGGAAGTATGCCTGGTCGCTGGCATGGGCCCGGCGCGCTACGCCAATCTGCAAGCCGCCCTGGAACTGAGCCGGCGCCACCACCTGGAGCGTCTTCAGAGAGGCCCGGGGCTCAGCGACCCCACCGAGGCGGGCGGATTCCTGCAGGCCAGCCTGCGGGACCTGGGACATGAATTGTTCGTCTGCCTGTTCCTGGACAACCGCCACAGGGTCATATGCTACGAACCCCTGTTCAGGGGCACCATCGACGGCGCGACCGTGCATCCCCGGGAAGTCGTCAGGCAAGCGCTGGCCTGCGATGCGGCGGCAGTCATACTGGCCCATAATCACCCGTCCGGTGTGGCCGAGCCCAGCGA
>JAOTSW010000311.1 GCA_029864735.1 Chromatiales bacterium | reverse complement strand
GGCAACAGCGCTTTCCATTACGCTCTGTACCTCGGGCCGTTGGCCGGAAAGGAATGCCAGCCCAAGACTGGTCGCAAAAAACAAGGTGGCCAGCACTGCGGTAGCACGAGTAAGGAAACTCGCCGAACCACGTGCGCCAAACACTGTTCCCGAGGCGCCTGCGCCAAAGGCGGCACCTGCTTCTGCGCCCTTACCGCGCTGAATCAGGATCAGGACAATAAGCCCGACAGCCAGGAAAACATGAAATATTAGAACTGCAGTATTTAAAAGCATTTACGCGAACTCAGCCTGGGCGGCCGCCTCGAAGATCTTGATAAATTCATCGGCCTGGAGTGACGCACCGCCAACCAGACCCCCGTCCACATCCTGCATGCTCAACAACTGGGCTGCATTGGATGCTTTCATACTGCCGCCGTAGAGCAGCTGGATCGAATCGGCAATTGTAGCATCCCTTTCGCTGATCAGCCCACGCATAAATGCATGAATTTCCTGAGCCTGCTCCGGAGAAGCCGTCTTGCCCGTGCCAATAGCCCAAACCGGCTCGTAAGCCACTACTGCCTTGGCAAAGGCTTCCACACCGGAAAGATCCAGGACGGCAGTAAGCTGACGGCGGATTACCTCATTGGTAATGCCTTCTTCTCTCTCTTCCAGGGTCTCTCCAACGCACAATACCGGGATTAAGCCCGCCTTTTGTGCGGCCAGGAACTTACGGGCCACGACCGAATCGGTCTCGCCGTACAGGGCACGGCGCTCTGAGTGCCCGATGATTACGTATCCGCAACCCACGTCTTTAAGCATGTCGGCAGAGACTTCACCCGTATATGCGCCCGATTCCTCGGTACTGCAGTTCTGCCCGCCCGTGAGGATTCCACTGCCATTTAGCTGGCGGCACACCTCCGAGACATAAACACTGGGAGGGCACAACAGCATGGTGGCCTTATCGGACACTTCCACATTGTCTGCCAGGGCACGGACCAGTTCGGTATTCTGCTTCCGCGATCCGTTCATCTTCCAGTTGCCTGCAATCAGTCTCTGTCTCATAACATTTGCCATTAGGTTTTTATAAATAATTACGGGCAGCCATCCTGGCCGCCCGAAAAAGCCGCGAAATAGTACCGGCCAAGCCTTTGAAAATCAACGAACAGCGCTCTCAGACTCAGGCCAGGGCCCTCACCTGCTCCGCCAGCGCCTGCGCTGCCTGCTCAACTTCCAGATGATTCTCCCCTTCCACCATGACTCGAATCAGGGGTTCGGTCCCGGAAGCGCGCAAAACCACGCGCCCACGATCACCAAGCCCTGCCTCCACTTCTTGACGGGCAGCCTGGATGCCTTGATGGCCCTCCAGGTCGATTTTGCCGCTGATCTTCACGTTAATCATAAGCTGGGGATAGCGAGGCATGTCCAAAACCAGCTCGGCCAGGCTGGTGCCGGTGCGCTTGACCTCGGCCAGCACTTCCAGCGCACTCAGCACGCCGTCTCCGGTAGTTGCCTTGTCCAGGCAGAGAATATGCCCGGAGGCCTCCCCACCCAGGATTCCACCATTCTCGCGCAACATTTCCAGTACATGCCGATCACCCACCTTGGAGCGCATGAATTCAATACCCAGTGACTGCAGCTTGCGCTCCAGCCCCAGGTTGGTCATCACAGTTCCCACCACCGGACCCTTGAGCAGTCCATCGCGCTTGCGACCCAGGGCCAGCATGTACAGCAACTGGTCTCCGTCCACCACATTGCCGGCATGATCCACCATCACGACCCGGTCACCATCCCCATCCAGGGCCAGGCCCAGGTCGGCTCCGACGCCCTTGACGGTCGTTTGCAACAACTCGGGATGGGTCGAACCGCAGCCGGCATTGATGTTACGACCATTGGGTGAGCAGCCGATCGGGATAATTTCGGCCCCCAGCTCGCTGAGCACTCGTGGGGCCACCTTGTAGGTTGCGCCGTGGGCACAGTCCACCACAATCTTCAGACCCTCGAGGCTCAGGTCAGCCGGAAAACTGGCCAACAGGAATTCCTCATACTGGCCGCGGGCTGAATCT
>JAOTSW010000145.1 GCA_029864735.1 Chromatiales bacterium | reverse complement strand
TGAAAGCGACCCACTGGGTTCGGGTTACCACATCATCCAGTCCAAGATCGCCATTGGGTCCGGCGGCGTATTTGGAAAAGGCTGGCTCAATGGCTCCCAGGCCAAGCTTGAATTTCTCCCAGAAAGCTCCACGGACTTTATCTTCGCCGTGCTGGGTGAAGAATTCGGCCTGATGGGCCAGTTGGTGCTTATTCTGCTGTATTTATTCATCGTGGCGCGGGGTCTGTATATCGCCAGCCAGGGCCAGGACACCTTCTCCAGATTGCTGGCCGGAAGTATTTCCCTGACCTTCTTCGTGTACTTTTTCGTCAACATGGGCATGGTTTCCGGATTACTGCCCGTGGTGGGGGTGCCACTACCCCTGGTGAGCTATGGTGGAACTTCCATGGTGACCCTCATGGCCGGTTTCGGTATTCTGATGTCAATCCATACCCACAGGAAGCTTTTGCCCCAGTGACAATATTGAACCTGACAACCATCAACTCAAGATTACCCGCCCGGTTGCTCGCCGGCCCGTTGGCCTGCCTGCTGCTGGTACCCGCGCTGCATGCCCGCAGCCTGGATACTGACAAGGACGACGTCGTCAATTTTGTCTCCGAGATGCAGGAAAAACACGGCCTGGATCCGGAACTGGTGAAATCAACCCTGGCCCAGGCGGAAATCAAGCAGGGAATCCTGGACGCCATCAGCAAGCCCGCGGAGCGGGCACTGAAGTGGTTCGAATACCGCCCGATTTTTGTTACCGAAAAACGCATCAGCCAGGGGCATGATTTCTGGAATGCCAATCATGACCTGGTCACCCGCATCGGCAACGAATACGGCGTGGCACCCGAAGCGCTGGTGGCCATCGTTGGCGTGGAAACCTATTACGGCCGGATCACCGGCAGTCACAGGGTACTGGATGCGCTGAGCACCCTGGCCTTTGAATACCCTCCGCGAAGCAAGTTCTTCCGTAGCCAGCTGGAAGAGTTTTTCGTGCTCAGCGGGGAGTCCGGTGTGGATCTGCTCTCGGCGACCGGCTCCTACGCCGGCGCCATGGGGTCACCCCAGTTCATCCCCTCCAGCTTCCGCTCCTTTGCGGTGGATGAGGACGGCGACGGGCGCATCGACCTGTGGGAAAACTGGAACGACGTGTTAGCCAGTGTTGCCAATTACTTCAAGGCCCATGGCTGGCGCCAGGGTGAAGACGTGGCAGCGCGCGCCACCCGCAAGGGTAAATCGATCCCCGGCTCTCGCGAACTGGGCCTGAAAACCACGGTAGGCGCCCTGCGTGCCGCCGGATGGAAATTCGACACCAGCCTTGGCGAGGATGCGCCGGCCATGGCCATCAAGTTGCAGGGAGTCAACGGCCCCGAGTACTGGGTGGGCTTTAACAACTTCCACGTCATTACCCGCTATAACCACAGCGTGATGTACGCACTGGCGGTTCACCAGCTGTCCCAGGAAATCGTGCACAGGATTAAGCTGCCAGAATGAGGTCCTTATCTCGAACACTTGTTCCGGCAGTTGCACTGATCGGCCTGGCGGCCTGCAGCACGACACACGAGGTCAGCGTTAGCGATAGCGATAGCGCTCCGACCAGGCAGGTTGATGTCTCCACGATTCCCGATGCCCAGGTCCGCAACGAGCCACGCAGCGCCTATGGCAATCCGCCGAACTACGAGGTCTTTGGCAAGCGCTACTACGTGATGGAGACCAGCAAGGGCTACAGCGAAACCGGCACTGCGTCCTGGTACGGCACCAAGTTCCACGGCAAGCGGACCTCCAGCGGTGAGCCTTACGACATGTACGCCATGACCGCCGCCCACAAGACCCTGCCGTTGCCCACCTTTGTGCGGGTCACAAATCTTGAAAACGAACGCCAGATCGTGGTCAAGGTGAACGACCGCGGACCATTCGTTGGCGATCGCATCATTGATCTTTCCTACACCGCCGCCATCAAGCTGGATATGACCGACAAGGGCACGGCCAGGGTCTTTGTTGAAACCCTGCTGCCGAACGATCCCGCCCTGGAAGGCGCCGAACTCCCACCACCGGTCGCCCAGGAAGAGCCTCCCGCCATCGCAGCCTCGGGCGATGCGGTGATGTTTATCCAGGTGGGTGCGTTCGGGGCTGCGGAAAACGCGGCCCGACTGGAACTGATCCTGCAGGAATTGGGATTTCCCACTGTGGTGCGCATCACGGGTGAGGGAGAAACCAACATTTACCGGGTCAGGGTCGGCCCGCTGGCGGATCAAGCCGGTTTCGACTCCGCCATGACCCGACTACGAGAGCTCGACTACACCGATATTCACATGGCCCTGGAGTAATCCGTGGCACCGCCAACACTGACAGAAATTTCCACGGCGGTTAGAATGTCCCCTTTTCGCCAACACGCAATGGCCCAGATATTCCCCATGCAGCTGATTTCAAAAATCCTGAGACTAATTCCCGTACTCACAGGCCTTTGCGCCTTGTCCCTGGCACAGGCCCAGTCGCCGCTGCCACCCATCCCTGATCCGCCCAGCATAGACGCGCGGGGTTACCTGCTGATCGAGCAAAGCTCCGGACAGGTGCTGGCCAGCAAAAATGCGGATGAACCACTGGAACCCGCCAGCCTGACCAAGCTGATGACCGCCTATGTGCTGTTCCACGAACTGGCATCGGGCAAGGTCCAGCTCAGCGACATGGTCACCATCAGCGAAAAAGCCTGGCGCACCCAGGGCTCGCGTATGTTCATCGAGGTGGGCAAGCAGGTATCCGTGGAAGACCTGATGCAGGGCATGATCGTACAGTCGGGCAACGACGCCAGTGTCGCCCTGGCTGAACACGTGGCCGGCTCCGAGGCCACGTTTGCCGCGATGATGAATGAATATGCCAACAGGCTTGGCATGAGCAGCACCCAATTCAACAACGCCACCGGCCTGCCCACGGATAACCACATCACCACCGCCACCGATATTGGCAGGCTGGCCCGGGCGATCATTGAAGAATTTCCCCGATATTACGGCTGGTATTCGCAGAAATCCTTCCGTTACAACGGCATCAGCCAGAACAATCGAAATGCATTGTTGTGGCGCCTGGACTGGGTGGACGGCCTGAAAACCGGTATGACCGATGCCGCGGGTTACTGCCTGGTGTCCTCTGGCGAACAGCAGGGCATGCGCCTGGTGTCGGTGGTCATGGGCTCCTCCAGCGCCAAGGCACGGGCCAACGCCAGCCAGTCCTTGCTGGGCTACGGCTTTCGATTCTACGAGCGCCACGAGCTGTTCGCACAGGACGCCCCGATTGCCAAGGCCAGAGTCTGGAAAGGCGAATTCGAGCAGGTCGACCTTGGCCTGAACAAGGCGCTTTCCGCCGTGGTGCCCGCCGGGCGGCGCGAATTGCTCAGCGCCGAAATGGACCTGAATACCAACATCATGGCGCCGGTAAGCACCAGCCAGGAACTGGGCCAGGTGCGCATCATGCTGGATGGTGAAGTCATCGCCCGGGAACCCCTGCGTGCTTTGCGCGACGTGCCCGAGGGTGGATTCTTCGACCGCATGCTGGATGAAATCCAGCTCTGGTTCGAATAGCACCCCCAACACATGGCAGCTCCCATGACAATCGGTTACCTGAACGGCGAATTCGCGGACCTCACCAGCCTGCGCATACCTGTACTGGACAGGGGATTCCTGTTCGGCGATGCCGTGTACGAAGTCATACCTGTATATGAGGGGCGCCCCTTTCGCAGCGAATTTCACTACCAGCGCCTGCAGCGCAGCCTGGCGCAGATTCACATGGAACCCGTACTGGATCGCGAGCAATGGGGCTCGCTGCTCAGGGAATTGATCGCCCGCAACGGCAGCGGATCCATGGCGGTATACATGCAAATCAGCCGGGGCGCGGAAAACACCCGTAATCACCTGATCCCCAAGGGCCTGACACCCACGGTGTTTGCCATGACCGCGGCCCTGAAAAGCCGCAGCCCGGAAGTGCTTGAACGGGGCTTGCAGGTCATCACCCGGGATGACACCCGTTGGGGCCGTTGCGACATCAAGAGCACCTCCCTGCTGGCCAACATCCTGTTGTACTCGGAAGCTCACGAGCAACATGCCCAGGAGTGCCTGTTGCATCGGGACGGCCAGCTGACCGAGGGTTCTTCAAGCAGTGTATTCGTGGTTAAAAAAGGCCGGGTCTACGCGCCACCCTATGGTCCGGAAATCCTGCCCGGCACCACAAGGGACCTGGTAGCGGAACTGTGCGAAGCCAATGGCACGCCGGTCAGGGAAGGACCCATCGACATGACTGAACTGGCAGAGGCCGACGAAATCTGGATCGCCAGCGCAACCCGTGAACTGCTCCCGGTGACACGGGTTGATGGACATCCTGTCGGCGACGGACATCCGGGCCCGCTATGGCGCGCCATTGATGCCCGCTTCCAGGACTACAAGCAGGAGAGCGCCAATGACTAAAGAAACCCTGATGGAGTTTCCCTGTGATTTCCCTATCAAGGTGATGGGCGAAGACAGTGCGGAGTTTCGCCTCGTAGCCAGGCAGATTGTGGAAACCCACACCGGCACCCTGGAAGGCTCCCGGGTGACGGAGCGGCACAGCACGCAGGGGCGTTACCTGGCCCTGACCTTCACCGTATCAGCGGATAACCAGCAGCAACTGGATTCGATTTATCGCGCCCTGACTGCCTGCGAACTTGTGAAAATGGCGCTATAGGCGGCCATGAGTCATACCGGCAAGATATCTCCGACGCTTAAATACCTGGGCCAGGTGGACTACGAACCAACCTGGCGCCAGATGCAAACAATCACCGATGTCCGGGACGAGAACACCGCTGACGAAATCTGGTTCCTGCAGCATCCGCCGGTTTTCACCCTGGGAATGAACGCCAGCACCGAACACCTGCTGGCTCCGGGCGCCATTCCCGTGGTGCCCATTGATCGAGGCGGACAGGTGACCTACCACGGGCCGGGGCAGTTGGTGGTTTACCCACTGATAGACCTGCGACGCGCAGGCCTGGGCGTTCGCGACATGGTCACCGCACTGGAAAGATCCGTGGTCGACAGCGCAGCGGAGTATGACATCGAGGCCTATCCCCGGGCGGACGCCCCGGGTGTCTACGTCGAGGGCATGAAACTGGCAAGTGTTGGCCTTCGGGTGCGAAGAGGCTGCACCTATCACGGGCTGGCTTTCAACCTGGATATGGACCTGGAACCATTTTCGCGAATCAACCCCTGCGGCTACCAGGGACTGCAAGTGACACAACTTAGCGAACTTGGCGGCCCCTCGGATGTAGCGCAAATGGCCCGGGTATTGGCGCCACACCTGCTTCGCCACCTGGGGTTCACGTCAGACAAGGACGCATTGTTCAGCGCCGATTGAGCAGCGCTTCAAGCTGGGCCAATCGTTCCGGCGTCCCCACATCCGACCAAAGCCCATGGTGGACTTTCCCCGCCACCCGGCCCTTGTTCATGGCCGATACCAGCAAAGGCGCCAGGGGAAATGCACCGTCGGAACAGCCCTGGAACAAATCCGGATGCAGCACGCTGATACCGGAAAAGGTCAGCCGCCGGTCATCGCCGGTATGCACCCGCCCCTGCTCCAGGACAAAATCTCCGCGAGGATGGTGGGCCGGATTAGGCACCATCACCAGCGCCGCCAGGTCCCCCTCATCCAGTCCAAGGCTGGAAAAATCAAACGGGCAATAGACATCCGCATTGACCAGCAGGAAGGGATCTTCTCCCAGTAACGGCAGGGCCCGAAATATCCCCCCACCGGTTTCCAGGGCCGGATACCCTTCCGGGGAATATTGCAGCACCATTCCGAAGCGCTCACCGTCTCCCAGGTGTTCACGAATCTGCTCGCCCAGCCATGACAGGTTAATAACCACGTCCTGGATACCCGCCCGGGCGAGCCCTTCCAGGTGATACTCGATCAGGGGCCGACCGGCCACCCGCAACAGGGGCTTGGGGCAGGCATCAGTAAGTGGCCGCATGCGCTCACCGCGCCCGGCCGCCAGCACCATTGCCCTTGTCGGCGTTTTTCGCTGAGCATTCACGGATCAATCCTGGATATCTTCTCGCCGCCCAGGGATAACACGTCACGTTCCAGCAGTCGGGCGAAGTCCTGCAAGGGCTCATAACGGGGCGCCACTGTCTGAATGTAGGAAAGGGTTCGCGGCACATCGGGCAAGTAGCCCGGCTTGCCGTCCCGGTACCACAGCCTGGCAAAGATACCGCTGGCTTTCAGGTGTCGCTGGATGCCCATCACGTCGAACCAGGCCAGGAACTGGGTCTCGTCCTGCCCCACGTCAACACCCTTGCCCAGGGCCAACTGTCTGTACTGCAGAGCCCAGGCACGCACTCGTGGCTCCGGCCAGCGGATGTAGCAGTCCCGCAGCAGGGACACCAAGTCGTAGCTTACCGGTCCATACACCGCATCCTGGAAGTCCAGAACACCCGGGTTGCCAGACTCA
>JAOTSW010000144.1 GCA_029864735.1 Chromatiales bacterium | reverse complement strand
CCCGGCCCATGGATCGATGAAGGGTTGGCAAAGTCGCCGTCTTCACCCAGGCATTCGACCATCACCTTGACCACTGCCGGATCCACCGGGGTGGTAGCGGCGTAGTCCAGGTAAATGGTCTTCCCGGTCGCGCTGGAATCAGTCATTTTTTGGCGCCTCCCCGGCCATATTCATAGGAACTGAGTATACCCCTGAGGATATTCACCTCGTTCTCGTCCAGCTCCGCACGCAGGTATATCCGTCGCAAGCGAGCCATCAAGTGACGCGGGTTGCCAGGATCCAGAAAACCGGTCTTCTCCAGCACTTCCTGCAAGTGGGTAAAAAATCGCTCCAGGTCTTCTGCCCTGGCCGGCGGAAAACCCGGTGCCTGGGCAATCCCCTTTCCACCCAACACAGCGGTGCGCAGTTCGTAGCAAAGGATTTGCACCGCCATGGCCAGGTTCAGTGAGCCGTAGTCCTCAGCGGTCGGAACATGAATCATCCGGTGGCACTGCTGCATTTCCTCATTGCTCAGGCCCGAGGCCTCACGACCGAACACAATCGCCACCGGACCGCCAGGCGGGCTCTGGACAATTTGCTCGGCCGCTTCCCTGGGGGTCTGCAGGGGCCAGGCCAGGGCGCGCAATCGCGCACTTGTGCCGACCACCAGCCGGCAATCCGCTACCGCCTCTTCCAGGGTGTCTACCACCCTGGCTTCGGACAGCAAATCATCTGCGCCCGAGGCCATGGCAGTGGCCGAGGCATTGGGAAAAAGCTTGGGGGCAACCAGCCACAGCTGCTTGAGACCCATGACTTTCATGGCCCGTGCGCTGCTCCCGATGTTCCCGGGATGGGTGGTTCCGACTAGTACGATTCTAATATTCTCGAGCATTTCCAAGGCCTTTGACTCCCGGACTGAGTCTTTGGGCAGCAATTCTCCCGCCTTTTGGCTACTTCATGCAAAGACTTGCTCACTCAAACACGATTTTTTTGCTAAACTTCGCCGCCACAAGGCAGGGCCAGGTCCCTGCAACGCTGTTTACAAAAGAGGGTTTCCACGATGCAGGCACAACTAACCATAGCTGTGCGAGCGGCACGGCGCGCCGGCGATCTAATTCTCCGCAATCTGAACCGTATCCGCTCACAAGATATTTCATCCAAGGGCTGGAACGAAATCGTTACCGAGGTCGACGTGCGGGCCGAGGAAGACATCAAGGAAACCATCCGTCGCAGCTTCCCCCACCACGCGTTCCTGGCCGAGGAGAGCGGGGCTAGCGGTGACAGCGACCACGTCTGGATCATCGATCCCCTGGACGGAACAACCAACTTTGTACACGGATTCCCGGTGTTTGCCGTATCCATCGCCTTGCAGGTTCGCGGGCAACTGGAAGCCGCGGTAATTTATGATCCCACACGCCAGGAAATGTTCACCGCCGCCCGCGGCGCTGGCGCTCAGTTGGATGGCCGCAGGATTCGCGTCAGCGGAACCACTCACCTCAAGGACACGCTTATCGGCACCGGTTTCCCCTATCGGGAAAACGTCAAGCACATGGATTCTTACCTGGGCATGCTTAAAACCGTGGTCGAAAATGTTTCCGGTGTACGCCGCCCCGGCGCAGCGGCGCTGGACCTGGCCTATGTGGCAGCGGGTCGTTTTGACGGATTCTGGGAACTGGGCCTGAAGCCCTGGGATATCGCCGCCGGCGCCCTGCTTATTCAGGAAGCCGGAGGGATTATCAGTACGGTGCGTGGCGACAGCCACTTCCTGGAAACCGGCAACGTGATCGCCGGCTCACCCAAGATTCATGAAGCCTTGTCCAGGCTTCTGCAGCCGCTGCTACCCGAGTCCCTGAAGCACTAACGCTTCAGGGCATATCGTCCACAAGATCTTCTTTCTTGGGCGGCATCAGGTCGGCCAGGGTCAACTTCAATTCCAGGGCCAACGCGCTGGCGACGTAGATTGAAGAGTAGGTACCAATAAAAATACCTATCAGCAAGGCCACCGAAAACGGGCGAATGGCCTCACCACCCAGGAAGAACAGAGCGAACAAAACCAGTAATGTAGTACCCGAGGTCACCAGGGTCCGTCCCAGCATCTGGTTCAATGACACGTTCATGATCAGTTCCGGATCGCCATTACGCATGCCGCGGAAGTTTTCACGAATTCGGTCGTAGACCACGATGGTGTCATTCAGCGAGTAGCCGATCACCGCCAGCACGGCCGCCAGCACCGACAGATCGAAGGCGATCTGTGTCACCGCGAAGAACCCCAGGGTGATGGTCACGTCATGGGTCAATGCCGCCAGTGCGCCGGCTGAGAGCTTCCACTGGAAACGTGCCCACACATAACCACCAATCATGATCAGCGCGAACAACATGGCCAGGCTGCCCTGCTCGGTCAGCTCCTCGCCTACCTGGGGACCCACGAACTCCACCCGGCGTAATTCCACGCCCGGCTCGGCCTGGGTCAGAATTTCCATGATGTGCTCGCCCACGTCGTGATCTTTTTCAATATCGTCGCCGGGGATGGCATCAGGCATGATTCGGATCATCACGTCCCGGGAGGTACCAAAGTTCTGCACCTGGGCGCCCTCAATTCCCGCATTGGTCAACTGGTCGCGCAAGGCCGGCAGATCCGCCGCCTGGGGATATCCCACTTCCAGCAACACACCGCCGGTGAAGTCGATGCCAAAGTTCAAGCCGCGTGTAGCGATTGAGCCAATGGAAAGGACAATCAGCAAGACGGACAGGATGAAAGCCCCCTTGCGCAGGCCCATGAAATTGATATGAGTTTCTTTAATTAGTTCCATGACATGTCCCGCCGGCTAAATAGCCAGGCTCTTTAGCTTGCGTCGACCGAAGACCAGGTTCACGACAGAACGTGTACCGACGATGGCGGTAAACATCGAGGTGATGATGCCCAGCGACAGGGTGACGGCGAAGCCTTTGATAGGTCCGGTTCCGAAAGCAAACAACACAACCGATGCGATCAGGGTGGTGACGTTGGCGTCGGCGATGGAGGAGAAAGCCTTGTCATAACCGGCATGGATGGCCGCCTGGGGCGTATTGCCATCGCGCAACTCCTCGCGTATTCGCTCGAAGATCAGCACGTTGGCATCCACGGCCATACCCACGGTCAACACGATACCGGCAATACCCGGAAGGGTCAGGGAAGCCTGCAGTAACGACAACAGCGCCACCAGCAACACCACGTTCATCATCAGGGCAAGGTTGGCAACCAGGCCGAAAGCTTTGTAATAAATCGCCATGAACAGCACGACCACCAGGAAACCGGAGGCCACGGCGTTAAAGCCCTGGTCGATATTGGCTTGACCCAGGCTTGGGCCGATAGTCCGTTCTTCAACGATGTAGATAGGCGCAGCCAGTGAGCCGGCACGCAACAACAGCGCCAGGTCACGAGATTCAAATGGCGTCAGCCCCTCGATCTGGAAAGTGGACGAAAACACGCCGCGGATAGTGGCCACATTGATCACAGTACGCTCTGTGACATCCACCTCTACCTGCTCGCCATCACGCTCTACCATTTCGCGCTTCTTCTCGATAAACACCACCGCCATGGGCTTGTCGAGATTACGCTTGGTGGTTTCCAGCATCTTGCGAGCGCCCTTGGCGTCCAGGCGTACTTTCACCACTGCCGACCCCTCGGAGAAGCCCGAGGAGGCGTCGGTCAGCTGATCACCGGTCACGATCGTGTCGCGCTTGAGCAGCACGGGCTGACCCTGGCGGTTTTCCAGCAAGATAGCGTTAAGGGGTACCCGTCCGGTGCGCTTGGCCTGGTAGGGATCACCTTCCTGGTCCACCAGCCTGAATTCCAGGGTAGCGGTAGCACCCAGGACCTTCTTGGCTCGTGTTGAGTCCTGCACACCGGGTAACTGAACCACGATGCGATCCACGCCCTGGCGCTGCACGACCGGCTCGGCCACACCAATCTCGTTCACACGATTGCGCAGGGTGGTAATGTTCTGCTCGATGGCGAAATCCTGTCGCTGCTTGATCTGCTGCTCTGTCATGCTGACTTTCAGCACCACATTTTCAGCAGTCTCGCTCTCAATAATCTGCAACTCCGGATCAGCATCCTCAATCAGACCGCGAGCGACTTCTGCATCGGCCTGGTTGCGCAACACGACTTCGACCAAGCCATCCTGCTGACGCACCCGCACGTACCGGACGTCTTCTTTGCGAAGAAGTTGCTTGAAATCGGACTCATAGCGTTCCAGGGTCTGGTTCACTGTTCCTTTGACATCAACTTCATAAAGGAAATGCACACCACCGCGAAGATCCAGGCCAAGGCTCATGGGTCGCAAGCCAATAGCGCGAAGCCACATTGGAGTGCGCGGAGCCATGGTCAGGGCAGAAGAAAATCCGCTGCCAATCTCGCTCTTCAGCAGATCATGCGCTTTCAGCTGGCTTTCGACATTTTCAAAGCGCACAAGCGCCCTGCCTTCTTCCACGAAAACGCCACGATTGGCAAACTGCTCGCGCTGCAGCACTTCCCGGATCCGCGTAACAGTGCTGTCCGCGACAGCCTGATAATCGTCACGCGCTATCTGGATCGCGGGATCCTCTCCGAAAAGATTTGGCAATGCCAGCAAGCCACCCACGGTGACTACAAGCACTACCATCAGGTTTTTCCACCAGGGATAGTGATTCATTTGTTTTTTTCCGGAAGGAGATTAGTCGGCTTTGTATGAGCCCTTGGGAACGGTCTGGCTTACGGTGCTGCGAGCCACACTGACCTCAACGCCCTTGGCCACTTCGACACGCAGCCATTGGTCGTCAACCGCGATAATCTTGCCGAGAATGCCACCAGAGGTCATAACTTCCTCTCCAACACCCAACGCTTCAACCATGTTGCGATGTTCCTTGGCACGCTTTTGCTGAGGGCGAATCAGCAGAAAGTAAAACACCACGAAAATCAATACGATGGGGAGAAGACCCTCTAACATACTCGGCGCAGAGGCGGCAGCGTCCTGGGCCCAGGCACTAGAAATAAACATATCCATTAATCGTTCCTCGAATTATCTCGCTGGAGCAGCCCCATTTTCACAGGAATGAGCCCCGAAATCAGCGAACTATTATGACACAGACGGTACGCTTTTCCCCCGCAGGGCGTAAAACTCATCAACAAACCTGTCCAAACGCCCCTCGGCGATGGCCTCTCTCAGCCCGCGCATCAGGTTCTGGTAGTAGCGCAGGTTATGCACGGTATTCAGGTGAGAACCAAGCATTTCGTTACACTTGTCCAAGTGCTTTAGATATGACCGGCTATAGTTTTTACAAGTGTAGCAGTCGCAATTTTCGTCCAGGGGACGGGTATCGGACTTGTAGCCGGCGTTTCTCAGCCGCAGGACTCCGGTGGAGGTGAACAGGTGACCGTTGCGCGCATTGCGGGTAGGCATGACGCAGTCGAACATGTCCACGCCCCGGCGAACGGCCTCCACAATGTCCTCTGGCGTCCCCACCCCCATCAGGTAACGAGGGCGATCGGCCGGTATATGTGGCGTGAGATTATCCAGCACCAACAGCCGCTCCTCCTCGGTCTCCCCGACTGACAGTCCGCCGATGGCGTAACCGTCAAAGCCGATCTCCAGCAGGGCGTCCAACGATTCCTTGCGCAGATCGGGATACATGCCCCCCTGGACAATGCCAAACAGGGCCGAGGGATGCTCGCCATGGGCTGCGCTGCAGCGACTGGCCCAGCGCATGGACAATTCCATTGACTGGCGCGCTTGCTCCAGGCTGGCCGGATAGGGCGTGCACTCGTCGAAGGCCATGATGATGTCCGAGCCCAGTTCCTGCTGTACACGCATGGATTCCTCGGGACTCAGAAATACCTTGTCGCCATTCACCGGTGAGCTGAATCGCACACCGTCTTCACTGATCTTGCGCATCTCGGCCAGGCTCCAGACCTGGAAGCCGCCAGAATCGGTGAGTATGGGGCCTTCCCAGTGCATGAAGTCATGCAAATCGCCATGGGCCTTGATGACCTCGGTTCCCGGACGCAGCATGAGGTGGAAGGTGTTCCCCAGGATAATCTGGGCTCCCACCTCAGTGAGGTCTTCGGGGGTCATGGCCTTGACCGTGCCATAGGTGCCCACGGGCATGAAGGCCGGCGTATCTACCCCGCCCCGGTCAAATTCCAGGCGGCCGTTGCGTGCCCGGCCATCGGTTGCCTTGAGTTCGAACCTCACCTGGCCTCTCCCGTCGCCACTGCCGTGGCCGGCGCGATCCACATGGCATCGCCATAACTAAAAAAGCGGTATTCCCGAGCCACCGCGTCGCGGTATGCCGTCAGGATGCGCTCGCGACCGGCAAAGGCGCTGACCAGCATAAGCAGGGTGGACTCCGGCAAATGGAAATTGGTCACCAGCCGCTCGACTACCCGGAACTCATATCCCGGGTAGATAAATATATTGGTGTCGCCTTTGAACGGGGCAAGTTCACCCCCGGCGGCAGCGCTCTCCAGCGCCCGCACAGCCGTGGTTCCCACCGCAATGATTCGCCCCCCCCGCTC
>JAOTSW010000143.1 GCA_029864735.1 Chromatiales bacterium | reverse complement strand
GCCCGAACTGACCCGGGTTCTCGAGCAGGCTGTCATCGAGCATCAGCCTCCGCTGGTGAACGGGCGCCGGATCAAGCTGCGCTATGCTCACCAGGGTGGGCGCAATCCGCCAGTGGTGGTGATTCACGGCAACCAGACCGAGCGCCTGCCTGATACCTACAAGCGCTATCTGATCAATACGTTCCGGAAGCATTTGCAGTTGGTGGGTACGCCTCTGCGTCTGGAACTCAAGTCCACCGATAATCCCTACAAGGGTCGTCGCAATACTCTGACCCCGCGTCAGCAGCATAAACGCGACCGTCTCAAGAGATTCGTGAAGCGCAAGAAATAGCCAGCGCTTGCTGAATGGGGTATACCAAGAAGCACTGGCCGGAAGGCAAACGACTAAAACGGATAATCTAGACATGGGCGGCGCTCGCAATATTTTCACCCTTCCTGGTCCGATGCGGATGTATCGAGGCGGCGCTTGCCTGTCCCGGGTGGACGTGGCCTACGAAACCTGGGGCGAGCTAAACGATGCTCGTGACAATGCCATCTTGTTGTTCACCGGCCTGTCGCCGTCGGCCCATGCCGCGGCATCCCAGTTGGATCCCAGTCCCGGTTGGTGGGAGGAGATGATCGGCAAGGATCATCCCATCGACACCCGGCGTTATTTCCTGATTTGCGTGAATTCACTGGGCAGTTGCTTTGGATCTACCGGGCCTGCCTCAATTAACCCGGACACTGGCGAGCCCTATCGCCTGGACTTCCCGGTGCTGAGCCTGGAAGACGTTGCCAGGTCTGCCAAGGAGTTGCTCCGTGGCCTGGGTATTGAAAAGCTTTCAGCGGTGATGGGCGCCTCCATGGGTGGCATGACCGCATTGGCATTTGCGGTGAAGTTCCCGGCAATGGCTGAGTCGGTTGTCTCGATTTCCGCCGCCGCCAGGGCATTGCCATTTGCGATTGCCCTGCGGTCGCTACAACGTGAAATTATTCGCTCCGATCCGGCCTGGAACGGGGGCGATTACCCTCTCGGCGCGGGCCCCATCCGGGGCATGCAGCTGGCACGCAAGCTGGGCATGATCACCTACCGTTCCAGTAAGGAATGGCAGATGCGTTTCGGGCGCGAAAGGGTGGCCGAGGAGCGCAAGACCGGAGATGCCTTCGCCATTGATTTTGAGGTGGAGTCCTACATGGAAGCCCATGCCCGAAAATTCACCGGGCAGTTCGATCCCAATTGTTATCTGTACCTGTCACGGGCCATGGACTTGTTTGACCTGGGTGACCACGGTGGATCAGTGGCTGCTGCGCTGGCCAGGGTGAAGGCCAGGCGGGCATTGGTGATTGGCGTGGAAACCGATTTTCTGTTCCCGCTGTTCCAGCAGCAGGAAATTGCCACGGACCTGGAGGCGGCGGGCGTGGATGTGACCTTCGCCGGACTGGATTCGCTACAGGGTCACGACGCCTTCCTGGTGGACATGGATAATTTCCGTCCCCTGATTGGCGAGTTTCTTTCCTGATAATCTAGTCAGCGGTATCCGCTTCCGTTGGCAGAAACAGGCCTGGGTTAACCATGGCCTGGTTAAGACTCACGCTCCAGTGCAGGTGAGGACCGGTTACCCTGCCGGTGCTACCCACCAGGCCCAGGGTGTCGCCCGCTTCAACGGTTTGCCCGGGCTTCACATCGATCCGACTCAAGTGGCAATACATGGTGACCAGCCCCTGGCCATGGTCCACGAATACTGTGTTTCCGTTGAAGAAAAAGTCACCGGTTTCGACAATGGTCCCGGCGCCCGGGCTCACAATGGGATCACCCTCGTTACCGTCGATATCCATTCCGCTGTGCGGGTTCCTGGGCTCGCCGTTGAAGAACCGCCGCAGCCCGAATGAGCTTGTACGTTCCCCGTCTACCGGCGGCACGAAATCACGCTTCAGCGGATCATTATTGCTCCAGCTGGCCAGCGCCTTGTTGATGCGCACGCGCTCTGCGGTGATGCGTTCCATGTCCTGTTCATTAGGATTGACCTGGCGCTTGTTGCTGATGGTCAGGTGCTGGGTGGCATATTCCTTGTCGTTGACCTGGAATTTGATTTCCTTGTCATTCACCAGTAAAGCCTGGGTGCCGGCTTCGGTGTCCAGCGGAATTCCCACCATGGCCAGCCACTTGCCGTCGCGATTGAGTACGCTGATCTGACGATCCAGGTAGCGAACCCGCGGCATGGGCTGATCGGCGCCTACACCCAGCTCCACCAGGGCGATGCCACCGGGAACCCGGTCCGCCCTGGGAAGTTGCTGTGCCAATGCCAGTGCCGGTAACAGGTAAATGAAGGCAATCACGCCACGCGCTGTCCTGGTCATGATTTCTCCGTAGCCGTTACCCGGGCATGAATGTGGCCGTCTGCCACCCGGGCCTTGATGGAGTCGCCGGGTTTTACGCTGTCCGGGTCCCGGATCAAATTGCCCTTGCTGTCGTACACCAGTGCATAGCCGCGACCCAGTGTGGCCAGTGGGCTGATGGCATTGAGCTCTCTCGCAAGTCCGTCCAGGCGTTGCGATCTGGCCTCGATGAGCTGGCTTGCCGCACGATACAGGCGACGGCTCAGATCATCCTTGCGCACTAACTGGCGCTGCAGTTGTTTCGCCGGACTGGCAGCGGCCAGGCGGGCAATCAGGGCTGCCAGTTCGCGACGCTGACCGGATGTTTTCGCATCCACGGCCCGCCGCGCTCGCAATTCCATTTCGTCCAGTCGCTGGCTGTCCTGGGCCAGGCGCTGGCGCGGATCCTGTCTTTTCAGCCGGCCGGCCAGGAAACCGAGTCTCTCTGCAACACGTTGTTGTTGGCGCCCGGCAAGGCTGGCCAGGCGCTTCATATTTTGTTCCAGCTGTCCCAGCCAGGCGTGCTGGTCAGGCACGGCGATTTCTGCGGCCCCGGAGGGTGTGGGCGCGCGCACATCGGCCACCAGGTCAGCGATGGTGACATCCACCTCGTGTCCCACCGCGCTGATGACCGGGATGGCGCTGTTGAAGATAGCCCGGGCAACCGGTTCTTCGTTGAAGGCCCAGAGGTCCTCCAGAGATCCGCCGCCCCGGGTAACGATAAGCACGTCGCAATCTGCCCGCCGGTTAGCCAGTGCGATGGCCTCGGCGATATTGGCTGCGGCGCCTTCTCCCTGTACCGGCACCGGATAGATCAGGGCGGGCACCGAGGGAAACCGCCGGCGGAGAATTTTCAGTACGTCCCGGACCGCGGCCCCGGATGGGGAGGTCACAATGCCGATTCGGCGGGGAAGGGCGGGAAGGGGGCGCTTGCGGCTTTCGTCGAACAGGCCCTCGGCATCCAGTCTTGCCTTGAGTTCCTCGAGGCGCTGGCGCAGAAGTCCCTCGCCGGCCTCTTCCATGTGTTCGATGATCAGCTGGTATTCGCCCCGGGGCTCATAGAGGCTGACCTTTGCCCTGGCAATGACCTGCTGGCCGTTCCGTGGCTGGAATCCCAGTCCCCGGGATCGCTGGCGCCACATGGCGCAACGCACCTGGGCGCGATCATCCTTGAGGGACAGGTAGAGATGGCCGGAGGCGGGCCGCGCCAGGTTGGAGATCTCCCCCTGGATCCACAGGGCAGGCATGCCGTTGTCCAGCAGTTGCCGGACTTCTGCGTTGAGTCGTGAAACGCTGTAAATACTTCTTTCGTCACCGCTACCGGCGCGAGATGAGGAGCTTTGGCTTGGCATGGGCCGATAATAACCGGGGTGCCGGGTTGAGTGATAGCCAATGATCGAGGGCGAAGGCGGCATCTTTCAACCCCCGAAAGCGCTTATAATGCTGCCAGCGGGTTTACCTGCCGTGAGTCAAACACTAAAATAGCCGGTTTACTTCGGCCAGCGGGTGAGTACATGCGCATCATTCAAGAAGCTCTGACATTCGATGACGTTTTGCTTCAGCCTGAGTACTCGGAGGTCCTGCCCCGGGAGGTCTCGCTGGCCAGCAAGCTGACGGCGGAAATATCCCTTAATATTCCGTTAGTTGCGGCTGCCATGGATACCGTCACAGAAGCCCGTCTGGCGATTACCCTGGCCCAGGAAGGCGGCATCGGCATTGTTCACAAGAACATGACGCCCGAAGCCCAGGCCTATGAAGTGCTCAGGGTTAAGAAATACGAAAGCGGAATTATTACCGATCCCATTACCGTGACCCCCGACAAGACCATCCGGGACGTGATCGAATTAACTCGCCGGAAGAATATTTCGGGCGTGCCCGTGGTGGACGGGGCGGACGACCTGGTGGGCATCGTGACTCACCGGGACCTGCGTTTCGAAACCCAGCTTGATGCGCCAGTCTCCTCGGTGATGACTCCCAAGGACCGCCTGATTACTGTGCGCGAGGGTGCTTCCAAGGAAGAAGTTCTCCTGCTGCTGCATAAGCACCGCATCGAAAAAGTGCTGGTGGTAAATGGCGCCTTCAAGCTTCGCGGCATGATTACCGTAAAGGATTACCAGAAAGCCAAGGAATTCCCGCTGGCTGCCAAGGATGAGCGCGGCGCGCTGCGTGTTGGCGCTGCCGTGGGTACCGGTCCGGATACCGATGGTCGGGTGGAAGCCCTGGTTGCCGCAGGTGTCGATGTGATCGTGGTGGATACCTCACACGGTCACTCCCGTGGCGTGCTGGACCGGGTGAAGCGGGTCAAGTCGGCGTTTCCCGGAATCCAGGTCATTGGTGGCAACATTGTTACCGCTGAAGCGGCTCGCGCCCTGGTGGATGCCGGTGCGGATGCGGTGAAGGTGGGTATTGGCCCAGGCTCGATTTGCACGACGCGAGTCGTCGCGGGTGTGGGCGTTCCCCAGATTACCGCCGTATCCAATGTGGCCCGCGAACTGGCCAACAGTGGGATACCGCTGATTGCCGATGGCGGCATTCGTTATTCCGGTGATATCGCCAAGGCCATCGTCGCCGGCGCATCCTCGGTGATGCTTGGCGGGTTGTTCGCGGGTACTGAAGAATCTCCCGGTGAGGTCGAGTTGTACCAGGGCCGTTCCTACAAGGCCTACCGCGGTATGGGCTCGCTGGGTGCCATGGCGCAGGACAACGGTTCCAAGGACCGCTATTTCCAGGATGCTACCGACGAAGTCGAGAAGCTCGTTCCCGAAGGCATCGAAGGCCGTGTTCCGTACAAGGGCAGCATGGTCGCTATCGTTCACCAGTTGATGGGTGGCGTACGTTCAGCCATGGGCTATACCGGTTGTGCCAACATCGAAGAGATGCGCAGCAAGCCGCGTTTCGTGCGAATCACCAACGCGGGCGTGCGCGAGAGCCATGTTCACGATGTGACCATTACCAAGGAAGCGCCAAATTACCGGGGCAATTGATCCGGTTCCTGACGCCTTTACATTTTTCGACACTACTGAGGGTTTCCCGTGGCGGATATCCATTCTGATCGTATTCTCATCCTGGACTTCGGTTCCCAGTACACCCAGCTGATCGCCCGTCGGGTGCGCGAGGCAGGTGTCTACAGTGAGATTCATCCCTGGGACATGAATGACGATGCGGTGCGCGAGTTTGCACCCAAGGGCGTGATCCTCTCCGGTGGTCCTGAATCGGTAACCCTGGAAGAGCCGCCCCGGGTCAGCGACGCGGTGTTTGAACTGAAGGTTCCGGTACTGGGTATCTGTTACGGCATGCAGACCATGGCCGCCCAGTTGGGTGGTCACGTAGCGCCTTCCAGCCACCGGGAATTCGGTTATGCCCAGGTTCGCCTCAGCGGCCACTCCGAGCTGCTGAAGAATATTGAAGATGACGTGGACAGCGAGGGCAGGGCGCTGCTGGATGTCTGGATGAGTCACGGCGATCGGGTGGAATCCATTCCTCCCGGCTTTAGCGCCATCGCCAGCACCGACAATGCGCCCCTGGCTGCCATGTCGGACGAGTCCCGCCATTACTACGGTTTGCAGTTCCATCCCGAGGTGACTCACACCGCCCAGGGACACCGGATCATTGAGCGTTTCGTGCACCAGATTTGCGGCTGCGGCAGCGACTGGAATGCCGGCAATATCGTCGCCAGCGCCCTGGAGACAGTGCGTGAGCAAGTGGGTAGCGACCCGGTGCTGCTGGGCCTGTCCGGCGGCGTGGATTCCTCCGTGGTTGCGGCGTTGCTGCACGAGGCCATCGGTGACCAGCTGACCTGCGTGTTCGTTGATCATGGCCTGCTGCGCCACAACGAAGGCGACCAGGTGATGGCGATGTTTGCCGAGCACATGGGTATCAAGGTGATCCGGGTAAACGCCGCAGAACGCTTTTTCAGTGAACTGGCCGGGGTCGAGGATCCCGAGCAGAAGCGCAAGATTATCGGCCGCATGTTCATCGAAGTATTCGATGAAGAGTCCGCCAAGATTGAGGGCGTGAAGTGGCTGGCCCAGGGTACGATTTACCCCGACGTGATCGAGTCCGCCGGGTCCAAGACTGGCAAGGCTCACGTCATCAAGTCACACCACAATGTCGGTGGCCTGCCCGAGCACATGAAACTTAAGCTGGTGGAACCCCTGCGTGAGTTGTTC
>JAOTSW010000142.1 GCA_029864735.1 Chromatiales bacterium | reverse complement strand
ACCAGGCGTTTGTCCACCGCTGCCATCGCCCGGTGGGCTCGCAGGGGATCGCCGCCGCCCGAAATGACCGCCCAACTCTGGCTGATTGAATCGATTTGGCATTCGTCGTTATCGGATGAGCCCAAGGGTGTGCCATTGTCGAAATAGGCCCGCCGATACCAACCGCCGTCCCAGGCATTGGTCTCAATGTTGTTGCGCAGCAGCAAAGCCTGCCCGGTGCAAATTTCGGCGAAGTCTTCGTCGTCTCGGCCATGAGCCAGGCCTGCAAACAGCAGCAGGTTTTCGTACAGGAACCACGCCAGCCAAACGCTTTCGCCCTTGCCGTCACGACCGACGAGATTCATGCTATCGTTCCAGTCGCCGCAGCCCATCAGCGGTAATTGATGTTCACCAAAGCGTAAGCCATGTTTGATTGCGCGCACGCAATGTTCATAGAGGATTGCTGTTTCAGTCGAGCGTTGCGGCTGGTCGTAGTAAGCCTCCTCTTCCGGAGTCAACTCGCGGCCCTCCAGGAAATGTACCGGCTCGTCGAGTACTCCCGTATCGCCGGTAGCCAGCACATAACGACAGGTTGCATACGTTAGCCACAGAGAGTCATCGGAGAAATGGGTGCGCACGCCTTGCCCGTTGGGTGGATGCCACCAGTGCTGCACGTCGCCCTGTAGAAACTGGCGTTTGGCGCAACGGATCAAATGCTCGCGGGCGAGCTGTGGTGTCGCATGGATCAGCGCCATGGTGTCCTGCAATTGATCGCGGAAACCGTAAGCGCCGCCGGACTGATAATTGCCACTCCGGCCCCAGAGCCGGCAGGATATGGTCTGGTAGACCAACCAACCGTTGGCCAACACGTCCAATGCCGGATCCGGGGTCTCTACGTGCACTGCGCCCAAGGTGTGGTTCCAGTGTTGCCATACTGCTTCCAATGCCTGCCGTGCACCGGCCGGTCCGCCGAATCGCTTGATGAAATGTTGTGCTTCGGTGGTGTTGCCGGCTGCGCCGAATACGAACACGATCTCGCGTTCTTGTCCGTCGGCCAGTTCGATCCGGGTCTGGATCGCGGCGCAAGGATCAAGGCCCGCGCCTGTCTTGCCCGACAAACGCTTGCGGTGCAGAGCCGCCGGGCTGGCCAGCGAGCCGTTGCGGCCAATAAATTCTGTACGGTTACCGGTCACCGTATGCGCAAGCTCGCTGACCTGCGCAAAGACAACTCGATTGGCACATTCACGGCCGTAAGCATTGCGGGCAAACAGTGCCCCGCTGAGAGGATCCGTTTCGGTTATAATGTGCATCAGATTGGCGTGTCGCCATTCACCGAGCACCAATTCCCAATATCCGGTCAGCGACAATCGACGCGGGCGCCCTGAATGGTTGCGCAGCTTTATCACTGCGAATTTTACCGGTGCGTCCATTGCGACGTAGGTGGACAATTCCGAGGAGATGCCGGCTTCGTAATGCTCAAATATGCTGTACCCAAACCCGTGCCGGCATACATACCCGGACCGGCCGCAGGCGGGTAACGGCGTCGGCGACCAGATCGCTCCCGTTTCCTCGTCGCGAAGGTAGAGCGCCTCGCCGCTGCTGTCGCTTAGCGGATCGTTGTGCCAGTTGGTCAGCCGGAACTCGTGGGCGTTTTCCACCCAGGTATAGGCGCTGCCGCTCTCGCTGATCACCGTGCCGATATGCGGGCTGGCAATGACATTAACCCACGGTGCCGGCGTGCTCTGCCCTGGCTCAAGGGTGATGACATATTCACGCCCGTCGGGCGTGAAGCCCCCCAATCCGTTATCGAAAATACGTTCGCGTGCCGTCAGCGGGTGGACCGGATCAGCTGCCGGGTGCCGCAATGGTTCCAGCCGGCCCGGCACCCGTTCGACCGCCATCCTGCGCTTCACCTGTTCGACCAAGGTCTCAGCGCTATCGGTGAGCACGACACGGGCGACCGACTGGAACAAGACCCGGTCCTCCTCGGAAAGCTCTTCGGCCCGCCGCACGAAGACCCCACCCGGTTTGTCGATAATTTGTGCTTCCGAACCCGCGTTGATCAACCCCATTATCTGGTCGTGCAGAACCGCTCGGTAGCCCGAGAAATCCTCGTTGATGATCACCAGATCCGCGGTCAACCCCTTCAGCCGCCAATAGGCATGGGCTTGCAGCGCCTGTTTTACCAGGTCGATGCGGTTCAGGTCGCCGATGCGGATCAAGACGATGGGCAGATCGCCCGAGACACCAAAGCGCCAAAGCCCGGGTTGCCCAAGCTTGTTGCGGGCAACGATGCTGGGGGCGGCGCGGCGCAGGGCATTGGCATAAATGACCGAGGTGGCCAGGCGGCCATAGAGCTGGGCATCGGCTTTGGTTGCGCCCAGGTGGTGCAGTACCTCCTGACTTTGGAACCAGGCCATTTCAAAGGCACGCTCAACGAAGTGCCGGTCGCAATACTTATCAAGCAAAGCCAATGCTGCCTCGCGGGTGTCCGCGACACCGGAGATGATCTGCACGGTGGCCGATTCGTCGGCTGACAAGCTGATAGTACGCCGGATTGCCACGATGGGATCGAGCACCGAACCATCGGTGTTCGACAAGGTCGACGGGTGTTCGTTGTTATCGAGGACCAGCGGGTTGGCCGGGGTTCGCCCCCGGCCGATGAATTTGGCGCGGTCGGTCTCGTAAGAGGGTGCGTCGGCAACCGCGCCGGGTGCGGCCAACAGGTGAAACATCCACGGTACTTGCTCCCCCGGTGTGCGGCGGCGCCGCGTACAGAGGATCGCCTGCCGGTCGGGCAGGATTTCAGTTTGGACGAACAGGTTGCTGAAAGAGCGATGGGCCAGATCGGCATTGGGCGGCGCCAACACGACCTCCGCGTAACTCGTTACCTCGATTTGCCGGGTCCTGGACGACAGGTTGGTGAGCGTGACACGGCGGATCTCGACGTCGTCTTCAGGCGAAACGCTGATCTCCGTGTGCGCTTCGATCGCTTGGTCACGCCGCCGGTATTCAGCGCGCGCTTGCACGAAAATTGCCTCGTAGTGAGCGGCCTTGCGCAGTGTCGGTTGATACGCGGTTGACCAATAACGACCTGTGTCGCGGTCGCGCAAATAAATGAATGTGCCCCAGCAATCGGAAGTGGCGTCTTCGCGCCAACGGGTGATGGCCAGGTCGCGCCAGCGGCTGTAACCTCCACCACCATTGGTCGCCATGACGTGGTACCTGCCGTTGGATAACAGGTGAACTTCAGGTGTCGGCGTGTTCGGGTCTGTAAACACGCGCATGGTCGAGCCTTCCGCGGCGGCGGGGTGCGCGGCGGCGCTCACTTCAGCAGCGTGCGGATGCAACGTAGCTCCCTTCTTCGGCACCCGCTCCTGCAGCAACAATTCCGTCGTCCGGGCGAGGGGGTCGGACATGAATCGGCGCTGCATCGGCCGGTTGAGCAATGCGTGCGCAAAGGCCAGCAGGCTCATGCCCTGATGATGCGCCATGAATGTACGCACGATGGCGTGATTTTTGCCCCGCAGCACCCGCGATGGCGTGTAATCGATTGCCTCGTAGAACCCATAGGCTCCGAGGAAACCATTGGCGGCAAGCCGCTGCAAGTTGCGACACGCTTCCAGCGGCATCACAGTCAGCGCCAGGGCGCTGGCGTAAGGAGCGATGACCAGGTCATCTCCCAACCCGCGCTTGAGGCCCAGCCCGGGAACGCCGAAAGCCCTGTATTGATAGACCTGGTGTATATCGGTGGCGTTATAGCACGATTCGGAAATGCCCCAGGGCACAGCGCGTTGTCGGCCGTATTCGATCTGGCGCGACACCGCGGCCTTGCAAGTCTGATCCAACAAGGTGTTCTCGTAACTCGGCATTATCAGCCGCGGCATGAGGTACTCAAACATCGAGCCGCTCCAGGAAATCAAGCTTACGTCGCTGCCATGACTTGTCAGCAGGCGGCCGAGTGCGAACCAATGCTTCTGCGGTACTTGGCCTTGCGCGATGAGCAGGAAACTGGCCAGGCGCGCTTCTGATGCCAGCAGGTCGTAGCAAGACGGATCACAGTGCCGTTCGCCCACGTCGTACCCTATGGTCAGCAAGTCGCGCGATTTATCGTAGAGAAAGTCAAAATTCATCACTGCCAGTTCGCGGCAACGATCAACCAAATTGTCGATGATTCTAAGCCTCTCTACCGCGGCCTTATAACGTGATCCTGCCGCCCCTGCTGTCCCGGATGACGACAACGCTTCAGTGCCGACTGCATTCTCTCTGGCTAATTCCGTCAGTGTCGGGATATTGCTGAAGTGCCCCGGCTCGGGCACCAGGAATTTAAGGTCATCCCGAAGAGCGTGGGATTGCCGGTCGAATTCCTGCGCCCAGTAATACAGTTCGCCATCGATATCAATATCCGCCGGCAGCCAGGCAATCAGCTCTCCGCCGGGAGGGTGAATCTCATCCAGCAAGATATCGGCATCAGCCAGTGTCTGTGGCTGCCTGTTGAGGGTGAGTGCGTGGAGTGTGTCCTGGAGGAACTTGATATTCTTGGCAAGATCAGGGGCTGGCGACGAGGGCAGGTGTTCGACGAGCACCTGCAAGGTGTCTTGCAACCCCTGAACCGCGTTTGATGACAGCACCGGCTGATCTTTCAACTCGGTCAGTCCAGCTTGCAGGGTGAGCAAGCTGCCGGCCAGGTTGCCGCTGTCCACCGAAGAAACGTATTGCGGGTCAAGCGGTTTCAGCGTACGCGTGTCGTACCAGTTGTAAAAATGGCCTCGGTAGCGTTCCAGCTTTTCCATCGTAGCCAGTGTGTTCTCGGTAAGCTGCAGGAATTCTCCGGCAGGAATGTAACCGAAATCGTATGCAGCCAGGTTGGCCAGCAGCGACATGCCGATGTTGGTGGGCGAGGTACGCGAGGCGATGGCAGGAGCAGGATATTCCTGGAAGTTGTCGGGCGGCAGCCAGTTGTCTTGTGGTCTGACGAACTTCGCGAAGAAGCGATACGTTCGCCGGGCCGACGCACGCAGGAATGTCCGTTGCTCAACGGTCAAGTCGGGCACGGGGGGCACAAGCGGCCTGCTGATCCACCAGGCGACGACCGGCGACACCAGCCAGAGCAACAAGACGGGCGCCCAGGAGAGCAGCTCCGCCGAACGGGTTTGCCACAATGCGAAGGCCAGCACCACAGCCAAAACAGGCGCGATCAACATCTCCTTAAAAAAATCGGCCGGTGTACGGCGGGCGTTGCGGTTTGCGTAGGACCGCATATGCCAGAGCAACAATCCGCGTCGAGTGAACAGCATCCGGACCCCTGATCGCAAGACCGCATTCAGGCAAATCAGGGTGTCGTAGGGCAAAAGGACCAAGGTCAGCAAAGCGAGCGCTATCGGGCGGCCCGCGGATTTGCCTGTCATGGCGAGGTGTACCAGCCAATCACGTTCTTCAGGCTTACGGATCAGTTCGATCACGGTTCCCAGCAAGGTGGGCAGGAACACCACCGCTAAGACCAGCAGGGTCGAGAACCACGCCGGTCCCGGACCAAACAGCCAACCGCCAGCCAACAATGCAAGCAGCGACGGCGACACCAGGCTGCGGCGAAGGTTGTCGAAAATTTTCCACACAGACAAGGCGGTGAGCGGGTTCGGCAGCCGCTTCGCCTTCGATCCATTTGGGCCGGGCGGGCCGGGCACGCGCGGCAGCAGCCAGCCGGCAAGCTGCCAGTCACCGCGTATCCACCGATGTCGCCGGCTAGCCTCTATGGCGTAACTGGCCGGATGCTCTTCAATGATATCGACATCGGTGACCAGTGCCGAACGCGCATACCCGCTTTCCAGCAAGTCGTGACTGAGAATGAGATTCTCCGGAAAGCGTCCATCGACGGCCTGACGAAACGCATCCACATCATAGATACCCTTGCCGATGAACGACCCCTCCCCGAAAATATCCTGATAGACATCCGAGACCTCGCGCGTATAGGGATCGATGCCTGATTCACCTGCGAACAGTTTCGTAAACCGTGACTGACCGGCACTGATCAGGCTGATCGACGTGCGTGGTTGCAGAATCGCGTAGCCTTCGACGATGCGTCCCTTGTCGGGATCGTACACCGGCCGATTGAGAGGATGAGCAAGGTTGCCGATCAAGGTGCGAGCCGTATCACGGGGCAATTGCGTATCGGTATCCAAGGTGATGACGTACTTGATGGAACTGAGGATAGACTGATCACCCACAATATCCGAGAATGCCGTTTTCGCCTCTCCCCGCAGCACGGCATTGAACTGCTCCAGTTTGCCGCGTTTGCGCTCATACCCCATCCACACCTGTTCGTATGGATTCCACACCCGAGGTCGGTGAAACAGATAGAAAATGCACGGACGGTTCTCGCGGTAGGTCTCATTGAGCGCCTGGACACCTGCGCGGGCGCGGGCGAGCAACACGTCATCATCCGGCAGCATGCGCTCAGGCGCGTCACGAAAATCCGTTAGCAAGGCAAAGAACAGATGGGGATCGCGATTCCCCAGATAGCGGATCTCCAGGGCTTCGAGAAGATCATCAATCTCGTGCAGCCTGCTCAGCAAAGTGGGGACAACCACCATCGTACGGTGAACGAATGGAATGCCCA
>JAOTSW010000310.1 GCA_029864735.1 Chromatiales bacterium | reverse complement strand
GGGTTCTTGCCGCCGGATGAATTCATTCCTGCCGCGGAGGAAGCGGGCACGATCCAGTTCCTGACACGCTATGTCATGGGGCGGGCAATCGCTGATTGCCGCAAGTGGCAAAGGGCGGGTCATGAGCTGCAGGTGTCGGTGAATGTCTCGGCAAAAGATCTGCTGGATGACTATCTTCCTTATTTTGTTTCGCAATTGCTGAAGGAATACCAGGTACCGGCTCACCGGCTGACTCTTGAGGTCACCGAGAGCACCGTGATGCAGAAGGTGGAAAAAGCTGTATTCGTGCTTGAATGCTTGCGGGATATCGGAGTCCGGATTTCCATGGATGACTTCGGAACCGGTCAGTCGTCACTGGCCCAGCTCAAGAATATTCCGCTGCAGGAACTGAAGATCGACAAGTCTTTTATCATGACATTGTGTTCTGACAGCCAGAACCAGGCTATCGTCAAGACCACCCTGCAACTGGCCCGGAACATGAACCTGGATGTGGTGGCCGAGGGGGTGGAGAATTCCCAGACCATGCAATATCTGGCTGATGCCGGTTGTCAGCAGGTCCAGGGCTATCACATCAGCAAACCCATCAGCTCTCCGGTTTTTATTCAGTGGTTGGACAGCCGGACAAGTGTTCCGAGGATCGACCGAAGAAGCAGCGATCGACCCTTTACCAACAAAGCCAGCTAGGCCGCCACCTCTGGCGAGTCCTCCCCTAACTTTCACCCGTATCCCTTGATGATATAGACTTTGTCTATGTATCAGATCAGTCCAGTGGCAGTACTTGCTCTTGTCGCGGTTGCGATGTGCTGGGCACTGGCCGTGGTGTTGTACCGGGTTGGAACTCCGGGTAGCGTTGCCCGCAAGCTTTCCCTGTTGCTGGTTGCCGAGGGTGTGGCCCTGGTTTCCACCGGGTATATCGATTTACTCTTCACCGAATCCATGCTCTCCAGCAGCTGGTACGCCGGTTGGTGGGAGACCGAAGCCACCATTCATACCCTGGGCGATGTGGCGATGCTGGCCCTGTATCCATCTTTTCTGGCCCTTGCCCTGAGAACAAAGCTGACGCATCCCCTGGCGAGTAAATCGGCCGGCCTGGTGGTGGGCGCCCTGGCGGCGGTACTGTTTTTTGCCGTGCCGTTTACGCCCCTGGAAGTCGGGGCCACCTCGCTGTATTTCTTGCTCGCCTCGCTATTTATCTTTGCCCTGGTGGCCTCGATTCACGCCTGGTACACGGCGACCGGGGCGGCCCGTGCCCGTGCCCGGGCCTTCGCCATCGCCTTTGGTATCCGGGATATTTGTTGGTGTTTTGTCTACGGCTACGCCATCGTGATGATATTCAGGGGGGAGTACTCGGTTGTCGACGCAGATGCGACGAGTTTTATCTACGTTGTTTATGCCCTGGGAACCCTGTTTGCCGTGCCGCTGATCGCGTATGGCATCTTGCGGACCCAGCTGTTCGACATTGATCTGCGTATCCGCTGGACCATCAAGCAGTCCACCCTGGCAGCGGTGTTCGTCACCATCGTTTACCTGGTTTCCGAGGGTGCCGAGCAATTGCTCTCCGCCGAACTGGGAACCTTTGCCGGCTTGCTTGCTTCGGCGGTGGTGGTGTTTTTCCTGGCGCCCCTTCAGCGCTTCGCCGAGCGTGTTGCAAGTGTGGCCATGCCCAATACCCGCAATACCCCAGAGTACGCCGCCTTCCGAAAATTGCAGGTCTACGAGGCGGCATTGGCCGAGGCGATGGAGGGCGGTGGCATTTCGGCGAAGGAACGTGCGCTGCTAAACCGGCTGCGGGACAGTCTCGGGATATCCGAAGCCGATGCCGAGGCCATGGAGGGTGACATGCCGCTCCCGGGCCTGGAGCAGGCAGCACCGCAGTTCCCGGGCTAGCCGCCGGCGACTCTTTTTTCATTGCCCTGGAGACTTTGGACGCGCCGGTCTTGGTGGGACCCGTCTCTGGCCCGGCCCGGTAATAACTGGCACTATCCCCTGAAACCCGTCGTTATCCACAACCGAGTGCCTTGCATGAAAGTCTTGCCACTGTTTCTGAGCGTTTTCCTGGTTTCTGGCTGTATCGCATCGGCGCCGTCTGTTGCTACCGA
>JAOTSW010000309.1 GCA_029864735.1 Chromatiales bacterium | reverse complement strand
CGGAACCACTCAATTGCGCACCCGCATGGCCGATGAAGGCACAATCTGACGTGTGATAAATGCGCACAATTCGTGCAGGAACTCCTTCCTCCCCGACGCCATGTAAAATCGCCGAAAGAACGTCATAAAGGTCCAGCCCCCCTATGCTTTGTCGGATCTCTGCACCGAAAGCCGGACTCAACGCAATGATGACTTCGGTCTGATCACCTGTTTTGGCTGGACCGATCTCTTCAAGCCAGACCTCACCGCTGGTAGGGCCAAGTTTTTCAAGATAGGTTTGAGGCTCCCAGGCTTGCGGTAGGTCCTGCAATGCCAACCAGCGCTCACCCTCCACGCGATAGCCAGTGCCCGGCCCCCGGTAATCATTTGGATCGGTCAAAGCGCTGAGCACATGGAATTCGTCATCGAAGATGGCCGAAGGCTGGAGAAAGTCTCCAATTGCTCGCTGGCGCTGCATTTCCAGGATATTCCCGGCAACCTCGTGGAACCCGGTCCTTTCAAGGGCCTTGATGACCTCGACCACTGTTAGCGGCCCGCTCAGGAGGCTCCGGGCAGAATTGATGTCGGCTACCCTGTCGCGATCAGGCATATCTTCACTGCTGAAGGCGGTAATGGCCGCCTCAACTTCAGCCTCCGTAATGGGCGTAAAGTCGAAAGCGTCGAACACGGCCTGAATAGCTCGAGCGGCCCGCTCACGCACCCGCAGCACGTCCTCCTCTTTTACGGGAACAATACCGCCGTCAACCTGCATGTCCCGTTGCAGAACGTACCAGTCATCAAACTCTGTCACATCGAAGTTCCCACCGCCAAACATGTTGTCATATCGTGGTATCGCTCCATAGCCGGAGGTTATGAAGTCGGTGCCCGGGATAAATTGAAGCATCAGCTTGGCGCTTTTGCGTATCTCCGAGTGGGAGGACAAGGCATCGTTACCGGAAGCCACCTCGAGACCCAGCATCGTTGCGATAAGATTCTCAGCCAGAACAGTGCGTACACCACCCGGCAGCGACTCTGGCAGTGCAATGCAGCTGATGGAGCCGTTTTGCGTGCCTTGGCTTCCCGACCCGCGCGTGCAGAGAAGGCATCGTG
Source organism: Chromatiales bacterium (assembly GCA_029864735.1). GTDB lineage: Bacteria > Pseudomonadota > Gammaproteobacteria > Steroidobacterales > BM003 > CAKZML01. The sequence continues at coordinate 1,011 of JAOTSW010000309.1, read as the reverse complement.
CCTCAAGATAGAGCATTGACTTGCCCTCGGCGTGCCCCATTAGAACCGCAGCCCCCGTTCCCGAGGTGAAACGTGTCTTGACACCCCGACTGGCATAGGCCGCCCCCAAGAACGTCTTGGACCACGGGGTGTCGTCTCCATCGATAAAGGTCTTCTCAGTACCATAGACCGACAGTGTTTCCGAATAACTGGTCAGCCCCTTAAAGCCCAACTTCAGATTCGTCGCTTCTTCCACTGCACACTGGGTCAGCGCACCTCCCTTTCCCGTCTGGGAACCTACCAGGATGGAGAGAGCGTTGAGTGCGGCATACCGTGTCACGCCTACGGTGGTTTCGATTTCCCTGAAACCTCTCAGGGCTGCCTCCGCAGCATCTGCGGCCAAAAGGGCTGGATGCTCCTTTCGATTCGTCACATGGGCCTGGTTGGCAGGCGTACGCCGTGCACGCATTTTCGCAAGTCCCATCATCATCTCCAGTACATTCATTTGCTGAATGATGTCGACGAGTTTCGCGGGCGTACATCCACTTATCAGTTCAAGGATTTCAGCGCGTGGCACATTGATGTCAACCAACATGCGGGCAATATCGCACGAGGGAGTGTTCATGGCCCACTCGGCTACTTCGAGATTAAGCGCATTTCTGGCAATGAAGTGATCGATTAAATCGAAGTTCCTGCGTTCCACACCGTCCATCTCGATCACAACGCCATCCTTTATTCTGATGCCTGGGGAGGGATCGAAGGGACTTCCGGCCGTAATCAGGCCAACCTCCGGCCACGGTTTGATAAACGTCTCACGATTCACGGGACGCGCAGCAAGTTTCTCAAAGCGTTTTGATCGCATTTTGGTACCTCAGGATATCTTAGATTCATAAAATGCTAATCCCTAAGAGATTACTCAAAAAATCTTTCAAGGATGTGTAATTTTCTTTGCGCAGGCGACTGCGCTGTGCCTCACACAACGTTCGTAACTCTATTTCATATCGACGGCGACTTTTACTACCACTTTGTGGA
>JAOTSW010000035.1 GCA_029864735.1 Chromatiales bacterium | reverse complement strand
TCCGCTGGGTGCCGGGCGAGTCATCCGTGGCTGGGATGAAGGGGTAGCCGGAATGCTGATTGGCGAACGCAGGATTCTTACGATTCCCGCCGAGATGGGGTATGGGGCGCGTGGCGCCGGTGGGGTGATTCCGCCCAACGCGACCCTGATCTTCGACGTGGAATTGCTGGGAATTAAGTAATGAAAAAGACTCAGCATGCTGTCCTGAAAGCCAGGCTTGCCCTGTTCAAGGGTATGGCCTCCGTGGCTGCGATCCTTGTGGCCGGACCGGTCATGGCGGACACACTCATCCATGCTGGAAATCTTATTGACGGCGTGGCCTCGGAAGCCCGCAAGGCGGTGACCCTGGTTGTGCGCGACGGAAAGGTGGCGGCAATCAATGACGGATATACCGTCGCCGGAGATGCGGACCAGGTCATTGACCTGCGTGAGCACACTGTGATGCCGGGTCTGATGGACACGCATGTGCATCTGGATGGAGAGATGTCGCCCCGGGCCTACTTGGATGAGTTCCAGTTGAACGCTGCCGATAGCGCGCTCAAGTCTGCCTATTATGCCAGGAAGACACTGATGGCAGGTTTTACCACGGTGCGAAATCCTGGTGACTCACATAATGTCACCATCGCCCTGCGCAAGGCCGTGGAAAAGGGCCTGGTGCCTGGTCCAAGAATTTTTTCGGCGGGCAAAGGCATAGGCACGACCGGCGGGCATGCTGATCCTACCAATGGCTGGGGGTCTCACCTGCAGCCCGAGGTAGGACCCTATGAAGGGGTCGCAGACGGTCCCTATGAAGGGGCGAAAGCGGTCAGGCAGCGCTACAAGGATGGTGCGGATTTCATCAAGATTACCGCAACGGGTGGTGTGCTAAGCGTGGCGAAAAACGGACTGAATCCGCAATTTTCCGAGGAGGAAATCCGGGCCATCGTGGTGACGGCCAAGGACTACGATATGCATGTAGCCGCTCATGCCCACGGCAAGGAAGGCATGATGCGCGCGGTGCGTGCCGGCGTGACCAGCATTGAACACGGTACCTTAATGGATGAGGAGGTCATCGCCCTGATGAAACGCATGGGGACCTACTACGTACCGACCATCAGCGCCGGAGAATACGTGGCGAAGATGGCCGAGCAGGACGGTTTTTTTCCTGACCTGGTGCGTCCCAAGGCTGCCAGGATTGGTCCCCAGATCATGAGTACCTTTACCCGGGCCAACAACGCCGGCGTAAAGATTGCTTTTGGAACCGATAGCGGGGTTTCAGCACACGGTGATAACGCACAGGAGTTTGTTTACATGGTTCGCGGTGGTATGACGCCGATGAGGGCCATCCAGTCAGCCACGCTGGTTGCTGCACAAATGCTTGGGATTGATGATCAACTGGGAACCCTGGAATCCGGCAAGCTGGCAGACGTGGTGGCGGTCCCGGGTAATCCGCTGGAGGACATCACGCTTATGACCAGGGTCGAATTTGTGATGAAAGGCGGCGAGATTTATCTCGCCCCCTGAGTAGGCCCGATTCGAGGTCGACTTGATTGAAAGGGCCGGGGTTTTCCCCGGCCTTTTTTATTATTTCCAACGCAGCGCCGGGTTCAGGGAATACACGCCGGTCAGGCTCTCCGCGGCCAGCACGTGCCCTTCAATCGCCGCCATCACGTCCTGTCCGGTGAAGCGTCCTTCTACCGGGCAGCGTTCCAGGTCCGTCGCAAACAGCAGAAAATTGTAGTGATGGAGAATCTCGTCATTCCAGGGCGGACAGGGGCCGTCATAGCCCAGGTAGTCACCGCCCATGTCCGGGTCGCCGGCGAACCAGTTGGTGTAGTCATTCAGTCCCTGGCGTGATCCCACCGGACCCGCCGGTTCGCGCTTGCCTTTCGGCGTGATGCCCGAAGACGCCTCGCCCGCCTCGATGCCCCGGGTGTCCGGAGGAATGTCCACCATGACCCAGTGATAAAAATCACAGCGGGGAAGGGATGCCGGGACACTCCGTCCTTCCTGGTTTACATCGTCGGGTTTAGTCGGAACATCCGGGTCTACGCAAATCAGTACCAGCGAGCGGGTGCCGTCGGGAATGTCCGAGAAACTCAGCTGTGGATTGCGGTTCTCTCCCATTTGGACGTGACCCTCCCTGGCGGGAACGCAGAAACAGAACTCTTCTGCCATGGGTTCATAGTCGACGATGGATTGGCTTTCCAGGCGCATGTTGTGTCTCCGGGTCCAGGTTGAAATCCGGGCCATCTCGGCCTCCGTCCCGACTAATGATAGACCAAAGTCACTTGTCAGGTTTACCGGATGAGGCGATCTTGCCCCATCTCGAGCGAAGACCGTTATTATAGGCACCTTGAAAGAGTTTCCTGCCTCTGACCGGGCTTGCTGGAGTTCCAAGCTTGAACGAACATGAACTGGTGATTTTGCTGGTGTCAGTGATGGCCCTGGGGGTGGCGTCCCAGTGGATTGCCTGGCGTCTACACATCCCTGCCATCGTATTGCTGGCATTGGCGGGACTGATTGCCGGGCCGATTACCGGCCTGGTAGATCCTGCTGAAGACTTTGGGGACCTGTTCAGGCCTGTTATCAGCCTGTGTGTGGCCATCATCCTGTTTGAAGGCGGTCTGAACCTTTCTCTTAGCGACCTGAAGCAGGCGAAAACAGGGGTAAGGCGGCTTGTATACCTGGGCGCACCACTGGCCTGGGGTTTCTGCACGGCCTCGGCACATTTTATCGGCGGGCTGAGTCTTCCTGTATCGCTGGTCTTCGGCGCCATCATGGTGGTTACCGGACCGACCGTCATCATGCCCCTGCTACGCCAGGCTCGGCTTAATCGTCGCACCGCCTCCTACCTCAAGTGGGAGGGCATCGTGAATGATCCCCTGGGGGCTTTGCTGGCGGTGCTGGTGTTCCAGTTTTTCATTTATGCGGGAGAAGGCTCGAGCTGGACGGTAGTGCTTAAGGGCGTGAGCATGGCCTTGCTGGCCGGCGTGGTGCTTGGCGGCGCAGTGGGCTGGGTAACCGGCGAGTCCCTGAGGCGTGGCTGGGTGCCCGAGTTCCTCAAGTCGCCGGTCATGCTGTCTGCCGTGCTGGCGGTTTACGCATTCGCCAATTCCTTGCAGAACGAGGCCGGCCTGTTGGCCGTGACTATCATGGGCATGGTGGTAGGCAATATGAATTTGCCAGGCATCAACGACATGAAACGCTTCAAGGAATACATCACGGTGATGCTGGTTTCAGTCGTCTTCGTGATGTTGACCGCCGACCTGGATTTCGCATTGCTTAGATCGGTGGACTGGCGCGCTGGCCTACTGGTGGTGGTGGTCCTCTTCGTGGCCCGTCCCGTGGCGATCATGCTGGCTACCACGGGTAGCGACATGAAGCTCGAGGACCGGGTGTTACTTAGCTGGATAGCACCACGGGGAATCGTCGCCGCGGCAACAGCGGGCTTGATGGGGCCGCGCATGGCTGCGGCAGGATATAGCGATGCGGTGGTCTTGCTGCCCCTGGTATTTATGGTGATTTTCGCTTCCGTTTTCCTGCATGGCAGCACCATTGGCTGGCTTGCCAGGCGCCTGGGGCTGGCCTCAAAGGAGCGCGACAGTGTGCTGCTGGTGGGTGCATCGCCCTGGGGAATAGAGCTGGCGCGCACCCTTGAGTCCATGAAGATCAAGGTATTGATGGCTGATAACTCGTGGCACAATCTGCGTCCGGCAAGGCTGGCCGGTATCTCGGTGTTCTATGGTGAAATTCTGTCCGAGTTCGCCGAGGAGTCCATGGAGTTCAGTCATATCCAGACTGCCCTGGCTGCGACAAGTAATGATGCTTACAACGCCCTGGTGTGCACTACTGTGGCGCCGGAAATCGGCAGGGAGAAAGTGTTTCAATTGCCCATGGGCTCCTCTGCCGAGGATGATCCCCGTGCCGTGTCCAGGCCCAGACGCGGGCGTATCGCGTTCGATCCCGAGGCCTTGTTCGAGCAACTCTGGCGCTGGCATGTTCGGGGCTGGACCTTTTACAAGACGCGTCTGACGGACACGTACACCTACAGCGACTTCCTTGGCGACCACCCGTCAGAGGCGATCAACATTTTGCTGGTGCGCGACGATCGGAAAGTACGTTTCCTGGACGCTGAAGACCAGATTGAGCCCCAGCCGGGTGACGTGATTGTGTACTACGCACCCAAGCGCGAAGAGCGCGAGCCCGACACAGGATTGGCTACCGAGATTGAGGTTTAGGAATGTCGCGGACTGAAGTCGAAACCCTGAGTATTGACGGTCCCGCCGGCGCGCTGGAGCTTATTCTGGAGGATCCGGGACTGGAGTCGGATCGGGTTGCGGTGGTGTGTCATCCGCATCCGCTGCACGGCGGCACCCTGCAGAACAAGGTGACCCACACCCTGGCCAGGACCTTCAACAAGCTTGGGGTCCCCGCATTTCGTTTCAACTTCCGTGGTGTGGGACACAGTGCCGGCACTTATGATGAGGGAGAGGGCGAGACTGCGGATGCACTGACGGTGCTGGATTATGCGAGCAAGCGTTTTCCGGGCCGCAAGCTTTGGCTGGCCGGATTTTCCTTTGGCGCGAGGGTTGCCCTGAAGGTGGCGGCGCAGCGGGATCTGGACTTGCTGATTACCGTCGCACCGCCGATAGGCCGGATGGATATGTCCGGAATCACCCAGCCGGCATGTCGCTGGATTGTCGTCCAGGGTGACATGGACGAACTGGTGGACGCCGACGCCGTAGTTGAATGGGTGGATACCCTGGAGCCAGGTCCGGAACTGATGATGTTCGAGGGCGTGGATCACTTTTTCCATGGCCAACTGGTAGCATTGCGTGAAAGTCTACTGGCAGCGCTGAGTGACGAACGGGAACATAGCGAATGATTGAGTCGATCAAGAATTTATGGAGCCAGGCATTTTCGGAAGGGCCAGATAATCCGTCTGATCGCGAACATGGACTGAATCTGATTGCCGCGGCCTTGATGCTGGAAGTGGCACGGTCCGACTTCCGTGAGGACGTGGTCGAAAGTGAGCGTATTTTCGAACTCCTCAAACAGGAGTTCAGGCTGACTCCCGAGGACGCCGAGTTGTTGATGAACAGGGCCACCCAGGAAGTGGACGAGGCCGTGTCGCTATACGAATTCACCCGGGTGATGAACGACCAGCTGTCAGAGCAGGAAAAGCGCGTAGTACTTCGGCTGATGTGGCAGGTCGCCTTTGTGGACCAGCATTTGCATCGCTATGAAGACCACCTGATCCGCAAGGTGGCGGAACTGGTGTACGTGCCTACCGTCGAGATGTTGCGACTACGACAGGATGCCGAGGACGAATCCATGGCCCGGGCGAGCAGCCAGGGATAAAAAAAAGGCCCCGAAAGGGGCCTTTTTTCTAAGTCTGCAGGCGCTGTACCTGTCAGACCATATCTTTCAGACCTTTCAGAGGCTGAACCTTCACGACCTTGCGGGCAGGTTTGGCTTTGAAAACGGTCTCTTCGCCGGTGAAAGGATTGATTCCCTTGCGAGATTTGGTGGCAGGTTTCTTCACAACCTTCACCTTCATGAGGCCAGGAACGGTGAACACACCGGGTCCACGCTTGCCTACGTTCTTTTTGATCAGTCCGTTGAGGGATTCGAATACCGCGCCGACGTCTTTGCGGGTAAGTCCAGTCGCATCAGAAATGTGAGCAAAAATTTCTGATTTAGTGGGTGGTTTTGCCGCGGCAGCGGTCTTCTTTGTGGCAGCCATTTGAAAATCTCCTGTCAATGAAATGTTTTAGCCTAAAAATCAGGCGAAAACCGTGTTATTACCGCTGAAACATAGCATATAGATGGCACTTGTATAATAAATTTATTGTGTTTCTGTGAAAAAAAATTCAAGGTCGGCAAACGCCTATCCCGCGTAGCTCAAATCGGGGTGCCTACTGGCCGAAAAACTGCTTCTTGTAACGGACGGTCAGGGCCCTGGATTCGCCCTCGGGAATGGCCGAAATATCAAAAATCAGGATCTCTGCGTTGGCGACATTCAGTTCCCCAATATAGTAGATCGCCTCGCCTTCGGTGATCAGTCGCATGTCCACGGATTTAAGCTGGCCGGTCAGGTTCACCACCTTCGCCTTAACCGTGGCATTTACCGCAGTCCCAGTGGCCCCCTCGTTCTTGCGCAGGATGCTGACATTAATCATCGCCCGGTTGGGGCTGCGGGTGATGTCATAGGATTTAGCAATTGTCGGGGCAATCTGGTCTGTACTGATGGCGTTGTAATGCAGGACGTAGTCTCCGAAGTCCTTGTAATTGAGCTCCTCGGAAATTTGGGCTGGCGCGCCTGACCTGGATGATCCACCCTCTCCAGGGCCGGGACCGCAAGCAGTCATCGTCCCGGTTAGACAGAGAGCAAATAGTAATCGAGTCCAGATACTAGTCGACATTCAACATCTCCTTTGAGCGGCATTGCAGTGCTTCTGCGCGGTCTTTCGGCTTCTGCGTGTTTTCCTTTGTCATCCCCGGATTGCTTGCCGGGCGAGACGGAAAATCTGTTTAGCATGTCTACTATAGACCAGAATTTCTAGAGATTAACAAGCTCGGCCAGCGCCCCGGGTAGTTCTGGTGGCGGGCTGATACTCACGGTCTTCTCTCGTCCCTTGTGCCCGCGAACAATATCGATCCGCGATTTTGCTACGCCAAACAGGTCTGACAGGTAACGTATCAGGGCTTCATTTGCCTTGCCATCCACCGGGGCGGCGGTAATTTTCAATTTCAGCCGTTGGTTACTGATACCCACCACCTGGTTCCGGGCCGCGCGGGGAATGATACGCACCTCTATCAGGAGACACTCGGCGCTCCGGCTTAACCAGCTCATGTCAGCGCAAGGCGATGAGCAGGAATTGCAGTCCCAGCAGCAACACGAGGACGGAAAGGTCCAGCCCGCCCAGCGGAGGGATAACCTGCCGGACGGGGCGCAGCAGCGGCTCGCACAGACGGGTCAGCAGCCTGGCAACGGGATTCTGACCTTGTGGTCCTATCCAGCTCAGCAAGGCGTAGACAAACAGGGCGAAAAAGTAAAAACGCAGAATCAACCGCAGCAATTCAATCAATGCGAAAAACAGCAAGGGCAAAATTCCGGGAAAAGCGGTTCCATAGAGGGCATGTTGCAGCCCCCATAAGGCCAGCACCGCGGCCCACTGAAGAAGGACGATAATCACCAGGGTGGGCAGGTCCAGCTTGCCCCAAGAGGGGATGATCCGGCGGGCCGGAATAACCAGGGGATTTGTCAGGCGCAGAATGGCCTGGGAAATCGGATTGTAGAAATCCGCGCGCACCATTTGCAGCAGTAATCGCAGGACGAAAACCAGTATCACCAGGCCAAGCAATGTGTTCAGCAGGAAAAAAATAGCTTCTTTCACGTGTTCCTCAGCAAAGTAGTGTTCAGTTTAATGATGATCGGAGTACGTTACTCCTGGCCGAATTCCCGGGCAATCTCGCGGCCCCGATCACGGGCGCCGGTTAGTGCACTATCTACGATTTCTCTCAGGCCTGCCTTCTCGAAGATCTCCAGAGCAGCCGCCGTGGTGCCGTCGGGTGAGGTTACGTTCTTTCGCAGCTGGGCCAGGTCCTGGCCGCTTTCCAGAGCCATGCGCGTCGCGCCTGCGCCAGTGTGCAACGCCAGGGCCCAGGCAACCTCCATGGGTAGCCCCAGTACTCTTGCGCTGTGTTCTATGGCCTCCATGAAAAGGAAGAAGTAGGCGGGCCCTGATCCCGAGACGGCGGTAACCGCATCCATGAGGTCTTCTTGCTGGACCCAAATGACGGCCCCTACAGCCTCGAGGATCTTTTGCGCCTGGGCGCGTTGCGTGTTGCTGGTGGCGGGATTGGCATGCAGGGCTGTGATCCCGTGGCGAATCAGACAGGGACTGTTGGGCATGGCCCGCACAATGGCCAGGTCATCGCCAAGCCAGGACTGGATGCTGTTGATCTCAATTCCTGCGGCGATGCTGACCACCAGCGGCCGCCGTTGTTGCACCGCACTGCGCAGTTTCCTGGCAACCGGGGCCATGACTTGTGGCTTCACGGCCAACACCATTACATCCACCGATGCGGCGAGTTCTGCATTATCTGCCAGGGTCTGGACGTCGTATCGATATGAGATTAGTTCGCGTTGTGATGCGATCGGATCAGAAACCAGGATCATCTCGTTGGGCATGCCGGTGGTGACAAGTCCCCCGATCATTGCCTGGGCCATATTTCCGCCGCCGATGAAGCCTATTTTTTTGTCCATGAGTTTGTCGTTCCCGTTTTCCTAGGCGGCCATCCGCTGGCCGAAAACTGCCGTGCCGATCCGCACCATGGTGGCTCCCTCGGCCACCGCGGCCTCCAAATCACCGCTCATTCCCATGGACAGGGTGTCCATTTTGATCCCGAGTCGGTCAATTTCCTGCCTCAGACCATACAGAATATGAAAATACCCCCGTTGGACGGCCTTGTCTTCACTCTCCGGGGGCAGGCACATCAGGCCTCGCAGGCGAAGCCGGGGCAGGGAGCTGATTCGCTTGGCCAATTCGGCCACCTGGTCGCGCGGAGCGCCAGCCTTATTATCTGGATCGCCCACATTGACCTGTATGCAGACATTCAAGGGAGGCAGGGACTCCGGCCTTTGTTCATTGAGTCTCTGGGCGATCTTGATACGGTCTACGGTGTGAACCCATTGAAATTGCTCAGCAATTGGTCGGGTTTTGTTACTTTGAATTCGCCCGATGAAGTGCCAGGTTAGCGGGAGATGGCTCAGTTCTGCCTGTTTTGGGAGTGCTTCCTGAAGAAAATTTTCGCCAAAATCCTTCTGGCCGGCGTCCCAGGCCTCGATGACGGCGGCAGCCGGATGCTTCTTGCTGACCGCTACCAACCGTATTTCGCCAGGGTCACGGCCGCAGGACTCGGCTGCCCGGGCGATTCTTTTGTGGACACTCAGTAGGTTATTCGTGATGTTCGTCACTTTTAGTCGTACCCCTGTTCGTTATACTCTGCCAAGATAAAGGGAAGTTATGTCAACTCATACTCAGTTGTCGTAGCTAGTCCAATGGCTAAGTAAAGGATAGGCAATGGCCGTAGATATCACTCAATTGCTCTCGTTTGCAGTTAAGAACAACGCCTCTGATTTACATCTGTCCGCCGGTGTACCACCGATTATCCGTGTGGATGGCGATGTGAAGAGGATAAATATGCCAGCACTGACGCACAAGGAAGTGCACAGCATGGTGTATGACATTATGAACGATAAGCAACGCAAGGATTATGAGGACTTCCTGGAAACGGATTTTTCCTTCGAAATTCCCAATCTTGCGCGATTCAGGGTTAACGCTTTCAACCAGAACCGCGGCGCCGCCGCTGTGTTCAGAAATATTCCCACGGAAATCCTCAGTCTGGATGATCTGGGCGCACCCAAGATTTTCAAAGATATCTCCATGCAGCCGCGCGGTATTGTCCTGGTAACAGGGCCGACCGGTTCAGGTAAATCCACTACCCTTGCAGCCATGGTCAACTACATTAACAACACCAAGCCTGATCACATTATTACCATCGAAGACCCCATCGAATTTGTCCATGAGAGTGCCAAGTCGCTGATTAACCAGCGCGAGGTTCACAAGGACACCCTGGGATTCACCGAGGCATTGCGCTCGGCCTTGCGAGAAGATCCCGATGTGGTGTTGGTAGGTGAAATGCGCGACCTGGAAACTATCCGGCTCGCCCTGACTGCCGCTGAAACCGGTCACCTGGTGTTTGGCACCCTGCATACCAGCTCCGCTGCGAAGACCATTGACCGTATCGTGGATGTGTTCCCGGCGGCGGAAAAAGACATGGTGCGCGCCATGCTGTCGGAATCCCTGCGCGCGGTTATTTCCCAGACCCTGCTCAAGAAAAACGGCGGGGGACGAGTGGCCGCACACGAGATCATGATTGGTACACCGGCTATCCGGAACCTGATTCGCGAGGGCAAGATTGCCCAGATGTACTCAGCCATCCAGACTGGCCAGTCTGCAGGAATGCAGACCCTGGACCAGTGTTTGCAGGAACTGTTGCGCAAGGGTGTGATCAGTCGCGAAGAAGCCAGATTCCGTGCTTCTAACAAGGAATCATTCTGAGGTACCGGCGTTAGCGACGGTAGATCAGGGATACGGAGAAACAAATGCAAAAAGACCAAGCGATTCGCCTGATGCGCGATCTGTTGAGCCGAATGGTAGAAAAAGATGGCTCAGACTTGTTCATCACCGCGGGATTTCCGCCAGCGATCAAGGTGGACGGCAAAGTTCTCCCGGTGTCCGAGAGGCCGTTGACTTCGGATCAAAGCGCCCTGATCGTTCGTTCAATCATGAACGATGGTCAGCGCAAGGAATTTGACGCCTCCAAGGAATGTAACTTCGCAATCAATCCAACAGGTATCGGTCGCTTTCGCGTTAGCGCCTTTGTACAGCAGGGCTCCACCGGCGCCGTGTTGCGTACTATCAACACCACGATCCCCACAATCGATTCACTGGGGCTTCCAGAAGTGCTTAAGGAAGTTTCCATGATCAAGCGCGGCCTGGTGATACTGGTAGGTGGTACCGGTACCGGCAAGTCCACCTCCCTGGCCGCCATGGTGGATCATCGGAACAAGAATTCACGGGGCCACATTGTCACGATTGAGGATCCCATCGAGTACGTGCACACACACCAGGGTTGTGTCATCACCCAGCGTGAGGTGGGTATTGATACCAGCAGCTGGGAAAACGCGTTGAAGAACACCTTGCGACAGGCTCCCGACGTGATTCTCATTGGCGAGATTCGGGATAGGGAAACCATGGAGTACGGTATTCAGTTCGCCGAGACCGGTCACTTGTGTATGGCGACCCTGCATGCGAACAGCGCCAATCAGGCCCTGGATCGCATCATTAACTTCTTCCCCGAAGAGAAGCGCGACCAGTTGCTGATGGACTTGTCACTGAATATCCGGGCGATGATTTCCCAGCGCCTGCTTCCGCGTGAAACAGGTACCGGCCGCGTTGCAGCCCTGGAAGTTCTGCTTCACTCTCCGTTGATTGCCGACCTGATCTTTAAGGGTGATGTGGCCCGGATCAAGGAAATCATGGCCAAGTCCAACCGCCTGGGCATGAAGACCTTTGACCAGGCCTTGTTCGATTTGTATGAGGAAGGCGCTATTGGTTATGAGGATGCGTTGCGAAATGCGGACTCGAAGAACGAGCTGCGATTGCGGGTCAAGCTGGAAAGTAAGCGCGAATTCAAGGCCAGCGGCGAGGGTGCTGATAGCCTTCAGATGATGGAGCAAGTTGAAGGCAACGAAATTGGCCAATAGCGGAGTTGCTGAATGAATATTCGGAAGTTATTTGAGCTGATGGTAGAAAAAGAGGCCTCGGACATCTTTTTTACCACCTACGCTTCGATAAAGATCAAGATCGAAGGGCAGATTCTGTCGGTCAACAAGACCAAGCTCACTCCCGAGGCAGTCAAGGACGCCGCCTACGGCTTGATGAACGTCGAGCAGCAGAAAGTGTTCGCCAGGGAACTGGAAATTGACTTTGCTATCTCGGAACCCGGACTGGGCAGGTTCCGTGTGAACATCTTCCACCAGCGTGGAAACCTGGCGATGGTAGTGCGCTACATCACCATGGATATGCCGGTTCTGGAAGAGCTGGGTATGCCGGAGAAGTTGGCGGAGCTTTCGTTGTTGAAGCGCGGTCTGGTTCTGATGGTAGGCGCCACCGGACACGGCAAGTCCACCACCCTGGCGGCGATGATCAATAATCGTAATGCCAATACGTCGTCCCATATTCTGACTATCGAAGACCCCATCGAATTTTTGCACCCGAACAAGAAGTCCATCGTGAACCAGCGGGAAGTCGGTATCGACACCACCAGTTATTCCAGGGCCCTGAAGAGTGCGGTCCGTGCGGCACCGGATGTTATTCTCATTGGCGAAATTCGCGACCAGGAGACCATGGAGGCGGCCATCTCGCTGTCAGGTTCAGGTCACCTTTGCCTGGCGACCTTGCATGCCAATAACTCCACCGAGGCGCTGGACAGGATTATCAACATGTTCCCCCAGCAGCAGCATGACCAGATATTCCTCGATCTTTCCCAGTACCTGAAAGCGATTATTTCCCAGCGGCTGGTACAGGGGGTGAGTGGCCGCAGGTCGGCGGCGGTGGAGATTCTGCTCAACACCCCGCATATTTCCGAACTGGTGCTCAAAGGCGATATCAGTGCTATCAAGGAAGCATTGGTGAGCAGCACCGAATCGGGGATGCAGAGTTTCGATCAGTCGTTGTTGAACCTGCACAAGGCAGGTCAGATTTCCCTGGAAGATGCCCTTGCCAACGCAGATTCCCGGTCCAACCTGGAAGCCCGGATCAATTTCGGCTAGTCAGTCTTGCGTCAGGCGGCCGGGGGAAACACGTCCCTGGCCTCGAATACCGGCCCATCCACGCAAACCCGTTTCATCGCCACCCCATCAGGAGTGTTGACGGGTACCGTGCAGCCGGCGCATCCACCCACCGCGCAGGCCATAAATTCTTCCAAGGACACCTGGCAGGGCAGGTCGTAGTCCCGGGCTACCTGGGCTACGGCACGGAGCATGGGAGTCGGCCCGCAGGACATGATTTCCACCTGGGAGAGTTCCTCGGCCGAGAGTCCGTCCAGCCATTGGCGGGCAACGTCGGTCACAAACCCCCGGTGACAGCCTTCCAGGCCGGCCCAGCTTGCCAGTCGACTGGGAATCTGAAGTTTTTCAAGCAATTCCAGGCCATGGGTGGCTTGCTCCGACAGTCCTTCCAGAGCAATGGATGAGGCAACAGTCGGAAAGGGAAAGGGCAATTCCGAACCCATGATCACCAGGGGTTCAAAGTCACCACCCTTTCGGTGCATATCCTCAGCCACGAACAGCATGGGCGGGATGCCGACGCCGCCGCCGATCAGCAAGGGTCTGCGGCGTTGAGGATTGAGTACGAAAGGCTTGCCGATGGGCCCCAGCACGCTGATGACATCTCCAGGGCGTCTGGAAGACAGGTGGCCAAGCCCTTCGCCGACAATCTTGTATAGAAACTCTATCCAACCGGCCTCTGGATCGGCACGCATAATAGAAAGCGGGCGCCGCATGGGCACAGCGGGATCGCAGGTCACGTGGGCGAAACTGCCTGGCAGGGCGGCTCGCGCACACTTTGGCGCACGTACCCGGAGGATAAACTGGCGTCCAGGATGTTCTTCTTGCTGCAGGACTTCAGCGTCTTCCAGAAAAATTGTGCCTCTGTGTGTCTTGTCTGTCATGGATGTTCCAGTTGCCGGGTCATTTGCCGTGCAGGGTTTCCAGCACAGTCATCATTACTGCCATGCGCGTTGCCACGCCATTGGCCACTTGCTCGCGGATTACCGATTGGGGGCCGTCCGCGACCTCGGATGAAATTTCTGTGCCGCGGTTCATGGGTCCGGGATGCATGACGATGGCGTCGGGTTTTGCCAGGGCCAGTCTTTCCTTATTCAGGCCATACTGCCTGTAGTAGCTTTCGCTGTCCGGAATGGCGGCGGCATTCATACGTTCTTTCTGAATCCGCAGGGTCATTACCACATCGGCATCTGCGATACCGGTTGCGATGTCGGTGTGACGCTCAGCCCCGGCAAACTCGTCCGCCGCGGGCATCAGGGATTCGGGGGCGATCAAACGCAGCTGGCCGACTCCCAGGGTGTTCAGTGCGTGGGAGGTCGAGTGAGCAACCCGTGAATGGCGGATGTCTCCGATAATGCTGACCGACAGTTGCGAGAAATCCCTTTTGTGCTGGCGCATGGTGAGCACGTCCAGCAATCCCTGGGTGGGATGGTTCCTGTCGGCCTCGCCGGCATTAAGTACGCTGACCCATGGGTCGACGTTATCCGCGATGAAGCCCGGCATACCTGGCTCAGAATCCCGTAGCACGAAGATGTCGCAGGACATGGCTTCAAGGGTGTAAATCGTGTCCAGGATGGTCTCCCCCTTGGTTCGGGAGGAGGTGCGCACGTCCAGGTTAAGGACATGCAACCCCAGTCGCTTGGCAGCCAGCTCAAATGAGGACCGGGTGCGGGTGCTGGGTTCAAAGAACAGATTGGCTACCGTGCGCCCGGCAAAGGCTGAGCCGTTGCGAGGGAGTGCGCCTCGGCCCGTAACAAAGCTGTCTGCCCTGTCCAGGAGCATTTCCAGCATGGGCTTGTCGATATCTTTGAGCGTGATGAGGTGGCGCAGCTTGCCGGATGAATCGAGTTGCATGGTCATGAGTTATCTTCGCTTCGTGGTTGTGCCAGAAAAGAATTCAGAATTTCCCTTGCTGCCCAGGTGTCGATGTCTTCCTTTTGCAGTCTTTTGCGTCGAGTGCCGTCCCGGCGCTGGGAAACAAGCAGGCTGGTAGCCGCCACCGAGCTGTCTCGCTCGTCCACTTCGGCCACCGGCAGGTTGAACCTGCCATGCAGGCGTCTTCCGAAACGCCTTGCCTTTGTGGTCATGTCCGATTCCGAGCCGTCGGTATTATACGGCACGCCGATCACCAACTGCGCAGGATCCCACTCAAGAATTACCCGCTTTATAGCATCCCAGTCAGTACCTGCCTTGCAAGTGATTGTGCCTTGGGGCTCTGCAGTGCCGGTATAAGTATTGCCCACGGCAACGCCGATGCGTCGCTCTCCGAAATCGAAGGCCAGGACGCGCCCGGGGGTGCCTTTGCTGCGGCTGCTCTTCTCGCTACTCATGGCTCAGGCGTGCCCCGCCCCGGGACCCAGGGCACCCAGGTCGATTCCCAGCAACTCAGCGGCTGCCCGGTAGCGCAGTTCCCAACTGGTTTTGAAGACAATATCCGGGTTGGCCTCGACGCTGAGCCAGGCATTGGCGGCTATTTCCTCTTCCAGTTGGCCTGCTGCCCAGCCGGCATACCCAAGGGCCAGGAGGTAGGAGCCGGGGCCCTCGCCCCTTGCCAGGGCCGCGAGAATATCCCGTGAGGTCGTCACCTGGAGGTGCCTGGATACCGGCAGGCTGGATTCCCATTCCCGAGAGGGTTCATGCAGGACAAAGCCCCTGTCGGGATAAACAGGCCCACCCTCAAAAACAGTCTGTTCGCGCAGACGACTGTCGGAAACCTCGATATTCAGCTGATCCATGATCTCACCCAGGTTCATCAGCCCCGGGCGGTTTATGACTATTCCCAGGGCACCCTGATCATTGTGTTCACAAATCAGGGTGACAGTATGGGCAAAGTTGGGATCTGCCAAAGCAGGCATGGCGATCAGGAACTGGTTATTTAGATATGTAGGGCTGCTCATGAGCTGGAAACGAGTTTACCGGAAAGCGGGTCGATCGTCTTGAGCGTATTGGCTAGGGCTCGGCCCCGGGGTCCGCGACCCTTATGGAGCCTGATTCCAGCTTGCCGTCCAGAAATTGCCATTCGTAGACGAATCGCAACACGTCGTAGTGGGTGCGAAGTTGCTGGGGAAAGGTTTCGAACGGTGCGGCGAGGCGCAGTATGCGCATGGCCGCCCGATCAATCTCCTTGTGCCCGGAAGAGCGAAGAATAATGATTTCTTCCAGTGATCCGTCCGCTCTCAGGGCCACTTCCAGGGTGGGATTGCCCGTCGGCTTGCCCGAGAGCGCCTCGGTAGGGAAGTTCAAGGTACCCAGGCGTTCTATTTTCTGCTTCCACTTGGCCAGGTATTCGGCGACATCGGACTGGCGGGTGTTCACCGCCACGAACATTTCGCGTTTTTTCTCGCCTGAAATCTCCGGGTTACGGGAGCGCTCCAGCTGGGCGAGAGCCAGTTCGTTGCTGCGAGTCATTTGCATGGCGACGCGCTTCTGATCGGCGGTCTCCAGGTTGGCTTCTGGATCAACCTGTTTCTGGGCCTCGTCCCTGGCCCTGGCCGAGAGCACCGGTTCCTGGGAGGGAAGTCGGTCTGCCTGCTTGTCCTGCATATCATTGCCTTGCTCTATTCCCTCGGAGGCGAAGGGCTGCAGTTCACCGGAGGTGGGGCGGACCGTGTTCTCGGTGGTCCCGCTACCGAGCTGGCTGACCTGGGCCAAATATTCCGCCTCACCCGGGCGATCCTCGGATTCCTCGGGATCCATGAGCATGACCACTTCCACGCTCTGGTCGCCGCCTTGTTTATCCTGCGGCGCAAAGGTCACTCCCAGCACCAGCAGCCCGTGGATCAGGGCTACTGCGAACACGGTCGAACTGAGGCGGTTTCCTGCCGCAATACTGAGGGTTAGCTTTTCCAAAAGATTTCCAGAGTGTCCCCGTCGGGTGTTTTGTCTTTACAGGTGCGAGTATACCGTCACACCACGGCAGGCTCAGCCCTGGTCGAGTCGCGCCTGGATTGCATCACACATGGTGGCGGCGATATTCGTTCCGAACAGCCGATCCAGTTCGCGGATTCCCGTTGGACTGGTGACATTGATTTCGGTCAGGTAATCACCAATGACGTCCAGGCCAACAAACAGCAGGCCTTTGTCTCGCAAGGTCGGCCCAACCTGCTGACAAATCCATCGATCCCGCTCACTCAACTCCCGGCCCTCGGTGGTTCCTCCTACCGCCATGTTGCCGCGCGCGTCGCCTGGAGGAGGAATACGCGCCAGGGCATAGGGAATGGGTTCGCCTTCCACCATCAATATCCGCTTGTCGCCACTGGTGGCGATTTCCGGGATGTAGGCCTGCACCTGGATAGTCTGCCTGGCCAGCCGGGTGATGGTTTCAATTATCACATTGGTATTGAGATCCCCCTCGGTAACCACAAAGATCGACTGACCACCCATGGCATCCAGGGGTTTGAGTACGATCTTCTTGTGTTCCGCCAGGAAGGCTTTGATGTCCCGGGGGGAACGGGTGATCAGGTTGGCGGGGCAGCACTGGGGGAACCAGGAGGTGAATGCCTTTTCGTTTACATCCCTCAGGGACTGGGGGTCGTTGATGACCAGGGTTCCCCCCACTTGCGCTCTTTCCAGGATATAGGTGCTGAAGATGTACTCCATATCAAAGGGGGGATCCTTGCGCATGAGGAGGGTATCCAGGGTTCCAAGGGGCGCATCACGCTCCTCACCCAGGTCAAACCAGCTGTCCTTGTCGTCGCGAACTGTCAGCTGGCGCATGTGGCCCATGGCCTGTCCGTCGCGGATTCGCAGGTCAGTCTGCTCCATGTACCAGATTTCCCAGCCGCGCTTCTGCGCTTCCAGTAGCATGGCCAGGGTGCTGTCCTTGGGGGGTTTGATTTTCTGAATGGGGTCCATCACGACCACCAGGCGAACAGATTTCTCGCTCATGAAGTTATCCTTGCGTTGCCGAATCCGGGTACCCTTTCCCTTGTTCATGGGTACGCTGGTTACCGCAAGTTTAGGCGTTGCGTCCGGGGCTTGCACCTGCCAAGTTGTTTACAGGTGGTTTGCAGAGGCCCTTATCGGGTTTTTCAGACAGCTGTCCTCATGGAAGCAACTGCTGCGATGTGTTAAAAACCGGTAGTAAATACGCGCATCGACTATTGATGTCAGCATTCGACTGCCGTTCCTTGTCTGGAAGTGCCTGATGTTTCACAGGCGAGAAGTGAATGGATATAATCCGGAGGGTTTTTTAGTTGGCTAACGGTAACGGAAAGAGTCTGCATGGCTTGAAGATTTTGGTCATTGATGACTCGAAAACGATCAGGCGTACGGCTGAGACACTGCTTACAAAAGAGGGTTGTGAAGTATTCACCGCGGTGGACGGCTTTGATGCGTTGTCGAAGATCGCTGATCACCAACCTGATATCGTTTTCGTAGACATCATGATGCCCAGGCTTGATGGCTACCAGACCTGCTCATTAATCAAACACAATAAGGTATTCCGTGACACGCCGGTGATCATGCTGTCCAGCAAGGACGGCTTGTTTGATCGGGCCCGGGGCCGGATCGTCGGGTCAGAGCAGTACCTGACAAAACCCTTTACCAAGGACGAGTTGCTGGAAGCCATTGAGAAACATGTGCGCCAGTGACTGGCCTCGGAGGAGTTAATTAATGTCTCTGATCCTGATAGTTGATGATTCGCCCACCGAGGTGCACGTGATGAAAGGCGCGCTGGAACAGGGCGGATTTGAGGTTGCCGTCGCCGTCAACGGTGAGGAGGCGATCACCATGGCCAGGGAACTGCATCCCAGCCTGATCTTTATGGACGTGGTCATGCCCGGCATGAATGGCTTCCAGGCTACACGCACCATCGCCCGCGACCCTGAAACCTCTGATATCCCGGTTGTCATGGTGACTACAAAAGGGCAGGAAACCGACAAGATCTGGGGTATGCGCCAGGGTGCGGTGGATTACCTGGTGAAGCCGGTAAGACCCCCTGAGTTGCTTGCCAAGGCCCAGTCCATGTTGTCTGCGCTCTGATATGGGTATATCCGCGGGAGAATTACGAACCCTGGCCGATCGGCCGTTTGAGTTGCTCCTGGAGATGGAGAGACTCACCCGTGCGGCCATCGCGGACCAGACAGAAGAAAAAGTCGAACAAGAGTGGGTGGGTATCGGATTCCGTTTGAGCGGCGAGCGATTTCTGGTCGACAGACGGCAGGTCAGGGAAGTGATGACCTATCCCGGGAAGATTACCCGGGTACCCGGCAGCAAGCGTTGGGTGGCAGGTTTGGCCAGTGTCAGGGGGCAGTTGATGCCGGTTTATGACCTGAAAGCCTTTCTCGGTGGTGGGGTCAGTGTGCCCGACCGGGCCACCCGAATACTGGTGGCCAACAACCGGGATGTGCCGGCCGCATTGATTGTTGATGAAGTTCTGGGGTTCCGGCGCTTCGCCAGCAAGGAATATACCGGCGAGTGGGCGCCGACAATTTTACGATGTGACCGGTATATGGCCGGCGCATACCGCCGGTCATCGGAAGTGTGGCCGGTTTTTGATTTGCAAGCCCTGCTGGAACACGCGCAGTTCCAGAATGTTGAGGCCTAGCGCAGGACATGAATGCCTGCGAACGAATGACAGGAACGAAATTATTATGACGGAAAGACCCAAAGGAAAGCCGTTACTGGCAATTCTGGGTGGCACAGTGGTAGTAAGCACTCTGCTGGCCGCCGCAAGCGTGTACGTGAATGGATATACCGGTGAATTGCGCAGGGAGCAAGGACAGGCCCTGGTTGCACTGCAGTCGAATATTGACCATCTGTCGAACGGTCTGCGCCAGGTGGCAGGTCAGGATTGGGAGGCTCGCGATGGCTTGTCGGGTGCCGGGAGCGCACTGGCCCGTGCTCATGACCAGTTGGCGACGCTGAAAGTTCCAGACTTGCTTGGCACCGAGGCGGTGAAGCGTGTCGCAGGTGACCGGTCAAGTGTCTCGCGAATTCAAAGCGTAGCCAGGGACCTGGTCAATACGGCGGGGGCGCTGGCCGAGCTGCCAGTAATGGATGACATGGCGCAGCAGGCGGAAGAGCTTGAATCTGCTGGCGACCAGGATGCCTCCGGCCAGCTTCTAATGGAGTTGGACGCCCAGGTGGCGGAGCTGGACAAGACTCTCGGGCAGTTAAGTTCCCGGGTAGGCATTGCCCTCAAGACACTTTCCGGCCCCACGCAATGGTGGTTTAGTGTGTGGGTACCCCTTGGATTGCTGGGGCTGGCCGTGCTGTCGGCCCTGGCTGCGATTGGTGTCTATCGTGCCGACGACAGTACACGGGCGGCGGCCGCCAACCTGGCGGAGCAGAACACCCGCAATCAGGAGGCGATCCTCAGGTTGCTGGATGAGTTGTCCAACCTGGCCGATGGTGACCTGACCGTAGAGGCGACGGTGACCGAGGACATTACCGGGGCTATTGCTGACTCGATCAATTTTGCCATTGAGGCCCTGAGAGACCTGGT
>JAOTSW010000141.1 GCA_029864735.1 Chromatiales bacterium | reverse complement strand
CTCAAGGCACGGCTGGACCGCGGGTAAGACCGCCGTTCTGAGGTCCGGCTCACTTACGAGAAAAGCTGTTAGTCTTAGCCAAAATTCCTATAGACGGAGAAGTCGTATGCACGGTCGATTTGCGATCTGCCTTATTGTCCTGGTTGCCGCCAGGGAAGAACTGCTGAAATCCCGGGGAGAGGGCTTCGTGTACACGCCCCTGGTTGGTGAGCGCGAGCCACCGCTGGATTACCGGGAATAATGACCCAGGCGGCAAACTAATACTGATGGACAGCTTACTGATCATCATTCCGGTCACCGCCGCGGCATTTATCGCGACCAACACCGATAACCTGATCTTGTTGGTCGCACTGCTTTCACGCCACGCCGGCCACCGGGCGCCAGTGATCGCCGGCTACCTGGCAGCCATGGCGATACTCTTTGGTGCCAGCTTCGCAATAGGCCGCACGGCAGAACTGATTCCAGAGACCTACCTGGGCTATGTTGGCTACCTTGGCATCATTCCACTGTTAATGGGCATCAACGGGATCATTGCCGCGCTTCGACCCGCCCAACAAGACAGCTCTTTACCGACTCCGAAACTAATGTTGCCCGGCGCAGTCGTGGCCACCACCATGCTTACCCAGCTGAGTAACGGCGTGGACACCCTGCTGGCCTTCTCGACCTTGTTCGCAGACTCGCTCACCCCTGTCGATACGCTGGTGCTGGTGACGGCAGCGAGCATGGCAATGTTATTCGCCGTGACCGCGGTCTACATACTCGAGCACCAGGCGCTGGGAAACTGGCTAAAGAGGGCCAGCGTTTACCTCACGCCGCTTCTGCTCACCGGCGTGGGCATCTTCATTTTGCTGGACACAGTGACCGACAAGGTTCCCGCCTAGCAGCCCGACGCCTGGCGGGCCTACTGGCCATGCTCATTGTCGCTAGATGGGATAACGATCCAGGACCGGCCCCAGGGCTTCTTTCAATGGGCCCAGGTGCTTTTCATAGTTCCGCCACTGTTCCAGGCCTTCCGTGTACACCGGTTGCCGCACCTGTTCTGAGCTTGGAGTTCGAACGGCCCGCTTGGTTTCATAAAAACGCAGACACTGCTCCTCAAATTCCAGGCCGCAGTATTCCAGCAGCCGCCGTATCTGGTTCTCGGTATCCGCCACCATGTCCTCGTACTGGACACGCAGCACACGTCCCGGCAATACCTTGTCCCAGTGGTCCATGACCGTGACGTAGTCCCGGTAGTAACGCCCCACGTCGGTAAGATCGTAGGTGTAGGTTTGCCCCTGGGCGAACAACTGCTTAAAACCCGAAAAGCAGCCGGCCATGGGATGACGCCTTGCATCAATAATCTTGGCGTTGGGCAGGATCGAGTGAATCAGACCGATGTGCCGGAAGTTATTGGGCATCTTGTCGATAAAGAACGGCAGCTCACTACGCTGCACCCGCGCAGACTCCAGGTAACTTTCACCCAGCTCGCGAAGTTTCTCGGGCGACAATTCGTTCATCACCTCCGGATAATTGCCGGCGGGATGTTTACGCGTTGTCTGGGCCAGTCGCCGGGAAATAGCGATGATGTAGGGCAACTCCGCAGTACCTTCTACCTTCGAATGGCTGGCGAGGATTTGCTCCAGCAGTGTGGAACCTGCCCGCGGCAGGCCCACGATAAAGATTGGATCCGGAGACGGGCAGCCCTGGCCCTTGCGGGCCTCCAGGTACTCGGCCGTAAAGGTGTTGATCTGGCGCGCCATTTCATAGACGTTCTTCTTCGCACTGTGCCGGTGGTGCTTGCTGCGAATCGCATTGCCACGCTGATAAAACTTGAACGACTCATCAAAGTCCTCGCGGTCCTCGTAGGCCTTGCCCAGCGCAAACGCCAGGTGAGACTGGTCGTCCGGGTCTCCGCCCTCGTCCAGCACCTGCTCTCGCATCTTGGCAATATCTTCATCACTGAAGCGGAACGTCTTCAGGTTAGCCAGGCTCCAGTATGACTCGCCGATACCGGGACTCAGCTCAATGCTCTTTCGGTACGCAGCAACGGCATCGTCCAGCCTGCCCACGGTCTTCAGGGTATGACCGTAGTTGGTATACGGACGCGCCTGGTTCGGATAATCCTTCAGCAGGCGCTCGTACATCTCCATCGCCTCGGCATGATCACCCTTGCGCACCAGCACGGAGGCTTTAAGAATCATGTACTGGGGATTCATCGGCTCAGCCTTGAGCAGAATCTCCAACTGCTCCAGGGCCTCAACCAGGTCCTGGCTTCGGAACAGGGCAATCGCATAGCTGTGCCGGGCGGTATGAAAGTCCGGGGCAAGCTCCAGGCAACGTCGCAACAGGTTCTTGGCATCGGCATTCTGCCCAATCTTCAAGCCAATATTGGCCAGCAACCTGATCGCCACCACATCGACAGGGTCTTTTTTAAGGACTTCCCTGGTTATCCTTTCCGCCACCGCAACATTGCCCTTGCGAAAAAGGCCCGCGGCTTCGATTAATTCCGGGTGGGAGGTGGAAACCTCAAGGTGCTTGTCCAGGGCCTCGTTACTTCCCGCCTCATCCCCGGCCACACTTAACTGGTCGGCCAGGCTTCGCCAGGCCAGAGCATGCCTGGGGTTTATTTGAACCGCACGACGCAAGGCTGCAATCGCCTCATCTCCGCGACCCACGGCACCAAGCGCAAGGCCCAGGTCGTACAACAAGTCAGGAGAATCAGGATGAATTTCTTCCAGGGATTCGAACACAGACAGGGCCTTTTCAGGTTGACCCTGCAGGCGGTATGCCACACCCAGTATTTGTTTCGCCGGCGCAAGATCCGGAAATACGCTCAGGATCTCCCTGGCCTGCTGTTCAGCAAGCAGCGGATCTTGTCGCAGCAGGCGGGCCGCATGGGTGACTGCTGTGTGAATATCGGCCCTGGGATTATTCTGGTCTGTAGTCATAAAAATGGTCTTTGCAACGATCCTATCAAGAGGAAACCTAACACAGGTTGAGATGCCAATAACGAGACAATTTTCAGAAGGTCTAAAAGACCAATTTTATAGACTAATTCTATTTTTAACCTTGTTAAATAAATAGCTCGTTGACGGTGCTCAATAAACGGGGGAAACTGAGAAAGGATGAAAATAACGGCAACCCGTGTCCTGGAGATAATAAGTTAAGGGGTGGCGTTATTTCATCCGGAACACCAGCATACAAATAATATTTGGGGGACTATAAAAATGAGTCAATTTACAAAACGACCGCTCGCCAGGGCTGTGTCGGTAGCATTGACCGGATCGGTATTCGCAGCAGCGATGACGGCTCCGGCTCATGCCGACCCTGTACTGGAAGAGATCGTCGTCACTGCACAAAAGCGCCAGGAAAATCTGCAGGACGTTCCGGTATCGGTACAGGTATTGGGCAACCAGCAGCTGCAGGATCTCAACCTCAAGAGCTTCGAGGATTACATTCAATTCTTACCGACAGTGTCGTCAACCTACTCGGGCCCCGGGTTTGGCCAGGTCTATATGCGCGGCATCTCCAGTGGAGGTGACGGCGTACACTCTGGATCAATGCCCAGCGTCGGCGTCTACCTTGATGAACAGCCGATAACCACCATCAACCAGATTCTTAATGTACACGTGTACGACATTGCACGTATCGAAACTCTTGCCGGTCCCCAGGGCACCCTTTTCGGCCAGGGAAGCCAGGCAGGCACCCTGCGTATCATCACCAACAAGCCTGACACCAAGGGCTTTGAAGCCGGCTACGACGTCAGCGTTAGCACTATCAGTGGCGGCCATGATGACAGCACCGGTTACGGGCTTGAGGGCTTCGTTAACCTTCCGATATCCGACACCATGGCGGTACGCCTGGTGGGATGGAGCAAACACGATGCCGGCTACATCGATAGTGTGCCGGGTTGCGTCACCTATGCGGTGAGCGGAATCGAGCGTTGCAATACTGATGATTACCCCGGGCAACCCGTCGCCAAGATCAAGGAAAATTTCAATGACGCAACCAGCACTGGTGGCAGGGCGTTATTGAAAATTGACTTGAATGACAATTGGACCGCCACACCGGGAATCATGGCCCAGAAAACCGACACCAATGGCAGTTGGTCCTATATGCCTGCGGAAGGCGATTTGAACATCAAGCGCCTTTTCGACGATTACACCGAGGAAGACTGGTACCAGGCCACTCTGACGGTAGAAGGCCGCATCGGTAATCTTGATCTGGTGTATGCCGGTGCCTACCTGGACCGGAACCTGGACAGCCAGTACGACTATTCGGGTTATTCCGAGTACCTGGAAGAGCTGTACGCGTACTACGGTTACGATTGCTATGTGTACGACTCGGCCGGCGACTGCCTGGACCCGTCACAGTACGTGTCTGGTGACGAGCGCTTCACGCGCGCCAGCAATGAATTGCGCATTCAGTCCGATCAGAGCAAGCGTCTTCGCTTTATCGCCGGTATTTTCACCCAGCAGCAATTACACGACTTCGACCTGCGGTGGAGAATCCCGGCCATGGAGCCATCCGGTTCGGTTATCCCTGGTGGGGATACCACCTGGCAGACTTACCAGATTCGCAAGGACAGGGATTCAGCCCTGTTCGGCGAGATCGCGTTCGACCTTACCGAGAAACTCACGGCAACCTACGGCCTGCGTTACTTTGAGTATGAAAACTCACTGTATGGCTTTAACGGGTTCCTGAGTTATTGCACCGGGTACTATGATGCTGACGGCAATTTTGTGGAAGACCGCGATAATGGCACGCCCCAGTACCCCTGCTTTGATACACGCATCCTGGACGACGTAGCCGAGGGCGATGACCTGGCCCACAAGGCAAATCTGACCTACACCATTAACGATGACCTGATGATCTACGGCACGTATTCCGAAGGCTTCCGGGCTGGCGGCGTAAACCGCGCAAGAGTTGATGGCATTCCGAAATATCAACCTGACTGGCTTTACAACTATGAGCTTGGCTGGAAATCCACCTGGATGAACGGACGGCTTCGTTTCAATGGCGCCGTTTATCTTGAGGAGTGGGATAACTTCCAGTTAGGAGTCTTGGATTTTGCCCTGTATGGCAATCTAACTGTTATCAAGAACATCGGCCAGGCCCGCACCATCGGTACTGAGTTCGACCTGACTTATGCAGCCACCGATAACCTGACTCTCTCCTTCTCGGGTTCCTATAACGATGCGCAATTGGACCAGGATATGTGGTTCGACCCGCAGGATGAACTGGACGGTGAACCACCGCGGGCAACAAAGGGCACAGAGATGCCTTATGTTCCGAAGTTCCAGGGAACGGCCATTGGTAGATATACCTTTGACGTTGCCGGGCTACCACACTATGCACAGGTAGCTGCTGCATATACCGGCGCCCGTTGGAATGGACTGGACACCACCAATCCAAGGCGTGCAGAGATGGATGCCTACACCATTGTGAACGCGGCGGTGGGCATTGAGAAGGAAGCCTGGTCTGTTGAGTTGTTCGCTAGCAATTTGACCGACGAGCGTGCTCAAAATCAGATTAACGATTCAGGCTATCCGGACAACACCCTGGATATACGGACCTATACCAACAGGCCTCGTACCTTTGGTATTCGGTTCAGCCAGCGTTTCTAACGAGGAAGTAAGTTAAGAAGGGCCGGGTCCTCACGGATCCGGCCTTTTTTTATGCCGGCTTGTTTCGGCCCATCAAATAATAGCCGACAGTTACCCTAATTCCCGACTCAATTGAGGTAACTGTCACCCTATTCATCTTCGGTTTTATCGAGCGGCCAGCAGAACAACGACTTTCACTCTCCTTCCAATCGGGGTTACTGTCACCCTGTCACCCTACTGAGTCTGGCCCTAACGAGGTTCCACCATGAGAGCACGCCTTTACATCCCGCTGACCATGCTTTGCCTGTGTATGTCACCATCAGCTCCGGCCGACACCTCGCCCGCCTCATCGACAACAAACTACGCCCTGGGACCCATTGACGCCGAACCCGGCACCACCGTCTCCGCCTACCTGGACGTAGCACCGGGCGCAGACCCGGGTACCCGCATTCCGGTATCCGTCATCCATGGAACACGCTCCGGTCCCACACTTGCGCTGATCGCCGGCACCCACGGTTACGAGTACCCGCCCATCACCGCCCTGCAGCGACTACGCAAGGAACTGGACCCCAAGACCCTGTCCGGCACGGTGATCCTGGTGCACGTTGCCAACCCGCCCTCTTTCCTGGGGCGCACCATCTACACAAGCCCTGTGGATGGCAAGAACCTCAACCGGGTATACCCGGGCAAGGCAGATGGCACGGTCAGTGAGCGCATCGCTTACATCATCACCACCCAGGTGATCGAGCGGGCCGACTACCTGGTGGATATGCACGGTGGTGACGGCAACGAAATTCTTCGGCCGTATATCTATATGCCCATAACAGGTAACGCCGACATGGATGCCAGGGTGCGGGGCATGGCACTGGCCTTCGGCCTGGACCACATCGTCCTGGATCCGGGCCGGCTGGCCGACGCCGCCAACTCGGTATTTACCGACCAGACTGGCCTGACCCGGGGCGTACCCTCGATTACCACCGAGACGGGACAGATGGGTTCCAACGATGACTACTGGGTAGACATGGCCCAGGACGGTGTGATCAACCTGCTGCGTCACCTGGAGATGATCGACGA
>JAOTSW010000034.1 GCA_029864735.1 Chromatiales bacterium | reverse complement strand
TGATCGGCGTCGGGGAACGCGCGAAACGCAAGGATTTTCTCCAGCAATCGGCGGGCGCTGTCCTCTCCGTCGCCACGCTGCACCCCGACCAGGGTAAGAAGGCCGGGCCCGATCTCGCCGGTAATCTCGCCCGCCACCACGACTTTTGCCTGTTTTACACGCTGAATCAGTCCGATCATTTTCAGGAGTCCGAGTGAAGACGTGGCCATTGTACTGGCTTTGCACGGCAAAGCACCGTGTCGGGGTGAATTCTTGGGGCGGCAGGCCCTGCATATTCGCCATATATCCCACCAGCGCCTTTAATTAGTCAGTATATTCGGAGATAAAATATGATTTAAGTAAGTTATAACAACAATATTGGGCTTACATACAATAAATAGATAAAGTGGGATAATTATTCCATCAATAATCAATAAATAGGTTATATGTGGGAATACCAAGTTTTTCAGCTCATATACAGCATTGACTGGCGCATCCGCGCTGCTTTGTAGCATTATTTGGATACCGGACTGGATTTAACAATAAGGATGGGCCCATGGACCCAGCCCAGGGGGGAAGTGATGAAACGTAGAGATCTGATCAAGGGCATTGGCGGCGGATTGGCCGTAGCGGGGCTGTCTGCGTGCTCGGGGGCTGACCCGTCGGGAGAGGTCAAGGAGTCTTCGAAAGCCAAGACCCATAAATGGACCATGGTGACCACCTGGCCAAAGAATTTTCCCGGTGTTGGTATCGGGGCAGAAAGAATCGCCAAGCTGATCACTCAGAATTCCGGTGGACGAATCACCGTGCAGGTCTATGCCTCGGGTGAGTTGGTCCCGGCTATGGAGGTTATGACCGCTGTGTCCGACGGAAGTGCCCAGATGGGACACGGTGCGGCCTACTACTGGAAGGGCAAGGCAGCGGCGGCCCAGTTCTTTGCGGCCGTGCCGTTCGGGATGAACGCCCAGGAAATGAATGGTTGGCTGTATTACGGCGGTGGCCTGGAATTGTGGCGCGAGGTCTATGAGCCGTTTGGCGTCCTGCCGCACCCTGGCGGAAATACCGGCACCCAGATGGGCGGTTGGTTTAACAAGGAAATTAACAGTCTTGAAGACCTGAAAGGCTTGAAAATGCGTATACCCGGACTGGGCGGCGAAATTCTCAAGCGAGCGGGGGGCATCCCGGTATTGTTACCCGGAGGCGAGATTTTTACCGCCTTGCAGACAGGCACCATTGACGCCACGGAATGGATTGGTCCCTACAACGACCTGGCATTTGGTTTGCACCAGGCCGCCAAGTATTACTACTACCCGGGCTGGCATGAGCCGGGCACGGTGCTGGAGTGCATGGTGAACAAGGCTGCCTACGAGGAATTGTCCGAGGACTTGCAAGGTATCGTGGACACGGCTATTTCGAGTGTGAACAGTGAAATGCTGGCTGAATATACCGCGCGAAATGCTGAAGCATTGCGCTCGTTGAAGACAGAGCACAACATTGTTCCCCGCCCGTATCCCGAGGATGTAATAAAACGCCTGAAGGAATTGCGTGAAGAGGTGATCGCTGAAACGATTGCAGCTGATCCTATGTCCGCAAGAGTTTACGAGAGCTTTAACAAGTTCCAGCAGGACGTGGCGGCTTATCATGAAGTGTCCGAGAGGGCCTTCTACAAGACCCGCGATTTGTAGACTTCATCGGTAGCGAGAAAGCCCGGGTTTACCCGGGCTTTTTTTTGCCTGGCCACTCCAGTTCATGAGAGCGATCAGTTGCCGTAAATTACCTCTGGCAGCCAGGTCGCAAGTTCCGGCCAGATCGCAATAAGGCATAAGGCGAGCAACTGAATTGCCACGAAAGGCATGGCGCCAATGTATATGTCCGATGTCTTGATCTGGGGCGGTGCAACGCCTCGCAGGTAAAACAGGGCAAACCCAAAGGGTGGCGTCAGGAAAGAGGTTTGAAGGTTGATAGCAATCATCACGCCAAGCCAAACCGGGTCCAGTCCCATGGAGAGCAGGACCGGGCCGACGATCGGAACAACCACGAACGTGATCTCGATGAAGTCCAGCACAAAACCCAGCAAAAACATGACAAGCATGACGGCGACCATCGCTCCCAGTGCGCCGCCGGGAAGCTGCAGCAGCAAGTGCCGAACTGCTTCATCACCACCGAAACCCCGGAACACCAGTGAGAACACCGAAGCGCCAATAAGGATAAGGAACACCATGCTGCTAACGGAGGTTGTGCCGCGCATGACATCCCGCAGTCGGTCCAGGTTTAGCTGCCGACGGGATATGGCTAGCAAGGTTGCTCCCAGCGCGCCTACCGCTGCCGCTTCTGTAGGCGTTGCTACACCGGCAATGATGGATCCGAGTACGGCGAGGATCAGTGACAGTGGTGGCAGGAGCACCAGGACAACGCGTTTTCCAAGTTGCAGTCCCGACAGGCCCTGGCGAAGCTCGGGGCTGGCCGCCGGCATGGACTCGGGTTTCAACAGGGCGTAGATCATAATAAACAGGATGTACAAGCTGACCAGCAGCAGACCCGGCAGCAGGGCACCGACAAAAAGATCTCCCACTGTCACGGTCTTGGGATTGAAAATCCCGCGACTGATTTGCGACTGTTGGTAGGCCGAGGAGAGCACATCACCGAGTAACACCAGGATGATGGATGGCGGAATAATCTGTCCCAGCGTGCCGGATGCGCATATTGTTCCGGTCGCAAGGCGCGGGTCGTATCCTCTTTTTAACATGGTCGGCAGGGAAAGCAGACCCATGGTAACCACCGTGGCGCCGACAATTCCGGTGCTGGCCGCCAGCAACATTCCTACGATGGTCACGGCAATGCCCAATCCGCCTCGCAGTGTTCCAAATAACAATGACAGTGTATCCAGCAAGGTCTCGGCTATCTGGGAGCGCTCCAGCATGATTCCCATGAACACGAACAAGGGAACAGCCATTAGCGTGTCGTTGGTCATCACTCCGAACAGGCGGCTGGGAAGCGTGAACAAAAAATTAGGATCAAATACACCCAGGACGATGCCACCGAATGCGAAAATCAGGGCAGTACCCGCCAGGCTGAAGGCCACCGGAAAACCGGCCATTAACACCACGATCACACCGAAGAACAAAAGCAGTGCTGCGTAGCTCATGGCTTCAGCTCTTGTGATGTTCCGGTTGCTTCTCGCCCGGGTGTCACTCCTATCAGAACAAGCACGCTGTGAAGCGCCAGGGAAAGTCCCTGGAGTGTCAGCAGGGTCGCGGCAAGGGGAATGACGGCCTTTAGAATGTACAGCGCCTGCAAGCCGCCGGCCTCCTGGGAAACCTCCCTGTAGTTCCAGGAGTCATGAGCGTAGCCCAGGCTGGAAAACAGGATCAGCAAGGTAGTGGGAAACAGTAGAAAAAGCGTGCCGAGCAGATTCACCCAGGCCTGCTTTCTCAAGGTCATTCCCCGGTAAAGAATGTCCACGCGAACATGGTCTTCCCGCTGCATGGTAAATGCCGCGCCGATCATGAACACCATGGCGTGCATCCAGGTCACCGATTCCTGAAGCCAGATCCAACCCAGGTCGAACACGTAGCGCAATAACACGACCAGGCAGGTGATCGTCACCATCAGCAGGGTTAGCCAGGAAATGGCCTCGCCGGAACGCTGGCTGATCTTGTCCAGGGTGGTGGCCAGGCTTTGCATGCCGGCGGTGAAATTTTCCATCTTCAAAGCTCGAGCATCACTTTCTGATCCTCGGCCGAGGGCTCGAAACTTCGGCCCCGGTAATGGTCAAAAATAATTTCCAGGACTTGTTTTGAATCATCTGCCAGCGATAGCAATTCGAGATCCTTTTCGGAAAGTGTCTTGTTGCCAACCAGTTGGGTACGAAGCCACTCCAGCAGGCCACTCCAAAACTCCCTGTTCACGAGAATAATTGGAATCTTTCGGGACTTTCCTGTCTGAACCAGGGTCAGAATTTCGAGCAACTCATCCAGGGTGCCGAATCCCCCGGGCAAGACCACGTAGGCTGATGCGAACTTGACAAACATTACCTTGCGGGCAAAAAAGTGGCGATAACTCAGGGACAGGTCCTGGTAGGCGTTGGGAATCTGTTCCTTTGGCAGCTTGATGTTCAGGCCGACACTGGGAGATTTTCCGTAGAATGCCCCGCGATTGGCTGCCTCCATTAATCCGGGTCCGCCGCCGGTGACCACCGCGAAGCCGGCATTGGATAGCTGCTCGGAAATATCCCGGGTGAGTTCATACCAGGGATGTCCTTCCTTGAGACGAGCAGATCCAAACACACTGACCGATGGCGGAATTGCGGACAGCTGTTCAAAGCCCTCAACAAATTCCGCCATGATGGTGAATACCCGCCAGGACTCTCTCGTGAGATAGGCCCCGTCAGAACCTTTTCGGGTTCTTCCCGAATCATCGAGCTTGCTGTTCATGTGTCCCTCTGAAGTCGCTTGAGGAAAACTCGCATCTCTTTTGCCGCCTGTTTGTCTCCCCGGGCTTCGGATACTTCAATACCCCGGCTATAAGCGGCGATTGCCCCGGGCGAATCATTTGCCGCCACGTGTGCTTTACCCAGCAGTTTCCAGGCCGCTGAATAATCAGGCTGCATTTCCACTGCCTTTTGGGCCTGCTCAATGGCTCCAGCGGCGTCACCATCCCTGAGCATCTCTCCAGCCAGCGAAAATCGCAACAAAGCCGAATCGTTGCCTCGCTCAAGCATTGCCAGCAGATTTGCCCTAATTCCCATAGGCAGGCCCCTATCGGCGCCAGAATGTTGGCGTAAATAATACCAGCAGTGTAAATATCTCGAGCCGACCCAGCAGCATGGAGAAAATACCGACCCACTTGGCCGCATCATTTACGCCCCTGAAATTCGCCGCCACATCACCAAGCCCAGGGCCCAGGTTGTTAAGCGTCGCGCTGATTGCCGAAAAAGCCGTGACCTGGTCTAGGCCGGTGGCCATCAAGAACAGCATCATGATTGCGAACAACACCACGTATACCGAGAAAAAGCCCCAGACCGCATCGATAATCCGAACCGGCACTGCCTTTTGTCCGAGCTTCACAGGAATCTCCGCATTGGGATGAACCAGTCGGAAGATCTCTCGCAGGCCCTGCTTGTAGATCAGCAGCCAGCGCACCACCTTCATGCCGCCGCCGGTTGATCCGGCGCAACCACCAACAAAGCTAGCGAGCAGCAACAATACCGGCAGTCCGTTCGGCCAATGGACATACTCGGTAGTAGTAAAGCCCGTCGTGGTAGAAATCGATACGGCCTGGAATAGACCGTGGACGAGAGTGTCCGCCAGGCTGTCGTATTCTTTTCCCCAGAGCAGCACCACTACGGTGATCAATACAAGCACGGTCTGGAACACCAGGTAAGCGCGAAATTCCGGGTCCAGCAGGTAGTGCTTCAGCGTTTTGCGCTGCCAGGCGAGAAAGTGCAGGGCGAAATTTGCCCCGGACAGAAACATGAACAGCACGGCGATCAGGTGAATCGTGTGGCTGCTGTAATAGCCCATGTTTGCGTCGTGTGTCGAAAATCCGCCTATTGCTACCGTACTGAAGCTGTGGCCAATGGCGTCGAACAGTTCCATTCCAGCGGCCCAGTAAGCCAGCGCACAGACAACCGTGAATGCAAAGTAGATCATCCACAGGCGGTTGGCCGTCTGGCTGATACGCGGGGCTATCCGCGTATCCTTGGCGGGACCGGGTGTCTCGGCCTTGTACAACTGCATGCCACCAACACCGAGCATGGGCAGCACGGCCACTGCCAACACGATGATACCCATGCCACCCAGCCACTGAAGCTGCTGGCGGTAGTAGAGTATCGATCGGGGCAGGTAGTCCAGGTTGATCAGCACGGTGGCGCCGGTCGTGGTCAGCCCGGCCACTGACTCGAAAACGGCATCCACCAGGGACATCTCCAGCACGCCGGCGCTTAACAGCGGAGCCGCGCCGGCGAATCCAAGCGCTACCCAGAACAAGGCCACCACCAGGAAGCCGTCTCGCAACCTGAGTGTTACGCGATAGTCCTTGAGGGGGAGGTAAATGAGCGCACCAATCACAAACAGTACGCCGGCAGAAGTCAGGAAATTCTCGGTCTGCCCATCATTGTAATAGGCAGCGACACCGGCTGGTGGCAGCATAAAAATGCTGAATACCATCAACAGGCGTCCGAAAATTCTTGTAACCGCACCTAGATGCATTAGCTGTTAAATATCCCTGTCTTGACGGTTATAAACTGACTACGTTGGAACCAGACAACTCGGCCCGGGTTTACAGGTAGCCGACACTGACCTGGAAGAGCTGTTCCACCTTCTTCAGTGCGCGCTTGCGCTCCGTGATAAACAGAATGACGTGATCATCTGCCTGTATCACCGTGTCGTGGTGAGCCATCAGGACCTGGTCACCGCGCACAACTGCCGCAATGTCGGCGCCCCGCGGCAGCTTGATGTCCTCGATTGCACGACCCACAACCTTGGAGGTCTTTTCATCGCCGTGGGCAATGGCTTCGATCGCCTCGGCACTGCCGGTGCGTAGCGAGTGAACCCGCACCACGTCGCCGCGTCTGAGGTGGGTAAGAAGCGCGCCTATGGTGATTTCCTGGGGAGAGATCGCGATGTCGATACCTGCCTGTTCGACCAGTGCTGCATAGGAGGGCCGGTTGATCAGCGCCATGACCTTGTGAGCACCCAGGCTTTTTGCCAGCATGGCCGAGAGTATGTTGGCCTCCTCTGCATTGGTCAGGGCTACAAACACGTCGGCGTTATCAATGTTCTCTTCCAGCAGCAGTTCTTCATCAGCCGCGTCGCCGCACAGCACGACGCTGCGATTCAATTGTTCGGAAATTTTCTTCGCACGATCCGGGTTGCGCTCGATAATTCGTACGTGATTGGTCTGCTCCAGGGCCTTGGCCAACTGGAACCCGATATTTCCGCCGCCGGCGATGAACACCCTTCTTACCGGGTCTTCGAGTTTTCGCATTTCGCTCATTACCGCGCGAATATCCTTTCGTGCTGCGATAAAGAAAACTTCATCACCGTCTTCGATAACGGTTTCCCCGGTGGGCGGTACAGCCTTGCCGTCGCGGTAAATAGCGGCTACCCGGCTGTCCACATCGGGGATGTGCTGACGCAGGGCGCGAATTTTTTGTCCCACCAGCAAACCACCCTGGCGGGCTTTCACACCGATCAGGCGAACCCGACCGTTGGCGAATTCCAGGGCCTGCATGGCACCGGGATACTTGATCAGTTGTTCCACGTATTCGCACACCAGTTGCTCGGGACTGATGCGCACGTCCACGGGCATGGAGTCTCGCGAGAACAGTTCCTTGTGGTTGATGTAAGCCGCCGATCGGATGCGTGCGATCTTTGTGGGCGTGTGGAACAGGCTGTAGCACACCTGGCAGGCAACGATGTTTACTTCGTCACTATCTGTCAGCGCGATAACCATGTCGCAATCGCTGGCACCGGCGCGTTCCAATACGTCCGGGTGGGAAGCCTCTCCCTGTACGGTGCGAATATCCAGGCGGTCCTGCAGCTCCCTGAGCACATCGCCGTCGAGATCCACTACCGTGACGTCGTTGGATTCATCTTTGGCGAGGTTGTATGCAGCAGTTGAACCGACCTGGCCGGCTCCTAGGATGAGTATGTTCATAGCGTTGTCTCGGCCAGTCAGCTGGCGTCATCCAATCTGGTCCCCAGGGGGCACCGCACGATATTGTCCCGCCGGGAGAAATACTCCCGGGCCTGTTCCAGCATAGGCTCTTTGACTATTGTTATTAATACCTTTGTGCAGATTGTACCCCAACTGTGAAAGGGCGAAATCCGGGGCTGCAGATTCTATAGTTCCTGCAGGTTGGCGTAAGCCACTACCAGCCACTTGGTTCCGGCGCGTTCGAAATTCACCTGCACCCTGGCATGACTGCCCTGGCCCTCGTAATTGAGTATCACCCCGTCGCCAAACTTGTTGTGCCGAACCTGCTGACCAAGTCGCACTCCAGAGGGAGCGGGCTCAGTCACGGCGAATCGTCCGGAGGCCATGGGCCGGGACACCTTGACCTGTGGTCGGACCTCCTCAATCAAGTCCTGGGGGAATTCGTGCAGGAAGCGAGAGGGGATGCCGAAGGTATCAACGCCATGCAGGCGGCGTTGCTCTGCGTAGGTCAGGTAGAGAGTCTGCATGGCACGGGTGGTGCCCACGTAGCAAAGACGCCGCTCTTCTTCCAGCCCGTTAATGTCATTAAGTGAGCGCTGGTGAGGGAACAGGCCGTCTTCCATTCCGCAAATAAACACCATTGGGAATTCCAGGCCCTTGGCCGAATGCATGGTCATCATTTGCACACAGTCTTCCCAGGCATCGGCCTGGCCCTCGCCGGCTTCCAGGGCCGCGTGGGATAGGAAGGCGGCCATGGGGGACATCTCGACTTCCGAGTCGACCTCGGGGTCGAAACCCCTTGCCGCGCTGACCAGTTCCTCAAGATTCTCGATGCGGGCTTCGCCGCGCTCGCCCTTTTCTTTCTTGAAATGTTCGATCAGACCGGTGACCTGGATTGTCCGGTCAATCTGCTCGTGCAGTTCCAGATTTTCCAGCTCTTCATCCAGTTGCTCGATCAGTTGCATGAAGGCGTGCACAGCCTTGGCTGCGCGACCGCTTAGCCCGTCGGCGATACAGGCCGCCGCGGCTTCCCACATGCTGCAGCCGTTGCCCCGGGCATAGTCCCGAATAATGTCCACGGTGCGTGAGCCGATGCCCCGGGTTGGGGTATTGATAACGCGTTCCATAGACGGATCGTCGGCGCGGTTTTCAATCAACCGTAGATAGGCCAGGGCATCTTTGATTTCCGCCCGCTCGAAGAATCGTAGACCCCCATAGACACGGTAAGGAATCCGGGAATTCAGGAAGGCCTCTTCCAGCACCCGGGATTGGGCGTTGGATCGGTACAGCACCGCGACTTCGCTGCGAGCGTTCCCCTGGGAGACCCAGTCCTTGATGCGTCCCACAACGAAATCCGCCTCATCCCGTTCATTGAATGCGGCGTACACCCGTATCGGGTCGCCGTCACTGTCACTGGTCCACAGGTTCTTGCCCATGCGGGTGCTGTTGTTGGCGATAAGCGCATTTGCAGCGGCCAGGATATTTCCGGTGGAGCGATAATTCTGCTCAAGGCGTACGGTACGGGTGCCGGGGAAGTCTTTTTCAAACTGGTGAATATGCTCAATGCGGGCGCCGCGCCAGCCATAGATGGACTGGTCATCATCGCCCACGACAAATGGCTTGCCGGTCTTGCCGGCAAGCAGTCGTAACCAGGCATACTGAATTCTGTTGGTGTCCTGAAACTCATCTACCAGGACATGCTGGAAGCGGTGCTGGTAATGGGCCAGCAGGGCTTCATCCTTAAGCCATAATTCGTGTGCGCGCAGCAGGAGTTCGGCGAAGTCCACCACACCGGCCCGGTCACAGGCCTTTTGATAGGCGGCATACAAATCCACCAACTGGCGGCGCATGGGGTCGCCATCAGTATCAATGTGCTCTGGCCTCAGCCCCTCGTCCTTTTGTCCATTAATGAACCACTGCACTTCACGTGGTGGCCAGCGAGACTCGTCCACGTCCAGGCTCTTGAGCAGGCGGCGAATCAATCGGAACTGGTCTTCCGAATCCAGGATCTGGAAGCTCTGGGGCAAGCCTGCCTCGCGCCAGTGAATCCGTAGCAAGCGATGGGCCAGGCCATGGAAGGTGCCTATCCACATGGCCGAGGCCGGGACGTCAAGCAAGGCTTCTATGCGCGAACGCATTTCCTTGGCGGCCTTGTTGGTGAAGGTCACCGCCAGGATGCCGTATGGAGAGACGTTCTCGACCTGTACCAGCCAGGCAA
This sequence comes from Chromatiales bacterium, assembly GCA_029864735.1. Taxonomy (GTDB): domain Bacteria; phylum Pseudomonadota; class Gammaproteobacteria; order Steroidobacterales; family BM003; genus CAKZML01. The sequence goes on along the minus strand of JAOTSW010000034.1, from coordinate 10,133 downwards.
TGCGGTGCACCAGCACCCGGGTCTTGCCGCTGCCCGCGCCGGCCAGTACCAGGCAGGATTCGGCGGGCGCGGTGACGGCCTCGCGCTGGGCGTCATTGAGACCATCAATGATCGGAGTTACGTCCATAATTTGGGGGTAGCTGCTGTGATTTCCGGGAGCCCTAGAATGCCAGATTACGCCGGTCTGTGCCGAACCCTGCCTACACGGTGATCAGGATGTAGTGGTCCACCAGCAAGATGGCGAATAGCGCCATCAGGTAGGTCACGGAATAGGCGAAGGTTTTCATCGGCAGTTCCGGGCGATCGCTGATTTTCAGGGCGATCGCGAAGTACAGGAACCCGAAACCCAGTATCAATGCTCCGGCCAGGTAGATCAGGCCACTCATGCCGGTCAGGTAAGGCAGTATGGATACCAGTAGCAACAAGATCGTGTACAGCAGGATATGCAGGCGGGTGAAGCGGTTGCCGTGGGTTACCGGTAGCATCGGTATGCCAACCCGGGCATAGTCATCCCGGCGTGCGATGGCCAGGGCCCAGAAGTGAGGCGGAGTCCAGATAAAAATGATCAGCACCAGCAGCAGGGCGTGGGGATCCACGCTGCCTGTAACCGCAGTCCAGCCCAGCAATGGGGGCGCGGCACCGGAAACACCGCCAATTACGATGTTCTGTGGGGAGGCATGTTTTAGCCAGAGGGTGTAAATGAATGCGTAACCTATCAAGGACGCAAAGGTCAGTACCGCGGTCAGCGGGTTAATCGCCAGCCAAAGCAGCAGCACAGAGGCCAGGCCAAGTACAAATGCGAGCGCAATGGCTTCTTGTACCGACACCTTTCCAGTGGGTAGCGGACGACGCTTGGTACGACCCATGCGGGCATCCAGGTGATATTCCAGCAGCTGGTTGATTGCCGCCGCAGAGGCTGCCGCCAGGCCGATTCCCAGGGTTCCCAGGATCAACACGTCCAGCGGGACCATGTCCGGGGTTGCCAGGAACATGCCCACCACGGCGGTGAATACGATCAACGCCACGACCTTGGGTTTGGTCAGTTCATAGTAGTCCCGGATACGGGTGGAGCTTACAGACATAGTTAACTCGAGATTTTCTCCACGACACCGATGTGCTGAGCCGTGATATACGCATTTTGACCGATGATTTGCCGGCCGGCAGGGCTTGCATTGTGTCCGCTAGCCCCTACGATTGGCAAGTCGCCGGGCGTTTATCCGATGTGTGAAAGCTTCAGGAGCTTTTTCATGTCGGAAAGTATGCCCTTGGGTTCGCTGCGGGGGCTGTAGCTCATCATCAGGTTGCCCAGCGGGTCGATCAGGTAGATTCTCCCGGACTGCAACGGGTCCAGGTTGTCATGTTGCGGCAGAACCTGGGTTATCGCTTCCTTGTCCGGGCCGTCCAGCCAGGCGATCCTAAGGTCCGGATGTTCCTGGCCCAGGTCGCGCATTTCACAACATGGCCCGTTTACCAGGAACACTCTCTGAACCCGATCCATCTCCTTTCCAAGGGCGAGTCGAATCTGGCGGGTGTTGTAGAGCGCATCCACACAGCCCGTATCGCAGTCCCAGCCATCGATATAAAGCAGTGTCCACATGCCGTCGAGATCTTCCAGCCCAAGTTTTTCACCGTCGCGCCCTGGCAGGGCGAAGCCGGGCATGGGGTGCGCCGGGCGCACCAGGTCACCATGTTCTGTTTGACCCACCGGGCGCCAGCCATCAGAAAAATAATAGCCCCACATAGCCACGCCTACCGGGCCAAAAAAGATCAGTGCCAGGAGCAAAAGTTTTGCCCGTGAACGGGGTTCTCTATCGGTCATCGTTTATATCCTCAGGGCGACGCAGGTTTACTACGACGTAAATCACTATCAGCGCCAGGGCTATGGCGAACCATTGCGCGGCATAGCCCAGGTGTTTGTCCGGCGACAGCAGTTGAGGGCGCCATGTCCGCAAGTAGCCGTCTGATTCACTTTCGTTCATTAGTAACACGGTATCCAGTACCGGGTAACCGAGCATGTTTTCCAACTCGGCCCGTGTCGGATACAGGGCCACCCGTGGCCAGGCCGATGGCGCTTTCGGGGCCTCGCCAAGACGCATGCCGGGCTCAGGGAGGCGCCCCTTGAAGCCGTTGACCCGTCTTTGCGTTCCGGTCACCTCGACCACCGGTAGTTCCGCGCGATCCAGGGTCGCGGGGATCCAGCCCCGATTTACAAGCACCGCTGTCTTCCCGTCTCGCAGCAGCGGCGTTAGTACCTGGTAACCCGCGTGGCCTTCGTTCAGCATCGCATCCAGGAGTATCTGGTGGGCGTTGTCGAAGTGACCGAAGGCGGTAACCGGGGTGAAAGGGGGGCTGTTTTCTTTCAATAAATCCACCGGCACAAAACCGTCGGTCACGCCTGACGCCTCATAGCTTGCGAACAGCGCTTTCTTTTCTTCCGCCCGTTCCAGCTGCCAGTTACCCAGGCTGCTGGTAAGCACGACCAACAACAAGGTAACCACGCTGGGCCAAAGCCCAGGGCGAAAACGTCGATTGCCCATGCCTACTGCCACGGTATACTCAGCCTCCCGGGCACGCTTTCCTCTGGAATCGAATCACGATTCCGGGCGGAAACGTCCCCCGTTCATTATTCGTTTATGCGACAGGATATGCGCAATGTTCAAGCTCGTCGTCCTGGCCTTGCTGGCCGCGATCATAATTAGCCTGGGTTCAGGTCTGGTTTACCTCTACAAGGACCAGGGGCAGTCCAGACGCCTGGTCAAGGCGCTGACCTTGCGCATCGGCTTTTCCCTGGCGCTATTTCTCCTGCTTTTCCTGGCCTGGGCCCTGGGCTGGATTCAACCCCACGGCGTCCTGCCTCCCGGGTGAAATGAAAAAGGCGCTGCAAAGCAGCGCCCTTTTTACTCACGCCGAGGCGTGATTATGGCTGTTTACAACCAGTATACAAATATAAACAAGCCCAGCCAGACCACGTCCACAAAGTGCCAGTACCAGGCGGCAGCTTCGAAACCGAAGTGATGCTCGGGTAGGAAATGGCCTTTCATGGTGCGGAACCAGATCACTGTCAGCATGATCGCGCCGACGGTCACGTGCATGCCGTGGAAGCCAGTGAGCATGAAAAAGGTTGAGCCGTAGATGCCGCTGCCCATGGTCAGGTTCAGATCATGGTAGGCATGGTAGTACTCGTATCCCTGCAGGCCGACGAACAAGAAGCCCAGCGCGAAGGTCAGGAACAGGAAAATGTTCAGCAGACGGCGGTTGCCTTCCTTGATCGCGTGGTGAGCAACGGTGATGGTGGCGCCCGAGGTCAACAGGATCAGGGTGTTGATCGCCGGCAGTCCCCAGGGCCCCATGATCTCGTAGTCTCCGCCAACGTTGGCCGGCCCATTGGTGGGCCAGGCTGCCTGGAATGACTCCCAGTTCATCAGGTTGGTGAAGAAATTGTTGCCCTCACCGCCCAGCCACGGCACTGAAAGGCTGCGTGCGTAGAACAGCGCGCCGAAGAATGCGGCAAAGAACATGACTTCCGAGAAAATGAACCAGCTCATTCCCATGCGGAACGACTTGTCTACTTTCAAGTTGTAGGCGCCACCTTCACTTTCTGCGATCACGTTGCCGAACCAGCCGGCCATCATAGTCACCAGGATGGCAACGCCAACCAGAAAAAGGTATTTGCCAAAGGCGGCTTCGTTAAGCCAGGAAGAAGCGCCAATCATCAGCGAGAAAAGTCCGACCGAACCTACGATAGGCCAGTGACTTCCATGCGGGACGTAGTACGCGGTACCTTGTTTTGCCAGCATCTTTGTTTCCGTATTTCGTGTGTATAGGTTTATCGAGCAGCCGAAGCCAACTCGGTTTGCGTATAAAAAGTATAAGACAGTGTCACAGTGTCCACGTGCTCAGGCAGTTCAGGATCAATAATAAACCGCACGGGCATATCACGGCCTTCGCTTGCCCCGAACTTTTGCTCGGTAAAGCAAAAGCACTCGGTCTTCTGAAAGTACTTGTTGGCGGCTGCCGGCTTGATGTCCGGGGTCGCCAGCCCCGTAATGGGACGACTCAGCAGATTGCGGGCATGGAACGTTGTCGAATAAAGCTTGCCGGGGTGCACGATCATCTTCGACACGCTGGGCTCAAATTCCCATGCGGCGCCGGCAATACGGTTGGCCACGAACTCAATCGTGATTTCCCGGTCAACATCCGGAGTTTCAATTACCTGGGCTGAATCTGTTGCGACAATTTCGCTACGGATTCCCGTGATCTCACAAAACACCGAATACAGGGGCACCAGGGCAAACCCGAAGCCGAACATGGCGAGGGTCATCACCACCAGCTTCAGTGTCAGGGCTCTGTTGTCTGTCGGTGTGTTCTGGGTCATTACCGTTAGCCGCGGGCAGACATCGAGGCGATGAATGCAATGTAGAAAGCCACCGCCAGCAACGCCAGTATGATGGCGTTGCGGCGGGCTTTGGGACTGAGTTTCTTATCGCTCATGAGCGGATTACTTGATTTCCGGTGCAACGTTGAAGCTGTGGTAAGGCGGCGGTGAGGACAGGGTCCACTCCAGGCCTCGCGGCTCGTCCCACACCTTGTCGGTGGCTTTCACGTCGCCCCTGGCGCACTTGACGATCACATAGATGAACAGCAACTGCGACAGGCCAAAACCGAAACCGCCGATCGACGAGACCATGTTGAAATCAGCGAACTGGGTGGCGTAATCGGGAATGCGTCGCGGCATGCCGGCCAGGCCCAGGAAGTGCTGTGGGAAGAACAACACGTTGACGAAGATGGTGGACAGCCAGAAGTGAAGCTTGCCCAGTCTTTCGTCGTACATGTTGCCGGTCCACTTGGGCAGCCAGTAGTACACGCCGGCCATGATCCCGAACACCGCTCCAGGCACCAGCACGTAATGGAAGTGGGCCACAACGAAGTAGGTGTCGTGGTACTGGAAGTCAACGGGGGCAATTGCCAACATCAGCCCGGAGAAGCCGCCGATGGTGAACAAGAAGACAAAGGCCAGCGAGAACAACATCGGCGTCTCGAAGGTCATGGCGCCCCGCCACATGGTGGAAACCCAGTTGAATACTTTCACGCCGGTGGGAACAGCAATCATCATCGTAGAGAACATGAAGAACAGCTGGCCGGCGATGGGCATGCCCACGGTGAACATGTGGTGAGCCCATACGATGAATGACAGGAAGGCGATACTGGCGGTTGCGTACACCATCGACTCGTAGCCAAACAGGGGCTTGCGAGAGAAGGTCGGAATGATTTCCGAGATAATGCCGAAAGCCGGCAAAATCATGATGTATACCTCGGGATGACCGAAGAACCAGAAAATGTGCTGGAACATGACCGGGTCACCGCCGCCCGCGGCGTTGAAGAAGGTCGTGCCGAAGTACTGGTCCGTCAGCAGCATGGTTACGCCACCGGCCAATATGGGCATAACCGCAATCAGCAGGTAGGCGGTGATCAGCCAGGTCCATACGAACAGCGGCATCTTCAGCAGAGTCATGCCGGGCGCACGCATATTCATGATGGTTACCACGATATTGATGGCGCCCATGATCGATGAAATACCCATCATGTGTATCGCGAAGATCAGGAACGGCAATGCGATACCGGTCTGCTGAATAAGCGGCGGGTACATGGTCCAGCCGCCCGCAGGTCCGCCGCCGGGCATGACCAGCGTGAGCAGCAACATGGTGAAGGCAAACGGAAGAATCCAGAAGCTCCAGTTGTTCATGCGGGGCAGTGCCATGTCCGGAGCGCCGATCATGATCGGGATCATCCAGTTGGCAAGGCCCACCGTGGCAGGCATCACTGCGCCAAACACCATGATGAGTGCGTGCATGGTGGTCATCTGGTTGAAGAAACCGGGCTCAACCAACTGTAGGCCAGGCTGGAACAATTCAGCACGAATGACCATCGCCATGGCGCCGCCGGTCATGAACATGACCAGGGAGAAGATCAGGTACATGGTACCGATGTCTTTATGGTTGGTCGTAAACAGCCAACGCTTCAAGCCCTTTTCGGGTCCGTGGTCGTGGTGATCGTGCTGGCTGTGGGTGTCAACTTGACTCATTACTATCGTCTCCGCTTAAAGCTTGCGCGTAGCTGCAACGTTTTCGGGGGTAGCCACTTTGTCGGCGGTCTGTTCCACCAACCAGGCATCGTATTCATCGCGTTCCAGCACGTGAACAACAACTGGCATGAAGCCGTGATCGCGTCCACACAGTTCTGCACACTGGCCACGGTAGATGCCGGGCACGTCTGCCTTGAACCAGGCTTCGTTGATGTAGCCGGGGATGGCGTCTTTCTTGACCGCCAGGTCCGGCACCCACCAGGCGTGCAGGACGTCAGCGGCAGTCAGCAACAACCGGACCTTGGCGCCAACCGGAACCACAAGCGGGTGGTCAACTTCCAGCAAATAGTTTTCGACGGAATACGGATCAGTTCCTGAATTTAGACGGCGAGCCTGGTTGCTTTCGCGATCCAGGGTGCTGTAGAAGCCGATGTCATGATCCAGGTAGTCATAGCGCCAGCGCCACTGGTACCCGGTGATCTTGACGGTCATGTCGGCATTGCGGGTGTCTTCAATCCGTATCAGTCCTTCGGCAGCGGGGACGGCCATGGCGATAAGGATAAAAATCGGGATAACTGTCCAGATAATCTCCGCCTTGGTGCTGTGATAGAACTGTGCCGGTTCTACGCCGCGGGATTTACGGTGAAGAAAGATGGATACGATCATCACGCCGAATACCACGATGGCGATGGCCACGCAGATACCGAGGATCAGCATATGTAATCCGTAGACTTCCTTACTGATTTCCGTGACGCCTACAGGCATATTCAACGCCCAGTCGGCGAGTGCGGCAGGTGCGAAAGCGCTTGCGAGCAATGCCAGCGCCGCGCTGTGCAGCCGGTTCAAGATGGTGCGGGACATCAAACCCAACTCCTGTGTTTTACGAATTCAGAACTACCTGTCCTTGCTGGCAACGCAGCAAAGACGCTTTTTGCCGTCCAGCTTCAGCGGGAACTGAATCTGGATGGCAGGGTATCTTGTCGATCTTCTGTTACCGGTGTCGTAGCGCGAACTGTCTGCATCACCGTGGCAAGTGGCGGGCAGCAACACTGCCCCGGCACTGGCGAATTTACTGAAGACAGATCCTGTAATTACGACTGCTCCAGCCACGGTCCGCTACTTCCCCGTATTCTTCGGTTTTCCCGGTGATGAACTGTGCGATCCATCCACTGGATGGACGGTGCTTGCGACCGGTTTCGCGTATAAACCTGGTCGTTTCACACCCGGCATTCGGTAGGGATTTATTTCCCTTTTGCTACCCGAATGTCTGCCGCTCATCTACGAAAGCCGAAATGGTACTAGAAGGTGTCAACCCACGCAATCTAGCCGAATCAGGGGGCGGCGCTCTAGAACGTTGAATTTTCTAGCAGAATTTAGACTGGAAGCCGGGAAGGTGAAGAATCTTGTCGGGCTTTTTAGACTGGGATCCGGTAAATCCGGATATTTGGGGTGACGGCGGCATCCGGGGACGGCACAGTAGAATTTCATCGTTGACGATTTTTGCCGCAGGAATGGCGCGAATAGGGGCTCAGCGGTCGGGTTCGCGTGTCCGCAAACCGTCCATGGGCACCAGGGTTTCTCCATTGCGGGTTTGCCGCTGGCGGGGAGCAGTTGCCCAGGCATGGCCGTAAACCACTTCGTAGGTGGCGGGTAAGCCATCGGCGTTGCGGTTTGATTCGTAGGCCTTGGCCAGGGCGGCTAATTGCCTGGGTGTGCTCAAACCCCGAGACCGGCCGGCGGAGGCGTTGCCTTCCCCGGTTGCCTTGAGGTCTCGCAGAAGTTCATCAAGGCTGTTGTAGGTGACGGTGAGGTGCTCAACGTCCAGCACCGGGTCGGCGAATCCGGCTCGTATCAGGGCGTCACCGATGTCATGCATATCGACGAACAGGTTGACGTGGTTGTGGCTGTCCACGGTCGCCCATGCAGCACGTAACTGCCCAAGGGTGTCGGGCCCGAATGTGCTGAAGCTCAGCAGCCCGCCCGGGCGCAGCACCCTGGCAAATTCTGAAACGACCTGGTCCAGGTCGTTCGACCAGTGCAGCGCAAGGTTGGATATCACCAGTTCCTGGGAGTCGGGGGCAAGGGGCAGGGCAGCCAGGTCACCACACACTCGCTGGAACTTGCGAAACAGCTTCTGCTTACGTCCGGCCTGGGCCAGCATGGCCTCGGACAGGTCCAGGGCCGTGACCCGGGCGCCACGGTACCGCTTTAGCAACGCCGCGGAGGCTCTGCCCGTCCCGCAGCCCGCATCCAGTATCGCTCGTGGCTTTAGCTTGACCAGCTCAAGGCGCTCCAGGAGCCGATCGCTGATTTCCCGGTGCAGCATGCTGGCGTCGTCGTAACTGGTAGCCGCCCGGTCCAGGTTACGCCGCAGCTGCCTGGGGCAAATATGAAACGGATTTTGGGTGTCGGCTGTCATGGGGAGGGGATTCTACTACTGACGGGGCCCAGTCCTACACCCCGACCAGCAAATTGCCTTGTCGTTTGCCGGGCGCTCTCCGATGACGAGTTGCGCTTCCGACGATTTTGACGACAAATGTATTAAAATTGGTCTAAAAAGTATTTAAAATCTTAAAAAATGTAGGAATAAGTGAAAAAATCCGCGTTTATCGAGAGTTTTCTTTTTACCTATTTTTTTGCTGATTAGCGAATTATTGGTGTTGTTTCGGCGAAAATTAAAGAAGATGCTGCAAAAAAGCTTGAAAAAAGCAGATTTTGGAGACCTGCATGGGATTGGTGAACTTGCTGGCCTGGCTGCAAGGACCTCCCCGCTGCTACTTGTGCCTTGGGCGCTGTGGCAAGGGGATGTTGTGCCAGGTGTGCCGGGAAGCGTTGCCCGGCCCGCGCGCTGCCTGCAAGCGCTGTGGCCGAAGCCTGGCGCGGCCGGCACCGGCCTGTGGGGTCTGCCTTTCACGGCCACCGCCTTATGAGTTGCTATGCTGCCCCATGGAGTATCGTTTCCCGGTGGATCAGCTGATCCAGGCATTGAAATTTAACGCCGACCTGGTGGCAGGCAGATTACTGGCGCGTTTGCTGCTGGAGCAGCTGCTGGATCGGGAGGATCCACTGCCCCTGGCGATTCTGCCTATACCCCTGCATCCGAAGCGCCAGAGATCCAGAGGTTTTAACCAGTCCAGCGAGATTGCCCGGCACCTGGGAAAGGCCTTGTCGCTGCCGGTGCTGGAAGATCGTCTTGAGCGCTGGCGGCATGACCCGCCCCAAAGTACCCTGGGGGCGCTGCAACGGCGCCGCAATGTAAAAGGCGCATACCGGTTGCGCAGGCGCAAAGGGCCATTGCCCCGGAGAATTGCGCTGGTGGATGACGTCGTTACCACCGGATCCACCGTGGATGCCGCAACCAGGGTGTTGAAATCTGCGGGGGTTTGCCAGGTGGAGGTGTGGGCGGTGGCAAGAGCAACCGGACCCGCAGGGGCCTGACTTGTGTTCCCCGTGAGAATGTTTTACCAATAGGTTGCAGTGCAGCATAGGGACCCAGAAAATGGAATTTCATTACATCGTGGTAGGCGCCGGATCAGCGGGCTGTGTTTTGGCCAATCGACTGACCGAGGATCCAGGGACCCGTGTGTTACTGCTGGAGGCCGGTGGCGCTGACCGGAATCCACTGATTCACATGCCCGCCGGCATTGGTCGGTTGGCGGGTAACAAGAGCATCAATTGGTGTTACAACACTGAACCCGAGCCCGAGCTGAACAATCGCTCCCTGTGGTGGCCCAGGGGTCGGGTACTCGGCGGCAGCAGTTCTATCAACGCCATGTGCTATGTGCGTGGCCAGCCCGGGGACTACGATCACTGGGAAAGCCTGGGTAATCCCGGTTGGGGATGGAAAAATGTGCTTCCGTTGTTCAAGCGCTCCCAGAACCAGGAGCGTGGCGCCTCGGAGTTCCACGGTGCCGGGGGCTATTTGAACGTAAAGGACCTGGATAGCGTGAATCCGCTATCCGATGTGTTCCTGAAGGCGGCCGTCGCAGCGGGATATCCACTGAACGACGATTTTAATGGTCCCAGCCAGGAAGGAGTTGGCTTCTACCAG
>JAOTSW010000308.1 GCA_029864735.1 Chromatiales bacterium | reverse complement strand
GACAGGAAACCCGGCCTCGGCAGTAAATAGACAGGCCTCGATACACCCGGGTTTGGTACCACTCAGATGGGGATGAAGTACCTACCTGGCTGTGCCTGGGCTGGGCGCGCCCGACAGGATTATTCGCGGCCTCCGGCCACTCACCCCTCAAGGGGGCCGCTCGGCGGCTTACGCCGCCTGCGCGTTGTCTCGCCCGACTTACGTCGGACTCGGCTCGAACCACAGGCCCTCATCAAACCATCCAACACGGCAAATAAAAAAGGGCCACCCTACGGGTGACCCTTTTGTATTTGGCGCGCCCGACAGGATTCGAACCTGTGACCTTTGGCTTCGGAGGCCAACACTCTATCCATCTGAGCTACGGGCGCAAAACTACTTTGTTCGCTGGATCGCATCATATCGCGAACCGGCGCCGCTTTCGCGACGCTCAACACTCCCCTTCACCTGCGGCGAAGGGCCCGGCCACTCGCCTGCATGCTCGCGGCGTTCGGTCGGGTGCGAGCCGTGCTCGCACTTTCCCCGCCCTCACCCATCTGAGCTACGGGCGCAAAACTACTTTGTTCGCTGGATCGCATCATATCGCGAACCGGCGCCGCTTTCGCGACGCTCAACACCCCGGTGACCGGCGGTGAAGGGGGCGCAAATATAGCGCTTTTGCCGAATAGCGTCTATCCGAAGGGGCAATTTAGCGCGGTAAGGGCCCCAAATGGTATTATTCCGCGCTCGATTATTAACCCCCTGGAGCGGCGGCTTTTGCGAGACGGGATTTCGCCTTTATAATGCCGACCCGCCCAATTACCAAGGAGTCGTCAGTGAGCGACCACGATAAGAAATTTTTCGACACCTTCATGCTGGTTATCGGCGGGATGGTTTTCGTGACTCTGATACTGTTCTTCCTGGCCCGAAGCATGAGCGGAGACACGCAGGAACAATGGACAAAGGAAGATCCTGCCTACAAGGCGGCCACCGAGGCCCGCCTGAAGCCGGCCGGTTACGTGGTCAAGACCGGTGACGCCGAGCCTGTGGCTGCAGCAGTGGCTGCGGTGGACGTCGAACAGGCTCCTCGCACCGGCGCAGAGGTATTCAACGAAGCCTGTGCAGCCTGCCATGTTGCCGGTGTTGCCGGCGCTCCCAGGCTGGGGGATGTCGCCGCCTGGAATGACAGAGTTGCCCAGGGCATGGACACCCTGGTAGAGCACGCCATAAAAGGATTTGCCGGTTCAGCAGGCTACATGCCCGCCAAGGGCGGTCGCGCCGATCTGAGCGATGCCGAGACGGCAGCCGCAGTAGAGTACATGGTGGAGAAGAGCAAATAAGTCTCTTCACTCCACTGAAGTGAAAATTAAAAGGGCCGCATCAAGCGGTCCTTTTTTTATCCACCCGCCAGCAGGCCCCGGAGATTGGCGATGGCCGCCCGGCCTCGCTCGTGGCGCTCCTCAGTGGTCAACTGCTCTTTTCTGCCTTCCCAGCGCAGATCGTCCTGTGGCAGTTCCTCCAGGAATCGACTGGGCGTGCACTCCAGGCTGTCGCCATAGCGCTTGCGCTGGACGCAATAAGTGATGGTCAGTCGCTGCTTGGCCCGGGTAATACCCACATACATCAGCCGGCGCTCTTCCTCCAGGCCATTACCCTCGATGCTGTTCTTGTGAGGCAACTGATCTTCTTCCACCCCGACCAGGAATACATGATTGAACTCCAGGCCCTTGGCCGAATGAAGCGTCATCAATCGCACGCCGTCGGTCTTGTCGTCATCCTCGCCGGAGAGCCGGTCCAGCAAACTTATCTGGGCAAGCAAATCAGACAGGCTGCAGTCTTCCCGGGAACTGACCATTTTCTCCAGCCAACGCAGCAGGTCCTGGACATTTTCCCCGGCCCTGGCGGCAGCCACCGGATCCTTGGCCTGGCCGGCCAGCCAACTCTCGTAGTCGATTTCCAGCAGCAAGTCTTTAACCGCGGTAATTGGTCCCTTGCTCTCGGCAGTTTCCGTCAGTCTCTCAATCAGACCGGCAAACTGTTGCAGGTGGCGGGCGCCACGATCGGCAATTCGGGATGCCAGGCCAAGGTCATCACTCGATTCCAGCAGGCTCTTGTGCCGTTCACCCGCGTAAGCGGCCAGACC
>JAOTSW010000033.1 GCA_029864735.1 Chromatiales bacterium | reverse complement strand
ACCCGCCTGTCAGGGCCGGGTAATTGGGATTGGAATGCGAGAGAACAGCGTCGTTCACGCCCCTCCGATCCTCATAGGAGGGCCCGAGGAGATTGGCCGTACCCTGGAATGATCACATCTGTTGCCGCTACATCGCGGTAAATGTCGGTCTGCGTCTGTAACCACGCTTCCGACCCGGAAACTAGAGGGCCAGCATCACCCTGATCCTGCCCTCAAGATTCTCACCGTCCGAGCCCCGGTACTGAATAACCAGGTCATTAAAACCGTTGCCGTCCACATCCAGTGGCTGGATTCTTTCACCGTTTCGGGGCAGCAAGGTGGTCACCTTATGACTGGCGCCACCAAATAGCTCCTCACTTCCGTCACCCAGGGTGATTTTCAACTCCTCGCGGCTTTGCTGAACCAGCAAGTCTTTTATCTCATCACCGTCAAAATCTGCAGCCAGGATTGCCGGCACATCAGTCTGACCTTTTTTCAGATCTATGCGCAATTTTGACGAGGCGCTGAAATTGGGCTTGTCAGGATAGAGCCCCTGTTCATCAGAGCGGTAAAACCCCAGGTCCATGGTCATGGTGCCGGAAAAAAGGGCCTTGATTATCCTGCCCAGGCCCAGTCGAACCGAGGGAACCACCAGGTCCATGCGACCATCCCCGTCCAGGTCTTCTACCAGCAGATCAAACTGCATGCCCTCGGATACCAGGGTACTGTCGGGCTCAGGCGAGTAACTCACCCATCCGGCATTATTGCGCCCCAGGTGAATCGCAAAATCGCTGCTCTTGTCGAACACTCCTCGACTATGGGTTGCCGTGGTCAACAGATCGGCCACGCCATCCCCGTCCAGATCAGCAATTCGTTCTATGCGCCGTATGCTGAGATTGCTCTGGTCGATATCACCCCGGTCGCTGTCCCATTCACGCAACTGGGCCCGGGACGGCAAGTCCAGTTCCAGGGGAAGCACCACGGCCTCGGATTCAAACCCACCCAGGGCATTACTTGGAAATACCCGAAGGCTGCGGTCCTCTACCATCAGCACATCATCGTGCCCATCGAAGTTCGCATCGGCCACCAGGGTTCTCGGTGATCGGTACCGTACCGAATTCTCACTCAAATTCATTTCCGGCTCTGCAGGCAAGCCCAGGGGGGCGGAAAACTCACCGTTAGCCGCCTGTATTGAAATCTGTAGACCGGTGAAGTCCGCCACAAGAATGTCGTCCAGCTGATCACCGTTCACATCCTGCATGAAATCGCTGCTGACTATTGACGAGATGCGGGGCAGGCGGAACAAACTGGATACGGTCTGCACCCTGCGCAGAGCCCCCGCTGAGAAGTCCAGGCAGACCACGCCTTTAGGATCCAGGAAGCACAAGGCTTCACCACCTGGTACCCGGGCCACATCCATAAACAGCAAGTCCGGACCCAGGTCCAGGGATAGCTGAAGACTGGCCTCGGCCCCGCGCTGGAGTCCGTAAATTCTCAGCTGTTGATCTCCCTGGGCATCGGTTCCGACCACCAGCAGATGAGCTTTGCCATCCAGCTTAGCAACTCGGGCCGGTTCACCCAGGCGCAATCCCGTATCTATCAGTACTTGTTCAAAATCCAGCGCCTGCGCCTGGACTGCAAACAGCGCCAGCACCGCCGGAAAAAATTTCTTCATGCCCAAGGCCTCCTGCCTTTCTAGTAAATACGGAAGCCTCCGTGGCGCTTCCTGCTGCGACTGTCAAACCACAGCATTCCAAGGACGATTCCGGCAAGCAGGGAAAAAACAATTCCTGCCGTCGCCCATCGCCAGGGCATTTTCCATTCACCAATTCCCAGTTGCTGCTGGTACTCGGCGTTCTCCTGCTCCAGTTGTTCGAGCCGGGCAGCTCGCTCACTGGCATCGACCTGGCTTTGTTCAAGTTCCTGACCGGTAATCTGCAACTGCTCCTGCAAACTGGCCAGCTCCAGCTTGTCCGGCCCCACGCTGTCCTGAAGGGCTTTGAACTCTGCCTGTAATTCCACCAACTGGGTGCGGGCGGGCTTTTCAGTGATCAAGTAGGCGGTCTTGGCCCAGCCCTCCTTGCCATCGGTGGTCTTCACCAGGGAGAAATATCCGGCCCTGTCCACTAATTCCAGGCGGTCGCCACTGCCCAGGTTAGCCACTACCGCCGAGGCTTCGGTCGGCTCGGCCTGAAGACGTAACCTGAGCTCATCTGTGACATACACCGTTTCTGCCCTGAGGCCCGGAGTTATCACCAGCAAGATAGCCACACTCGTCAACAAACCTTTTACTGTCACCGGACTGCTCTCCCGAATTAACCTGGATCGGCGATCATCGCCGCAAAAAAATAAAACTATATCGTTATCGGGACTGGGTATTCCCGCTTGTCGGGATCCGCTCGAGAAGATCCCCGTATATATACCGTAACGCGGCTTTCAGCATAGCTTCCCTGGGAAACCGGTTATTGGTCACAATAGTATTCGCCAAAAATGGGTGCGTCTCGCGCATTGGAACCGCTGCCGCCCAATGATTGGTATTCATGGTGGCCAGGATAGTCGAGCCGGGAATCACCTGGTCATAAAACAGCAATTGACCATCGTTTCGCGGGTCGATCCGCGCAAGCGCCCGATATCCACGCATCGAATTCAGGCCGACATCATCCTGGTTAACAAATGCGGTAAGCGAGTAATAACGGACATGATCCGGTAGCGGGTTATTGGCCAGCCAGGTCAAACGATAGCGTCGCGTCAGGTGATCCATCGCCAATCCGTCCCCAGCGTCGCAGGTCAGCAGGTCCACGTCGGCCAACCATTCACGATAGTCCTCGTAGGCGTCGTCTGCCCGGGGCGAACCGTTTATCGCCCCCGTCACGCTCAACACCGCACTGACCCGCCGGGCCAACTCAGGGAAAGACACGAGAAACTGCAATATATCCACCGCCCCCTTGGAATGCCCCACCAGCACCATTCGTTGCCCGGGAGCCAGTTCCAACGCGGAGACGTAATTCGCAATTAATCTTGCATTGGCGTCTGCACCGGAGCGACCGCTTATCGCCAGGTACTCTTTCTCCACGCCGACGGATGCCAGCGCCTCACCACTGGTTTCGAAAGGCGTAGCAATTGAATCCACGCAGTCGCTGAACAATCCCGGTATTACCACAACTTTTAGAGCCAGGTCGCTGACCTTTTGAGGTTCACGCCCGGTAGCCGGCGGCTCATCCACGAGTCGGTGCAGAAAATCCTCACAACTGTCATTGGAAAACTCCGGGTCCGTTGCCAGTTCAGCGCAAAACAACTGTCTGTAGTAGCCTCGGCCATCAATAACCGGAGGTACCCCGGGTACCGTGAGCACCTGCATGGGAACATCCAGCTCATAGGGCAGCAGGCTTGAAGGTTGCCCGGCGCATCCACCAAGACCCACCAGCAATATTGCGACAAAAATCTTTCCCACTCGGTATCCCACGCTTGAATAAATGGCCTCCCCAGTGCAAATTCTAACTGTAGCGATAGATATTAGCTAAATAGCGACTTTTCAGAATGAGCAACCTCCTTAAAACCGGAGCCCCTCGCAAACTCCAGCGTGGACAGGCTTCCCTGCTTAACCGACGAGACTTTCTCGGCCTGGGAGCAGCCGCGACCCTGAGCCTGCTTGGCCAGCGACTGGCCCATGGGAAGCCGGGTAAGCCGATACCGAAATCCCCCGGTTTCGGCCCCCTTGTACCGGCCACAGACCTGACTACCGGGCTGCCACTGATCGATTTGCCCGAGGGTTTCAGTTACCGCAGCTTTGGCTGGACCGGTGACCGCATGACTAACGGTAAACCGACCCCTGCCCGACATGACGGCATGGGAGTTGTGCTGGAACAGGATGGGATATTGACGCTGCTGCGTAATCATGAAATCTGGACCGAGACAGGTAGTTTCGCGCCTCCCGAGCTTACTTACGACAGAAAGGCCGGTGGCGGCGTCACCCGCATCCGCTTTGATTCAAATCGCGGCGAATGGCTGGACAGCGCACCCGCCCTGGGTGGGACCATGACCAATTGCGCGGGTGGAGTCACTCCCTGGGGCAGCTATCTGAGCTGCGAAGAAGACCTGTCCTCAAGCGGATACGGATCCAAGCTCAAACGCAATCACGGTTACGTATTTGAAGTCGATGCGCTGGGAGATACCCAGCCTGACCCCATAAAGGACATGGGTCGTTTCCTGCACGAAGCCTGCGCCGTCGATCCGGAAAGCGGATTCGTTTATATGACCGAGGACAACGACACCTCGGGATTTTACCGATTCCTGCCTGACACCCCGGGCAAGCTCAGGGAAGGCGGCCGACTGCAAATGCTCAAGGCCAGGGACAACAGTCGCCTGCGCACGGAGTCCGTGCCACAGGGCAGCCGTTTCGACGCCCAATGGCTGGACATCAGTGATCCCAACCTGGCCCACCAGCGCAGAACCCACAACAGCATGGGCGTGTTCATGCAGGGCTATAACGACGGCGGCGCCGTCTTTCGGCGAGGCGAGGGATGTATTTTCGCCAATGGAAAAGTTGTATTTGCCTGTACTACCGGCGGCGCATACGGCCTGGGCCAGATATGGGCCTACGACACCAAAGAAGAATCCCTGGAACTGATCCTGGAGTCACCGGACAAGAAACAGCTGAATCACCCGGACAACCTGGCCCTCAGCCCCCGTGGAGGGTTGTTGTTGTGCGAGGACGGTGGCCGCAATGAGCAACAACTGGTGGGTATGTCTGAGGGCGGCGAGCTTTTCACTTTCTCCCGGAACAAAGTGGTTTTGGATAACCAGGTCAACGGCATCAAGGGCGACTTCCGCGCTTCAGAATGGTGTGGTGCGACTTTCCATGATGATTGGCTTTTCGTTAACATCCAGGTTCCCGGCATCAGCCTGGCTATCACCGGCCCATGGAAAGACGGGCTGATCTAAACCTCCGAATGTTTGTTGCGAGCGTGCCCTGAAGCGTATGCTTGGGTCGTCGGTCAACCATTGTGCGGGGAAACATGCGACTAACAAGAGCCGTATTGTGGGTATCTTTGTGCCTGCTGGTCACTTCAAGCTGGGCAGCAGCAGACTCTATCCCGGAAGCCCCGCCTCGCAACCGCGGTGACGGGCCCCATGACCGCCTGATTCTCCGTGGCATAACACTGATCAACAGCACCGGAGCGCCCCCCCAGGGACCGATGGATATCGTAATCGAGGGGAACCGGATTGCCCAGATCGCCAGCGTAGGAAACCCGGGAGTTCCTATTGACCCGGCCTCCCGACCAGCAGCCCGACCGGGTGATGTGGAAATGGACTTGACCGGCATGTACGTGCTGCCGGGTTTCGTAGACATGCACGGGCACATGGGTGGCCGCGAGCAAGGCACTCCCGCGGAATACGTGGTTAAACTCTGGATGGCCCACGGGATTACAACGGTAAGAGAACCCGGTAGCGGCAATGGCCTGGATTGGGTACTCGACCACAAAAAGAAGAGCGAACAAAACCGCATCACTGCCCCGCGAATTCGCGCTTACGCATTCTTTGGGCAGGGGGCAGACAAGCCCATCAGCACTCCGGGCCAGGCACGAAAATGGGTGGCAGAAGTTGCCCGCAAGGGGGCCGACGGTATAAAGCTTTTTGGCGCCCATCCGGACATTCTCAAGGCCGCACTGGAAGAGGCGCGCAAGCGAGGTTTGCGCACGGCAATGCACCACGCCCAACTTGAGGTCGGACGCGCCAATGTGCTGGACACCGCCCAATGGGGACTGACCAGCATGGAGCACTGGTACGGTCTACCAGAGGCCCTGTTCGAGGATCGTACCGTCCAGGATTATCCCCCTGACTACAACTACAACGATGAACAGCACCGTTTCGCCGAGGCAGGTCGACTCTGGGCCCAGGCCGCCGAGCCTGGCTCGAAACGCTGGGAGCAGGTGCGGGACCAGTTGATCCAACTGGACTTCACCATCGATCCCACCCTGACCATCTACGAAGCCAGCCGAGACCTGATGAGCGCCCGGCGAGCCGAGTGGCACGACAGCTACACCCTCCCCTCGCTTTGGGACTTTTACAGCCCCAGCAGGAACGCCCATGGATCCTACTGGTTCGACTGGAGCACAGCAGATGAAATCGCCTGGAAGAACAATTACCGCAAGTGGATGTTGTTCCTGAATGATTACAAGAATCATGGTGGACGGGTCACCGCGGGCTCCGACTCGGGGTACATCTACAAACTTTACGGATTTGGGTACATAGAGGAACTGGAATTACTCCAGGAAGCCGGCTTCCATCCCCTGGAGGTCATCCGTGCGGCCACATTAAGCGGCGCCGAAGCGCTGGGCATGGAGCGGGACATCGGCTCGGTGGAAGTCGGAAAACTCGCCGATCTTGTGGTAGTGGAAGAAAATCCCTTGCGCAATTTCAAGGTACTGTTCGGAACCGGAGCGCTACGAGTGGACGAGAATAACAAGCCTGTCCGGGTTGGCGGCGTCCGCTACACAATCAAAGACGGAATCGTGTTTGATTCACGAGAATTGCTGGCCGATGTAAGGGCCCTGGTGATGACTGCCAGGCAAAGCTCTGGGACGGGAATCCCGGTTCAACCGGGTCTGGAAAGTAACAAAACACCGTAATTTGTTGATACTTATAAGGGTTAGCGACAAAAATGTGACCTGATCGCTGTTTATCCAGGGGGGGGTTAGTGGTAAAAATACAGCTGATTATGGAAAACAAATTCGAGCATGGGTAGGTTGGCTCGGGGCTGTGGCAAAGATACGTGATGCCGGCAATCTCCCGAGACAAAAAATCAGGTCGACGGACGGATATAAAACATGACAACTGAATCCTCAAAAGAACGCGCCCTCGCGATGCTAAACAGTGCATTGGACGAGTGGGAGGACAAGGTTGCTGCGTTGCAGGCGACACTGGTTCAGCGCGATCAGGAAATTGCCGAGCTGAAATCCCAATCGACCAAAGCCTCAAACGAATCCAAGGCAAAACTGCTGAAGCCCAGCGAAGACCAGATCACCAAGCTAAGTAACAAGATTCAGGCTCGTGCCAAAAAACAGGCAGAACTGGAAAAGGCACTCAAGGGAAAAGAGAGCGAGCTCACCGCCCTGGCCGACAAACTATCCGGTACCGAGTCCCTGCAACAAGAACTCAGTGAATGGCAAGACCGGTATGGCGAGGCCCAAAAACACCTGGCCGATCACGAGCACACTATTAAAAACCTGGAAGCCGTGATTAACGCAAAAATTGAATTGATGGCCATCGTCGAGCAGGAACTTGATGAACTCAAACAACGGCTGCCATCGAAGATCGCCTCCCTGGATGAATACAAGTCCCGCCTCCAGCAAAGCCAGGAAGAGATGGACAAGCTGAAGGCTGAATTATTCAAGAAAGAAGCCGCATTCCATGAACGCGATGCTGTTGCCAATGACTTGCAAAGCAAGCTGGACGAGCTAACCGGACAACTCTCTGACCGGGATGAAGCCCTGCAGGCTGAACATGAAAAGCAATCCAGGCGGAAGGCAGAATACGAAGCTGCCGCGGCAACCATTGACCGGTTGCAGGAAAAAATCGCGGAATCGGCAAAACAGCTGGAACAGCAAGCAAATCAATTGAATTCCGTCGAATCGCGACTGGAAACGGAAAGCGCGTCAGCGACAGCGCTCAAGACTGATCTTGCCAGGGTGGAAAGCCAGCTAGACGAAATGCATGTGCGCGCTGAGTCCAGCGAGAAGAAGGCAGCTACCCTTGAGGCGGAACTGCTTGAGAGTAAAAAGGTCTCCAGAACACAGCAAGAGACGCTTGCGGCACAAAAAGAACTGATCTCCAACATGGACCGTGATGCGAGCAAGATGCGAGCGCTGCGAGAAGAGGTCAGGGAACAAGAGAAGGCCCTTGCCGAAATCCAGACCCAGCTGGATACCCGGGACAAGTTGATCGAAACACTGCAATCAGACAGCGATGAGTTACGCAAGACTCGCAGGCAGCTGCGTGAGTTCCAGGCGGAAGTTTCCCGACTGAAAATTCTTGCCGCACCGGGAGCTGATTCTCCGGAAATTGCAGAGTTGAAGCACGCTCTGCACGATAAGGAAAAAGCGATTGGCGCCCTGTCACTGGCAGTAAGGAAACGCGAAGAGTCCATTAAAGAGCTGACCGAAGAAGCCAACACCTGGCACGAGCGTTACCAGAAACTCCAGGACAAGTTTCCCGGAACCAGCCCTGATGACACGGTAATTACGGAAGATACCGCAAAAAAAGCCTGACAATCATAGGGCGCGGTTTCCCTACCCGGGCCCTGGAATGCTGAAGGAATCACGATCCGCCAGGAACGGGAACCGTTCCCGGTAATCCATGAGCGCTTCACGATCCAGCCTGGCGCTGAACACTTCCTCGACCTTCTCGCGACACCACAGCACCTCGCCTGAATAATCTACCAGGCTGCTATCACCCACGTATTCAAGTCCCTTGGCATCCGTACCTACCCGGTTCACCGACGCCACATAGCACTGGTTTTCGATCGCCCTGGCCCGACCCAGGACCTGCCAGTGCAAGCGCCGACGGTGGGGCCAGTTGGCTACATAGAGCAGCAGGTCAAAGTCCATGTCGTTACGACTCCACACCGGGAAGCGCAGGTCATAGCAGATCATTGGACAAATCCGCCAACCCCTGTATTCCACAACGACCCGTTCATCGCCCGGAGTATAAGAACGATGTTCACCGGCCATGGTAAACAGATGCCGCTTGTCGTAGTGGTGCAGTGTTCCGTCGGGCTCCGCCATGATGAAGCGATTCATGTACTGCCCATGCTCACCAATAATCAGACTCCCACACACAGCGGCATCCATATCCAGAGCTCTATGCCGCATCCAGCTGACACTCGGTCCATCCATGGTCTCTGCAAATTCCACCGCGTCCATGGTGAATCCGGTGGAAAACATTTCGGGCAAGACGACGAGATCAGCGTCTTGCGGCACCGCCTGCATGAGCGACTGGAGATGTGTCCGATTGGTCTCTGGCTGATGCCAGGCGAGATCCGCCTGCACCAGGCTGATTTTCAAAGTTGACATAGACGGTCTGCAGCCTCGATTAGGGTGTGATCGTTCTTGGCAAAACAAAAGCGAAGGTAGCGGCCATGGAGCGGCTGCTCACAAAATACCGACACCGGAATGGACGCCACACCAATTTCCCTGGTCAGTGCCTTTGCATAGGCCAGGTCATCCATAGCGGTGATTTCACTGTACTCAAGGAGCTGGAAGTAACTTCCCCGGGTTGGCATGAAACGGAACCGCGAACTCTGGAGCTGGCCGCAAAACAAGTCTCTTTTAGCCTGGTAGAACACTGACAACTGCTGCCAGTGATCCGGGTGGTGTTCCAGGAAATCGGCGATAGCCAGCTGCAGGGGGGTAGCGATGCAATAACAAACGAATTGATGAATCTTTCTGAATTCAGCCATAAGCGCATCGGGCGCTGCACAAAATCCGATCTTCCATCCGGTGGCATGCAGGGTCTTGCCAAAGGACGACACCACGAAGCTGCGTTCAAACAGTTCCGGGTGAGCCATCAGGCTGCTATGCCTATCGTTATCGAAAACTATGTGCTCATAGACTTCGTCAGAGAGTATCCACAGCCGGTAGGGGCGGACGATGTCCGCCAGCCGGTCCAGATCGTGGAGACTGAGCATGGCCCCGGTGGGGTTGTGCGGCGAGTTCAGGATAATCAGCCGGGTGCGAGAATTCAGGGACTGCTCAAGGCGATCCCAGTCCACACTGAAATCTGGCTCCTGCAAGGGCAGACGCACCGTGCGCCCACCCGCCAGATTCACTGCAGGCTCGTAACTATCGTAAGCCGGATCGAACACCACAACCTCGTCACCCTGCCCCACCACCGCCTGGATAGCGACGAACAAGGCTTCGGTCGCACCGTGGGTAATGGTGATCTGGGCGTCCGGGCACAACTGGACCCCATGCTGCTGAACCAGTTTATTTGCCAACTGCTGCCGCAGTTCGGGCATGCCTGTCATGGGGGCATACTGATTCCGCGCATTGTTCACATGTCCTACCAGCGCCTCACGCAATGCTTCCGGCGCATCGAATTCAGGGAATCCCTGTGAGAGATTCAATGCGCCGCACTCGGCGGCCAACTGGGACATCACGGAAAATATCGTGGTACCCACCAATGGCAGCTTGCTGATAATTGCGGATTCGGGTTCTGGCATGAGTCCTCCTGACTATGGCAAAGCTTAGACTCGCCAGGCCGTCTCGGCAACGAGGCTGCCCGGCTATTGCCAGAAGCGACCCGTCCACGTACCTTTACACAGCAATCGCCACGGATTTCCGTCGGAATAGAATCTGGTAATTCCGTACGGCAACATCACACAATATCGCGGCAACGGAGGCCTCGTAATGAAATTGAAAACTCTGATTACCACCCTGGTCGCCCTGGGAAGTTTCGGCTTCGCAATGCAAAGCTTTGCCTGGCAGCCTGATCCCAACAATGCCGAGCAGACCAACGCGGCGGAAACCATCGCCGCCTTCAAGGCCAAGGACCCGGGCATCCAGCGGTTCTTCGACAAGGCCGTCGGTTTTGCCGTATTTCCCTCCGTAGGCAAGGGTGGCATTGGCATTGGCGGCGCACACGGCAAGGGCCTGGTGTTCTCCAATGGTGAGCCGATTGGTCGCTCCAGCCTGAGCCAGTTGACGATCGGCTTCCAGCTGGGCGGACAGGTCTACAGCGAAATCATTTTCTTCAAGGACAATGTTGCGCTGGAGGATTTCAAGCGCGGGAACTTTGAAATGGGCGCCCAGGTCTCGGCCGTGGCATTGACTGCCGGCGCTTCCGCCGACACCAGCTATAACGGCGGCGTGGCGGTATTCACCATGGCCAAGGGCGGTTTAATGTACGAAGCCTCGGTTGGCGGTCAGAAATTTACCTACAAGCCTTACAAGTAATCCAAAGCTCAAGGAAAGGCCGGCGTGACGCCGGCCTTTTTTAATTATGGGGAATACGCTAACGAGGTCATCATCCCGGTGGCAGGCATTGCACACCACACTGACATGAGTCCCCGCCGGGCCGCGGGCAACGTGGCCTTGCTGGGGATCGCCCAGGCGTTGAGCACCTGCGCACCCATCGTGGTTACCCTGCTGGGCGGCATCGTTGGCGTCCGGCTTGCCCCGGAGGGCTGGTCCACCCTGCCCATGTCGGTAATGATTATCACCCTTGCATCGGGCGCCATTCCCGCCTCCATGCTTATGCGGCGTATCGGCCGGCGGGCCGGCTTCGCCGGCGGCGGCGTGCTGGGAGCCATCGGCGCCCTGGTGGTTGCCCTGGCCCTCTATCGGGAAAGTTTCGGCCTATTGTGTACCGGCACCATGCTCATGGGGGTCAATGGCTCGTTTGCCATGCAGTACCGCTTTGCTGCGGCAGAAAGTGTTGCCCTGCATAACGTAAGCCGCGCTATTTCGGGTGTATTGCTGGGTACCGTCCTGGCAGCCTGGGCGGGACCGGAACTGGCCGCCAGGGCCCGCCTGCTGGTCCCGGAGGTGGAATACGCCGGCTCATTTTTTGTACTGGCCGCGTTCCTGCTGGCCAGCGCGGTCCTGGTTGCCTGCATTCGGGAACCCGAACCCAGGCAACTGGCTGAAGAGGGCGAGGAACGTCCTCTGTCTCAAGTATTCAGACAACCCACCCTGATCATCGCGGTTATGTCGGCGGCGGTGGGATACGGGGTCATGAACCTGGTGATGACGGCCACCCCGATCAGCATGCACGTGATGCACGGGCATTCAATCGACGCCACCGCCATGGTCATCCAGTCTCACGTGCTCGCCATGTACCTGCCCTCCCTGGGCAGCGGCCTGCTGATAGGCTGGTTGGGCATTCCAGCGGTAATGGCCATGGGGGTGTTGCTACTGGGGGCCACGGTAGTAACAGGTCTATCCGGTCACGAGATACACAGTTACTGGCTGGCGCTGGTCAGCCTGGGTGTCGGCTGGAACCTGTTATTCGTATCCGGCACAACCCTGCTGACCCGGCAATATCGGGCCAGCGAGCGCTTCAAGGTCCAGGCGGCCAACGACGTGACGGTGTTCGGTGCATCCGCCCTGGGTTCATTGCTGGCAGGCCGCATCGTTTTTCTCATGGGTTGGGAAACCCTGATGTACACCTGCCTTCCATTGCTTGCGATCATGAGCCTGGCCATCATCAGGCTGGCCAGGCTGCCAAAGACCGCCACTGCCTAGGCAGGCGGCAACCATCCGATCATGCCTGGCGGCGTTTCACCATCCAGATAAACCAGGCGACGAACGCGGCGAAGGCCACGGCCCCGCCAAGCGCGATGCCCAGTTCCGACCCCAACCAGGCGGTACCCACTCCCTCGGGCTTGCTGCCATAAATAAACGCTACGGCCGCGATACCCACACCTAGCAGGCCCTCGCCACCAACGAATCCGCTACCCAGCAGGATGCCTCGTTCACGGCGATCGGTGACCTCCTCCTCCGAGCGGGCTCTTCTTTCAAACCAGCCTCGCAGCAGACCACCCACGAACACGGGCGTCATGGTCGCCACCGGCAGGTACACGCCAACCGCGAAGGGCAGCGAGGGAATCCGCAACAGCTCGCAAACCAGGGCGATTCCCGCCCCGATACCCACCAGGGTCCAGGGCAGCGACTGGTCCAGCACTCCGTCAATGACGATCTTCATCAGGGTCGCCTGGGGCGCGGGCAACTCCTCGCTGCCGAAGCCGAAGGTCTCCGCCAGCAACATGACCGACAGGCAGACAAAGGTCGCCGAGGTTAGCACACCAATCAATTCAGCCGTCTGCTGGCGGCGCGGGGTGGCGCCCAGCAGGAAACCGGTTTTCAAATCCTGGGAGGTGTCACCGGCGATGGAGGCGGCGATGGCCACAACGCAACCCACCGTGAGGGCCGCCACCTTGCCGTTGAGATCCGTCCAACCCATGACCAGGAACACCCCGGCGGTACCCAGCAAGGTGGCAATAGTCATGCCGCTGGTGGGATTAGAGGTCACCCCTACCAGGCCCACGATGCGGGAGGCCACGGTGACAAACAAAAAAGCGAACAGTACGACGCAGAATGCCGCCAACATGCGCGGGAACAATCCGCCCAGCACCGGGAAGGCGATACTCGGCACCGCCAGCACCAGGAACAACACCAGGATCGCGATGCCGACGAAGCGCAAAGGCAAATCTGAATCAGTTCGGGCGAGTTTCACCGGACCACCGGCGCCTGTCTGGGCGCTAATCTGGGCCGCACCAATCTTGATGCTCTGGACCATCACAGGCAGCGATCGGATCAAGGTAATAATGCCTGCCGTGGCCACCGCACCGGCACCGATGTAGCGCACATAGCGGGTCCAGATCAGGCTCGGAGACATATCCGTGATCAGCAACTGGGTTTCCGGGAACAGGGGCAGCATGCGGCCCTCTCCCCAGTAAGCGATGGCAGGAATAATCCCCAGCCAGGCCAGCAGACCGCCGCCCACCATGATGGCCGCCACCCTGGGACCCAGGATATAACCCACGCCAAACAGCGCCGGTGACAGGTCCATGCCCAACTCACCCTTTTTCAGGAAGGGGATCTTCGCGTGCACATCATCCGGGATGGCCCGCAACCAGGAAGTGAGGAACTTGAATGCCGCGCCACCGGCCAGGCCGTAAAACACGTAGCGGGCCTTGCTGCCGCCAACCTCGTTGGCTACCAGCACCTCGGCGCAGGCGGTCCCCTCGGGGTAGGGCAGATTGCCGTGTTCGCGTTGAATCAGAAAACGACGCAGGGGAATCATGAACAGGATGCCCAGCAGGCCGCCTGTCATGGCCAGCACGGTCATTTGCAGCAGGCCCGGCGCAACGCCCCACATGAACAAGGCGGGCAGCGTGAAGATCACGCCACTGGCCACCGAGGAGGATGCGGACCCGGTGGTCTGGGCCAGGTTGGCCTCCAGGATACTGCCACGCCGACCTGCCGACTCCATGGCCCGGAACACCGCCACTGTCATCACGGCAACCGGGATGGAAGTGCTGATCGTGAGCCCCGCACGCAAACCCAGGTAAGCGTTCGCTGCCCCGAAAATAATCCCGAACAGGATGCCAAGCACTACAGCCTTGATCGTGAATTCAGGCAGGGTGTCCTCCTCGCCATGCACGTAGGGCTGATAGACCTCGCCTTCTTTCAATGGTCTGTAGGCAGACTCGCTCAAACCGGCCTTGTTATCTTCCATCCATCTTTCTCCAGGGCAATCTTGATCCGCGAGTGTACCAGACCATTGCCGTCTCTCTGTCCTACGCGCTTCTCGGCTATCATTACCTTCCATGATCAATCCTTTGCAAAAACTGGCCGGCGCGCTTTCCTCGGAGCAGAGACGGGGTGACATTCGCGGGGGCCTGCAGGCCGCTGCCTTGTCCCTGCCCCTGGCCCTGGCATTCGGGCTGCTTTCCGGTGCGGGTCCCGTGGCCGGTTTCTATGGCGCGATTTGCGTGGGGTTTCTTGCCGCCATCGTGGGCGGCACCCAGGCCCAGATTTCCGGCCCCACGGGTCCCACAGCCCTGGTGCTGGCCGCGGTCTTCGCCAGCTTCCCCGGTGAGCCCGAGAAAGTCTTCACCGTGGTCATGCTGGCGGGAGTCACGCAGATCTTTTTCGGCGCCTCGGGACTGGGCAAGTACACCTACCTGCTGCCCTACCCGGTGATCTCTGGCTGGGCCAGCGGCATCGGCACCGTGATTATCATTATGCAGCTGGCGCCCCTGCTGGGACTTGACCCGATGTCCCATCCCACCCAGGCGCTGATGCACCTGTCCCGGGACCTGGAGCATTTCAACCCGGACGCCCTGACACTGGGCCTGCTGTCCCTGGCACTGACCATGGCGGTACCCACCCGGCTCCGACACCTGCTACCGCCCTACCTGGTGGCCTTGTTGCTGGGAACCCTGGCCGGCACCCTGGTGTTCACCTCGGCTCCTACCCTGGGGGCCATCGACTCGGTGCTGCCCACCCTGCAAAAATTCACCATGAGCCAGGGCGACATGAACACCATGTTGTTCGCCGCATTAAGTATCGCCCTGCTGGGAAGCATTGATTCCCTGCTCGCCTCCATGGCGGCGGACTCCAAGACTCACAGCTATCACAACTCAGATCGAGAATTGATGGGCCAGGGCCTGGGGAACCTGGTGGCGGGCCTGTTCGGCGCCGTGCCCGGTGCCGGCGCAACCGTTCGCACCATGACCAATATCCACTGGGGCGGCCGAACCCGGCTCTCTGGCATGGTCTGCTCGGGGACTCTGTTGCTCACCCTGGTGGTGTTCAGCCTGCTGCTGGAACGCATCCCCATCGCGGTGCTCTCGGGCATCCTGATCAAGGTCGCCCTGGACATTATCGACTGGCGTTACCTGCGACGCTTTCGCACAGCCCCTCGTACCGGCCTGACACTGATGTTCACCGTGATGGGCCTGACCGTGGTGTTTAACCTGGTACTGGCAGTCGCGGTGGGCGTGATCGCAGCCAGCCTGCTTTTCGTGAAGCGCATGGCCGATGTAGAACTGGAGGGCATCAAGTCATTTGATGATACCGCCGGGGCAGACTCCCTGGACGAAAGTGAAGCGGCGGCCATGGACCGGCTGGGACGCAAGTGCCTGACGATCCGTCTATCCGGACCCATGAGTTTTGGTGCCGCCAACAGACTGGACAGGCGCCTTGCGGGTTACGAGCGTTACCAGGTGCTCATCCTCGATCTTCGGGATGTCCCCAGCACCGACTCCAGCGCGGTCATGGCCCTGGAGAACATCATTAGCAATGCGCTGGGTGATCGGCACACGGTCATCGTGGTGGGGTTGAATACCAATGTGGCTCGCAGCTTCGCCAGGCTGGGAGTCATGGACCTGATCCGCGAGACCGAGCGCTTCCACACCCTGTTGGAAGCCCTGGATTATGCCGCCACCCTGCTTGAGCCCCACTCAACGGACCAGGACGAAGAGCAAGACTAGGCTATCCATGCTCCAGCCCATCCATAGCCGGTGCTATGCTTCCCCGACGTCATTTCGAAGGACAAGAAGCCCCCATGCAGGACATTGAACAGGAACTGGCCAGGCTGGAGCCCATTGCGCGTCAGCTGGAACCCGATTCGCGTCAGCGGTCGATACACAACCAGCAGGTCATGGACTACGCAAATGACTTCCTGCAGCGGTTACCCGACCTGAAAACCTTTCAGCCCGATGGCGGGGCAAACTTGTTACAGGGCATGCCGGTAGGCGAGCAGCCCTACTCCATGGAACAGGTCCTGGAGGCCCTGGCGGGAGATGTGGATTACGACGGAATCAATCCCGCTTCAGGCGGACACCTGGGTTATATCCCGGGTGGCGGCCAGTACTATGCAGCGCTGGGCGATTATCTTGCTGACGTATTCAACCGCTACGCTGGCGTGTCCTACGCCTCGCCCGGCGCCGTAAACCTGGAGAAGTCGCTGATCCGCTGGATGGGAGACCTGGTGGGCTACCCGGCCGGTGCGGCAGGGGACCTGACCTCCGGCGGCAGCATCGCCAATTTAATGGGTGTCGTGGCCGCAAGAGACGCCGCCGAACTCAGGGGAAGCCAGCTGGAGAACAGCCCCATCTACCTGACCGAACAAGTGCATCATTGCGTCGACAAGGCGATCCGCATCGCCGGGCTGGGCGAGTGCCCCCGGCGCATCATCCCCATGGATGCCGGCTACCGGATGGACGCCGAGGCGCTGGCCGCATCCATCCAGAAAGACAAATCCGCAGGCTACAGGCCCTGGCTTATCGTGGCCTCGGCCGGCACCACCGACACCGGGTCGGTAGACCCCTTGCAGACCATTGCCGACATCGCTGCCTTTCACGGCACCTGGTTTCACGTGGACGCCGCCTACGGCGGCTTCTTCATGCTCTCGGAAACAGCCAGGAGCGCACTGGATGGCATTCAACACAGTGACTCGGTAGTGATAGACCCCCACAAGGGGCTGTTCCTGCCCTACGGCTCGGGTGCCATCCTGGTCCGGGACGGCGCTAGCCTGCACAAGGCCCATTACTACGATGCCCACTACATGCAAGACGCGAAATCCAACCAGCAGGACTTGTCCCCCGCCGACCTGTCGCCGGAACTAAGCCGGCCCTTCCGGGGATTACGTATGTGGTTGCCGTTGATGCTCTGCGGACTGGCGCCCTTTCGGGCCGCCCTGGATGAAAAATTGCTGCTGGCGAAATACTTCCACCACAAGCTCTCCGCCCTGCCCGGCTGGGAAGTTGGCCCCGAACCGGATCTGTCGGTGGTGACCTATCGCTACCTGCCGAAAACCGGGGATGCCGATGAGTTCAACCAGCGCTTGATCAAGGCCATCCACGACGACGGTCGCGTGTTCGTCAGTTCCACGGTGCTCAACGGCACCTTCGTGCTACGCCTGGCGGTACTGCATTTTCGCAGCCACCGCCAGCAAGTGGACTTGCTCCTGGAGTTGCTGAACTTTCACGCCATAAGACTCTCCACCCGCTGAACACCCGCTCGATGAAGTGGTAATGTAGTCCCTTCAAGGGAAGGAGATGATATGCGAGTTGCCATATTTGGAGGCACCGGCTTTGTCGGTAGCTACCTGCTGGATGCCCTGCTCGAGGCAGGCCATGAACCGACAGTACTGGTCCGCCCCGGGAGCGAGGGAAAGGTCCGATCCGCCGAGCGCTGCCGCCTGGTAGCGGGGGACATTGGATCGGATGCGGCGATACGAGCCACCCTGGAATCCTGCGAAGCTGCCATTTATAACATTGGCATTCTCAGGGCGTTTCCCAGCCAGGGCATCACCTTTGAGGAACTTCAATTCAACGGCCTGGCGCGTGTTGTGGAGGCAGCGAAGCAGGTGGGTGTCGGCCGGCTGCTGCTGATGAGCGCCAATGGCGTCAAGCCCGGCGGTACCGACTACCAGGATACGAAATACAGGGCCGAACAGTACGCCATGCAAAGCCCTCTTGATGTCACCGTGTTCAGGCCATCCGTGATTTTTGGCGATCCGAGAGGAACCATGGAATTCGCCACCCAGTTGCATCATGACATGGTCGCCATGCCGCTGCCGGCGGTGGGTTTTTTCAGTGGCCTGCGGCCCGGAGAAGGGGAAATTCTGATGTCGCCGGTGCATATTCAGGATGTCGCGCAAGCCTTTGTTCATGCGTTAGAGGAGCCTTCAACCATTGGTGAGATTTATTCCCTCGGAGGACCCGAAGTTCTGTCGTGGCAAGAGATGATCCAGCGCATCGCCGCTGCCGTGGGGCGCAAAAAGCGAATACTTCCCATGCCGGTCCAGGTAATGAAAATTGGCGCCACCCTCCTGGATTGGCTGCCATCGTTCCCGGTGACCCGTGACCAGTTGACCATGCTTACCGAGGGCAATACAGCAGACCCGGCGGAAATCCAATCCCTCATCGGCCAGGAGCCAAGGCCATTCACGGCCCAGAATCTTTCCTACCTCAGGGGATAACGCGGACCATGGACGTAATGATCCATTCCTTTTTAACAGCAGAGCCCAGAAATATTTTGTAAAGGTATTCGAGCCCGTGTCAGCCTTAAGCACATTCCATCCTGAATCCAACGTCGCCGTCATTGGCGCCAGCGGCGGCATCGGTCAGGCGCTGGTAGAATTGCTCGCCACCGATCCACGTGTGGCATCACTTCAGGCTTTTTGTCGTTCTCCGGAATCCCTGAACCGGGGCCGCGCAAAAATCGGGCGGGTGGATGTGACCGACGAGTCCTCCATTTCTGCGGCGGCGGAAGCTACGGCCGCGTCAGGTCCCGTGGACCTGGTAATCGTCGCCAGCGGCATACTGCATAGGGAACCAGATATTCAGCCAGAAAAGAGCCTCCGGGAGCTGGATCCGCAGAATCTGATGACTGCTTTCTCGATCAATGCCATCGGTCCAGCCATGGTGGCAAAGCATTTCCTGCCACACATGCGGCGAGACCATAAAACGGTATTTGCCGCAATGTCGGCGCGGGTCGGAAGCATATCCGATAACCGCCTGGGCGGTTGGGCTTCCTACCGCTCCTCCAAGGCCGCACTGAATATGCTGCTCAAGACCATCTCCATAGAACATGCGAGACAATACCCCCGGTCCGTTATCGCCGGGTTGCATCCGGGAACAGTAGCCACAAACCTGTCCAGTCCGTTTACCCGCCGGGTGCCTGAGGGCCGGCTATTTACGCCTGCCATGTCAGCCGAATATTTGTTGCGGGTGATTAATGCCCTGGAGCCCGCCGACAGTGGTGGACTGTTTGCCTGGAATGGCGAGCGCATCGAGTTTTAGCGGTGCCGTTGGCCATAAAGAGATCCCAGTGATGCGATGTCGATACTTTCATATTACGTTTCTACTCCTGGCACTGCTAAAAGGAACCGCCGTCATGGCCATTGAGGAACCCGATTATGAAGTGATTAGCCGCAATGACGACTACGAAGTTCGAGGCTATGCGGCGTTCAATGTAGCCGAGGTGGAGTTGCCCGCAAGTTCAGACAATGTAGACAACCAGGCTTTTCGCATCCTGGCCGGCTACATATTCGGAAAAAATCGCTCTCGCGCCAGGATTGGGGCCAGCGGTAGTCTGGAATCGGACGTCGACAACGAAAGCATAAAGATGGCAATGACTGCTCCGGTCATCTCAGCAGACAGTGATGTGGGCGACAACAATGCGGTGATTGCCTTCGTCATGGAGCGAAAGTTCAGCCTTGATGAATTACCAGAACCCATCGACCCCAGGATAAGACTCAGGCGACAGCCGCCCCGAGTCATGGCGGTGCGAGAATACTCCGGCCGCTGGACGCCGGAGAATTTCCAGGAAAACAAGGACTCATTGTTACAAGCCCTTGAGCGGGATGGCGTAAGCACCAGGGGACCAGCGATACTGGCCCGATACAATAGCCCGTTTACGCCCTGGTTTCTGCGTCGCAATGAGGTAATGATCCAGGTCGAGCCTGACTGATCGCCTCGGGTTTTCCTGCATCCGGGTCCTGAGTGGC
>JAOTSW010000140.1 GCA_029864735.1 Chromatiales bacterium | reverse complement strand
TCCGTCCTGGTTCCCGGGGTAAGCATCCAGGGGGCATGGACATTTATCTTCGCCGCCCTGCTCCTGGGCGTTGTGAACGCCCTGGTGCGGCCCCTGGCAGTGATTCTCACCCTGCCACTCACCATATTGACTATGGGGATTTTCTTGCTGGTTATCAATGCCGCCATGTTCGGGCTGGTGGCAAGATTCCTGGATGGCTTCAGCGTGGCCGGCTTCTGGTCTGCCCTGTTCGGCTGGCTGATCGTCAGCCTGACCAGCACCCTGGCGTCCTGGTACATCGGGCCCAGGGGGCGCTACGAAATCCTGGTCATTCATCGACGTTAAGCGGCGGCTATTTACAGACCAGCTTCCCGGCTTCCTCGCGGCACAGATCGGGAAAACCCCGGGCACGCCATAACTCCATCAAGCCCAACTCTTCCACCAGCGACTGGAAATCCGGAGACTGGCGCAGCGCGGTATTCCACGGATACCACATGCCCTGGAGTTCATCCGGAGCGGAAACGTAAGTTGTTCGTATCGTATCCGTATAGGACTCCAGCAGGCCGAGTTCCGCCAGGCAAGAATGTACTGTTACGGAAAAGGCCGACCCGGCCGGATCTACCTGGGTCTGGGTAAGTTGCTCAAGGGCTGGAACCTTGTCCGGGTCCGCCCTGGCGTCCACCAGCGCCACCCACCATTGACGCGCCAGGGATCCGCTAATTTCGGGGTACGTCTCCAGCACCCTGTCGTCCAGGCCCATGTGAAAATACAGCATGCGCAGTACATTGAGGGACTCGTAGTGCCCCAGGGCAATACCGCGATTAAAGTGGGTGACCGCCTTGTCCAGCTCGCCGGTCAACATATACGCCTTGCCCAGGGCCGTGTTGTTGATCCCCGATGCCGGGTCTTGCCGATAGGCGGCGAGCATCTGCATCTTGGCCTCTTCCAGGTGCCCGGTACTCATCAGGGACAGGCCAAACCACAAGCGCAGGCTCGCATCCCGGGGATGCCTGGCGATACCCTCTTCAAACCGTTTTAAGC
Source organism: Chromatiales bacterium (assembly GCA_029864735.1). Classification (GTDB taxonomy): domain Bacteria; phylum Pseudomonadota; class Gammaproteobacteria; order Steroidobacterales; family BM003; genus CAKZML01. The sequence continues at coordinate 5,673 of JAOTSW010000140.1, read as the reverse complement.
CGCTATCCCATCGGAAGGGAAGCTGCAGGACGTCGAAATTCGCTAGCACCGCAGTTGCCAGGGACGACTGCGGATCCAGCGCCAATGCCCTCTGTGCAGCTACCCTGGCCGCTTCAAGCTCCTCAGCCTTGTCGGTTTGGGGAATGTAGTCCCAGATCACCGAACGTACCGCGGCCAGGGTCGCCCAGGCCGCGGCGAAATCCGGGTCCAGGGCCACCGCCTGTTCCAGTAAGCCAACCGCGGCGCCCAGACCGTCGCCCCGCTGGCCAAACAGTTTCAAGCCCTGCAGGTACAGGTCGTAGGCCTGGAGATTTTCAGTTGGCTGTTGGCGTTCCGGCAGGACACCCTGCCCGCCCAGGGAGGCTCGCAGGGCAGCCACGATACGCGCGGCGATGTCATCCTGGATCTCAAAGATATCGGCCATCTGCCGGTCAAAGGTTTCGGACCAGATGTGGGCATCGGTTTTCACGTCGATCAACTGGGCGGTCACGCGAATCCGGTCACCGGATTTACGCACACTGCCCTCCAGCACATGATTCACGCCCAGGGCCTTGCCAATGACCCCAAGCTCCACGTTCTGGCCCTTGAAGGCGAAACTCGAGGTGCGAGAAGGCACCCGCAATCCCCTGACCTCCACCAGCAGGTTCAGCAATTCCTCACTGAGCCCGTCAGAAAAGTATTCGTTATCCGGGTCGGCGCTCATGTTGACGAATGGCAGCACCGCCACCGAGTCGTAGTCCGGAAGCGCAAGGCCGGAAGCATCCACCCGGGACTGAATTCCCGGCGCCGATTCAGGCAGGATCAAGGCGCCAATTCCGCCCCGGGAAATCACTTGCACGGTAACAAGAGGAACGGCCATCACCATCAACAGGGCGATGGCCAGGTTTAGCCGGCGCCCGGCATGTTGCCGGGCGGAGTCATCTCCGGCCAGGTCTTTCTCGCGCTTCAGGCCTTCCGGCGTGATCTCGAAAATCCAGGAGAACAGCAACACCACGGGGAAACCCAGGGCGAACAAAAACCCCACCAGTTTCAGGGTCCAGTCAGGCAGGCCGATGACGCCCGCCACCACGTCGGTAACTTGCAATACCAGCCAACCTGCTACCAGGTAGGCAATCGCCACCTTGAACACATGGCGGCGACGTAGTTCATCCATCAGCTTTGGCATAGGCGTTTTGTGTCACTCGTTTTCAGGCAGCATAACAGAGAGTCGATCTCATCAATGCATAGATCAGAAATCAGGAATGCTAGTGATCGATCACCCAGCGCAGCAACGCGTCCTGGACGTTCTCTCCGTATCCGCGATGGACATCATTATCATTATGCAGATCCACCACGACATATCGTTTGCCACTTCGCGAGGTGGCGTAACCGGCTATCGCCGACACGTGATCCATGCTGCCGGTTTTCAAATGCAGTTGACCCGCCAGGGGTTCGTCGTCAAAACGACGCCGCAGGGTTCCATCCATCCCCGACAGGGGCAGGGAAGAAATAAACTCCGGCATGTAAGGGCTGTTCCAGCCGTGACGCAATATCGCCCCCATGCTGGCGGCAGAAATTCGTGTGTCCCGGGACAAGCCGGCACCATTTACCAGGGTCAACTCAGGCAGGCTGATGTGATTTGCCTTCAACCAATCAGCAATCACCGCCCTGCCCTTTTCCTCGGTTCCTGGCGCACCATACACCTCGGCCCCCATGGTCAGCAGCAGGTGCCGGGTCATGACGTTATTGCTGTACTTGTTGATGCTGCGTACCACCTCGGCCAGGCTCGGTGACCAGTGGACATAGAAGGGCTCAGGTTCCAGAGCAACCTCACCCGCTGCCGGGGCGAAGCCCAGTCGCACCCCGCCGTCGATGGTGCCGCCCAGTTCCTCCCACAGCCCCTTGAACACGCCAAAGGCGAACTGGACAGGGCTCATCACCGTGCGACTGAAGGAATACTCCTGGCAGCCCGAGGGAAACTTGCCGTCGAACACCACGGTCTCATCGTCCAGGCCACCGGGAACGTTGAAGGCAATGCCCCGCTGGAAGCCGCGACAACTTCCTCGGGTGACGCCGATGCGGTTATCGATGTTCAGGTTGGAGAGCACCGGGTCCGGCACCACTCGCACGCCCTTGCCCTCAGGATAAAAACCGAAACGCACGGATTTGAAATTCACCAGCAGTGCATCGGGAGCCACGTTGTAACTTCGGAAAGGTTCACCATCGAAGGCGCCCGGGTCTTCTTCGGTGACTTCAAAGTAACTGTTGTCCACCACCAGGTCGCCACTGATGTGTTGCAAGCCACGGGCCCGCAAGGCGCGTAGCAGCTTCCAGAAATTCTCGGTGGTCAGGTAGGGATCGCCGGTGCCCTTGAGCACCAGGTTGCCTTCCAGCCGGCCGTTGCGAAGCTCACCGTCCAGGTAAGCGTAGGTCTTCCAGTAGTAACCGGGTTGCAGAACATCCAGGGCCACCAGGGTGGTCAGGGTCTTGATGGTGGAAGCCGGGTTGCGTGGCACATCTGCGTTGAACGATAGCAGGGGCTTGTCATCGTCCAGGGCCTGCACCAACAAGCTGACATTCGAGGATTCCAGCTTGTAGCGGTTCAGCACCCGCTGGACCGATATCGGCAGGGAAGGCGCGGGAACCAGGACAGCTTCGGATGTCTCCGGCACATCGGCGCCCCAGGCGGACGCACAAAGCACCAGGCCCAGGGTCACGAGAATTGTACGGAGTGGATCACTGGCGTTGGGCAAGGAATAACCCCGGAGTTAATTATCAGCGTGAAAGACGAATCGGTACCGACTATGCACCGGGGGACCCCGGGACTCAAGGCGCGCTGGGAAACCGGCCAGTACCAGCCGCGACAACGGACATGCCCTTTGCCCGGCACACCCGACCGAAGGACTAGGGACTGGCTTTGACGGTGGGACTCACGTAACCGTCTTCCTTGCGCAGGCGTTCACCCATGGCCCGGGTGCGCGCTTCGATCCTGGCCAAATGCTCAGCCACCGGCGGGGCCTTTACCAGGTCCTCCATGAAGGGATTTTGCAACCGGAATATCCACCAGTCGTCCCCGGGTGGATTTTCTTCCATGGCCCGCACATAACCCTCCAGCGCAGCATCCCCACCACCGCTTTGCCATTTAATCAGGCTGTTCAGCCTGCCCCTTTGCCACTCATCCCGGGGCGTCTTAAACTCATAACGGGACATCAAGTCGCTGGCTGCTTTCAAAACCCCCTGGACCCTGGCATTGTCACCCGCTCGGCGCAGTGCGGGCAGGGTAAAATGCAGCGCGAAACCCAACTGACCCGGTTCCTGGTAGATCACGGGGTCCATAAAGGACGCATCATCTATCTTCCGCAACCAGTCCAGCGCCGACGGGTAGTCTTCCCTCCGGTAGGCATCCCAGGCAAGCGTTGCGCCGACAATGAACTCCGACCCCAAACGATTTTCAAGACTCTTGTCCATAAACTCCCGGGACAAGGCAATGGCGAGAGCCTGGTCACCTTGCGCTGTGGCCAGTTCCAGTCGTGCAATGAAGGTGGTCGGTGCCTCCGGCGCCATAGCCATGGCTGTCTCCACCCAGGGTATCGCCCGTTCGACATCCCCCATGTCCAGGTAAAATGACGACAGTGACGTCGGCATTTCATAATCATCCGGATCCAGCTGCCAGGATTTTTCGGTCGCCCTGATGGCCGAATAAAAATCGCCTCGCTGACCCTGAATCTGCGCCTCCCTCCAATACCCTACCGGAGAACCTGGACTGATCTCCTGCATACGCCGGGTCTCCTCCACCGCCTTGTCGAACTCCATGGTTTCCCGGTACAGCCGAACATAGCCATAGGCTACATCCAGGGACAGAGGGTCCAGTTGTCGCGCTTTCCCTAGCAACGACTTGGCCACATCCAACTCTCCGGCACGAATATCTAAATTAGCCAGCCTGAGCAGCACTTTCACATTATTGGGGCTCAAGGAAATCGCCCGCTGCATTTCTGCCTTGATCGACTCTTCGGCGCGAATCCATTCACTACGCGGCCTCACGTCCGAGGCAAGCTCCACAATTTGTAGCATGCTCTCGAACTCCAGTACGTCCCCGCGCTGAATACCTCGCTCGCTGTCCAGTCGAAGCACCTGCGCCAGCACGGGTCGGGCCCGAACCTGAAGTTCGGCGTTGCTTATTTGTCCTGTCCATGCCTGGTCCAGGTAGGTTTCCACCAGGGCCGCCTGGGCATCGCGATAATCCGGATCCCGGGCCAGCACCTGCTGGTACAACTCCACCGCCCTGGCCAGGGATCCATAGCTTCCCTGGGCCTGCAACTGGCGGGCCATCAAGTACTGGTTATAGGCCTCGAAATCCTTGGTCCGCCCGGCGGTAAGTGCCTGCTCCTGCTCCCCCAGCAAGGTGATACGCAGTGACTCCACCACTTTTTTGGCGATCTCGTCCTGGATGGCGAACACATCCAGCAACTGTCTATCGAAAGTACTGGACCAAAGGTGATAACCGTCAGAGGCCTTGATCAACTGGGCGGTGATACGCACCCTGTCACCGGAGCGACGCACACTGCCTTCCAACACCGTACTTACGCGTAGTTGTTTTGCGATATCGGCCACGTCACCGGTCTTTCCCTTGAACTGGAACGAGGAAGTACGCGCTGCCACCCGCAAGCCTGGCACCTGGGCCAGCACGTTCAGCAGTTCCTCGGACAGACCGTCAGAAAAATATTCAGTGTCCTTCGAGTCACTCATGTTGACGAACGGCAGTACGGCGATTGAGGGAGCTTCTTGCTCGGCAAAGGAACTCACCGAGGAAATTTGCGAAGTCTCATCCAGTTCCGATACCGCGCTTGAAGCGTCAGCGATTTGCCCGGATGAATCAGGGGTATCGTGATCCCCCAGGTAACGCTCACCTACGGAGAAAACCAGGGCCACCGCCAGCACCGAGATAATCGCGCCATTGAGTTTCTTTGCCGTGTAGGGTGTGACCGATGCGCTGCGGTCCACGTCGGACTCGCGCTTGAGTCCCTCGGGGGTCATCTCATACACCCAGGCAAAGATCAGTACCACGGGGAAACCGAGGATGAGCATGCCCAGCACCATGCGCAGGCTCCACTCGGGCAGACTCAATGCGCCGAACAGCACATCCGCCACCTGCAGTGTCAGCCAACCACCCACAGCGTAGAGCGCACCCATGCGCACCACGTTGCGTCGTCCCAGTTCGGCGAAGAATCCGTTCATGATTTTTGTTGCTCGGAAAGTGACTCAAACAGCTTAGCAGAAATTAGAATGAATTTAGACAATAGCGCAACGAGTTTCTTCCACGCCGGAGGGGTAGCAATTTCCTACATTTCGACAGCCTCAGCTAGAATGCCCAAAAACAAATTGAAAGAACACGCTCCCATGGCTTCAAACCGCTATCAACAACAAGAACACTGCCCGTCGTATTACGCCGCCACGGCCAACAACCAGACTCGCTACCCGCCGCTAAACGGAGCCCACAAGGTGGATGTCTGCGTGGTCGGCGCCGGCTTCTCGGGTATCGCCACGGCCCTCACCCTGGCCGAGCGTGGTTACAAGGTGGCGGTGGTGGAAGCCAACCGGGTGGGCTGGGGCGCCAGCGGTCGAAACGGCGGGCAACTCATCGGCGGCATCAGCGGAGAAAGCACACTGATCGCCCATCACGGTGAGCAGGTGGCC
>JAOTSW010000032.1 GCA_029864735.1 Chromatiales bacterium | reverse complement strand
CCGCAGCAAAACAGATACCGTTTCGATGGGAAGGCAAGGACAAGCGAGGCATCCACGTCAAGGGAAAGACCGTGGCCGCCAGCGAAGTCGCGTTGCGTGCCGAATTACGACGCCAGGGCGTGGTGCCCAGCCGCATTCGCAAGCAGACCAACTTGTTCCAGTCCGACGGCAAAGTTACTACCGCCGACATCGCTATTTTCAGCCGACAGTTGGCCACCATGTTGACCGCCGGCATTCCACTGGTCCAGGCCTTTGAAATTGTCGGCAATGGCCACGAGATCCCAGCGGTGCAAAAACTGTTGTTGGCCATCAAGGCTGATGTGGAGGGAGGCACCTCCCTGGCAGGCGCCCTGGCCAAGCATCCTCTTTACTTTGATGACCTGTACACCAACCTGGTAGCGGCGGGAGAACAGGCGGGCGCCCTGGAAACCCTGCTGGAGAAGATCGCGACCTACAAGGAAAAAACCGAGGCCATCAAGAAGAAAATCAAAAAAGCCCTGACCTATCCCATCGCGGTAGTAGTGGTCGCCCTGGTGGTTACCTCTATATTGCTGATTTTCGTGATCCCCCAGTTCGAAAGCGTATTCAAGGGTTTCGGCGCAGACCTGCCGGCCTTTACCCGAATGGTGGTCAATCTTTCGCAATTTGTGCGCGAGCAAGGATGGATCATTGCGGGGGGCCTGGGTGCACTGGCGTGGGGAATTATTTACATCAAGAAACGCTCCAAGGCATTCAGGCACTGGATTGATCGCATGTCCCTGAAGATTCCTGCAATTGGCCCCATCCTGACCAAGTCAGCCATCGCCCGCTATGCCCGTACCCTGGCCACCACCTTCGCCGCCGGCGTACCCCTGGTGGAAGCCCTTGAATCCGTGGCAGGCGCCACCGGCAACATTGTTTACGAACAGGCCGTGCTGAGAATGCGCGATGAGGTCGCCACCGGCACCCGCCTGCAGCAAGCCATGGAGAACACCGAACTGTTCCCCAACATGGTCATCCAGATGGTGGCCGTGGGTGAAGAATCCGGTTCCCTGGACGAGATGGCCAGCAAGGTTGCGGACTTCTACGAAGAAGATGTGGACAATGCCGTGGACAATCTCAGCAGCCTGCTGGAGCCTATGATCATGTCCATCCTGGGCGTGCTGATTGGTGGCCTGGTTATCGCCATGTACCTGCCCATATTCATGATGGGTGCCGTGGTTTAACCAAGCCCAAATAATGATCGGATGCGCCGCCCACATGGCGGCGTTTTTCGTAAGAGACCAGATTAGGAACTAAGGAAGAAAGGAACAGACCTTGATTGAAACTCTCGCAGCAAATCCAGCACTACTCACGGTCATCGTCTTTATTTTCGGACTGCTGGTGGGCAGTTTCCTGAATGTGGTGATCTACCGCCTGCCCGTCATGATGAAACGAGCCTGGCGCAGGGACTGCCTGGAAATGCTGGAGCAACCGGCAGAGGCCGGGGAAGAAGTCTTCAACCTGACCCGTCCCCGTTCGCGCTGCCCCCAGTGCGGCACCCAGATCACCGCCCTGCAGAACATCCCGGTCATCAGTTACCTGGTGCTCAAGGGGAAATGCGGAAACTGTAAGACTCCCATTCCCAAGCGCTACCCGGTGGTTGAACTACTCACCGGCATTGCCTCGGCGGTAATCGCCTGGCACTTCGGCGCAACACCGGAAATGCTCGCCGCCCTGGGTCTGACCTGGGCGCTGATCGCCCTGACCGGGATCGACATCGATCACCAGTTGCTGCCGGACAGCATTACCCTGCCCCTGCTGTGGATCGGCCTCGCCCTGTCCCTGGGTCACCCCCAGGTCGGCACCCACGCACTGTTCATTGATCCCGTCACCGCCCTGATAGGGGCCATGGCGGGGTACCTGTCGCTGTGGTCGGTCTACTGGTTGTTCAAGATCACTACCGGCAAGGAAGGCATGGGTTACGGCGACTTCAAACTGCTGGCCGTGTTGGGCGCCTGGCTGGGCTGGCAGATGCTGCCGCTGATCATCATCCTTTCCGCCGTGGTGGGCGCGGTGGTGGGCATCGCCATGATCGTGCTGTTCCGCCACCAGGCCAGCAAACCCATCCCCTTCGGCCCCTACCTGGCGGCGGCCGGCTGGATCGCCCTGATGTGGGGTGACCGGATAGTCGAAACCTACCTGCAAGTCTCGGGCCTGCGTTGAACACAGCACCACAAGCAATCAGGCCGGGGAAACTCTGCGTTGGGCTGACCGGTGGCATTGCCAGCGGGAAGAGCGCCGTGGCAGAGATGCTGGCGCGACTGGGCGCCAATGTGGTGGATACCGATGTCATTGCGCGAGAGGTGGTCGCCCCGGGACAACCCGGACTGGACGCCATTGTCGAGGAATTTGGCCGGGACATCCTGGATGAGAGTGGCGGCCTGGACAGGCGCATGATGCGCAACAAGGTGTTTTCGAACCCCGAATCCCGTGCCCGGCTGGAAGCCATACTCCACCCCCTGATTCGCCAGGAACTCTGGCGGCGGGTAGACGAATCAGACAACCCTATCCAGGTGCTTGTGATCCCCTTGCTGGTGGAATCGGGTCTGTCTGACATGGTGGATCGGGTGCTGGTGGTGGATTGCCCCCGGGAAACCCAGCTGCAGCGGCTATTGAGCCGGGATGGCGAAACACTGGAACAAGCCGAGCGCATCCTGTCCGCCCAGGCCTCCCGTGAGGCCCGTTTAGCCGCCGCTGATGACATCATCGACAACTCCGGAAGCCTGGGCATGCTGGCTCAATCGGTACAGGAAATTTACAACAGCTACCTCAGCGATACCGGGTCCGCGGCAAACTAAATTCACTCAGGAAATTGCACCATGCGTGCCCCATGGGTAAAAATAGCCCGATGAGTGATCCAGCCGTACTTACCGCAACCTCCCGGGAGCCCGTGATATACGAGCAGCCGCTGAGCGAGCGGATGCGCACATTCCTGCGGCTGGAGTTCTTGTACCACCAGGCTCTCAGTCATGCGGAGCACGAAGGTAGCTGGGCCTCCCGGGCCGCCGTACAGAGCCTGCTGGAAATACTGGCGATTCTCAGCCGCGGTGACCTGCGAAATGAGGTCCTGAAGGAACTGGAACGCCACGCCATCAACATGGGGCAGCTTCAGAGCCGCCAGGGCGTGGATACCGGGCGCCTGCAATCGGTCCTGAAAAATCTTCTCGGACTGCGCGAACAACTGAACGCTTGTGGCGCACATTATTCCCAGCGCCTGAAAGAAAACGAATTTCTCTGTGCCATCAAACACCGCAGCGCCATCCCGGGCGGCACCTGCGAATTTGATCTCCCCGAGTACAGTCATTGGCTGCGCCAACCCTATCCGGATCGGCTGCGGGATTTTGAAGACTGGATGGAGGACCTGCGTCCACTGTGTGACAGCATTGCCGAATTGCTCTGGCTAACCAGGCAGACCTCGGTGTTCACGGAAAAAGAAGCCGTCGGCGGGCTGTATCAGCAGACCATGGAGCGAGGCAGCAACCACGAACTGGTGCGCATCGCATTGTCGCCAGATACGAATCTTTTTCCGGAAGTCAGCGGTGGCAGTCACCGGGTAATCGTTCGTTTCCTGAGCCTTTCCGAAACCGGTGGCCGCGCCCAGCAAAGCGGTGAAACCGTCACATTCAGAATGAGTTGTATCTAACGGAGTTTTGGTGAGCGTTACTGTCGAATGCCCTCATTGCGGGGCTCAGGTTTCCTGGACCGAAGAAGCTACATGGCGACCGTTTTGCAGCGAACGTTGCAAGATGGTGGACCTTGGCGCCTGGTTTAGCGAAGAACGTGCAATTCCCGGGAAGAACGACCCGACCAGCGAGCAGTGGGACGACGACGATGCCCTCGCCAGCTTCAGCCCAGGCGATCCCTCAACGCATCAATAATCGGTGCGTCGGCTTCCAATAGATCTATGCTGTGCAATCGCTCCGGGAGCACCCACTGGAGCGCCTGCCCCTCGAGGCTTTCCGGCTCGCCCAGAAATTCGGTAACCAGCCAGACATCCAAATGCACATGGCGGTCGGCGTAACGGTGGGAAAGTTTTAGTAGCGGCTCGGCGACCTGCACATCGATACCAAGCTCTTCACGTAATTCCCGGTACAGGCCCTGTCTCGGTCCCTCCCCGGTTTCCAGCTTGCCACCGGGAAATTCCCAGCGTCCCGCCATATGGGTTCCCGGCAGACGCCTGGCGATCAGCACGCCCCCGTCCGCGTTCACCAACACACCGGCCGCAACGTGAATTTCCATCACGCGACCCGACCGGCCAGGACAGCTATTTCAAACTGCCGTGGCACTGCTTGTATTTTTTCCCTGAACCACAGGGACAGGGACTGTTGCGACCCACCTTGGGCTGGGCCCGCACGAAGGGCTCCGCCGCGTCGGGCTTCTGCTGTTCTGCGCCGGCACCACCCGCCTTGGACGGATCGGCGTGCTGGAATTCCATCTCACCGGCGCTTTCCCGGCGCTGCTGCTCAACGGCATCCACGTCTTCCTGGCTCCTGAGCTGGACCCGGGACAGGGTGCTGATGACCTCACGTTTAACCTGGCGAAGCATCTCGTTGAACATCTCAAATGCTTCTCGCTTGTATTCCTGCTTGGGGTTTTTCTGGGCGTAACCGCGCAGGTGTATTCCCTGTCGCAGGTAGTCCATGGCTCCCAGGTGCTCGCGCCAGTTCGAGTCCAGCTGCTGCAGCATGATGGCCTTTTCAAAGTGACGTATCACCGGCTCACCAATGGCCTGCACTCTTTCCTCGTACAACCGGTCCAGCTCACCCACGATCTTTTCGCGCAAGCCAGCCTCGCTCAGCCCGGAGTCATCACGCAACCAGCCAGACACACCCAGGGAGGCACCGAAATCGTGTTCCAGCACATGCTCAAGCCCCTGCACTTCCCACTGTTCCTCGGGGCTGCCGGGGATGATGAACTTGTCGATTTCCTCGTTGATCACTTCATGGCGCAAACCGAAAATGTTCTCGGCGATGTCTTCCGCCTCCATCAACTCGGCGCGTTCACGGTAAATCACGCGACGCTGGTCATTGGCAACATCATCGTATTCAAGCAACGACTTACGAATATCAAAGTTGTGCGCTTCCACCTTGCGCTGGGCACGTTCGATTTGCCGCGACAGCATCTTGCTCTCGATGGCCTCGCCCTCACGCATGCCCACTCTGGACAACATTGCCTTGGTGCGCTCCGGATCACCGAAAATACGCATCAGGTTGTCTTCCATGGACAGATAGAAACGGCTGGAGCCCGGATCACCCTGGCGACCGGAACGGCCTCTGAGCTGATTATCGATGCGGCGGGATTCATGCCGCTCGGTTCCGATGATATGCAGGCCGCCGGATTCCAGTACCTGGTTATGGCGGGTCTGCCAGCGCTCACGGATCGCAGCGACTTCTTCATCGCTGACGTCCTCAGGCAATTCGGCCAGTTCCGCATCCAGGCTTCCGCCGAGCACGATATCCGTACCACGGCCCGCCATGTTGGTGGCGATGGTAATGGCGCCGGGCCGGCCGGCCTGGGCCACGATGCCCGCTTCCTGGGCATGCTGCTTGGCGTTAAGCACCTTGTGTGGCAGGCCAGCCTTGGTCAATAACTCGGCAAGATATTCCGATGCCTCGATCGAGGTGGTACCCACCAGCACCGGCTGCTTACGCTCGCAACAGTCCTTGACGTCTGCCAGGATCGCATCGTACTTGTCTTTCTGGGTAAGGTAGACAAGATCGGCCCCGTCCTTGCGAATCATGTCCTTGTGAGTGGGGATGACCACCACTTCCAGGCCATAGATCTGCTGGAACTCGTAGGCTTCGGTATCTGCTGTGCCGGTCATGCCGGCCAGCTTGTCGTACATGCGGAAATAATTCTGGAAGGTAATGGAAGCCACCGTCTGGTTCTCTTCCTTTACCTGCACGCCTTCTTTGGCCTCCACCGCCTGGTGCAGGCCATCAGACCAGCGACGCCCGGGCATGGTTCTGCCGGTAAACTCGTCCACGATAACAATCTCGCCATCGTTGACGATGTATTCCACGTCGATGTGGAAAAGGTGATGGGCACGCAGGGCCGCGGTCAGGTGATGCATCAATTTGATGTTGCCCGCGTCGTAAAGACTCTCGCCTTCCTTGAGCAAGCCTGCCTTGCCAAGCAGTTTCTCAACCTTGGCGTGGCCGTCTTCGGTAAGGTAAGCCTGCTTGCCCTTCTCATCGATAGTGAAGTCACCGGGCTTGACGATCTGGGCAACGGGCGGCTTGGCAGTCGACTCCATTTCCACCAGGTCGGCGTCTTGCTCGGACGCCTTGTTCAAGGCCTCGTTGATTGGCATTTCGCCCAGGGACTTGCCGTCCACGTCCAGCAACTCAACCTTGCCGGCCATGATGTCTTCATTGCGTTTCGAATTGGGACCGCCAGCCTGGAGAGTCAGCTGCGGAACAATGGCGTTCATGCGTACATACAGATCGGTGCGCTCTTCCGAGGGTCCGGAAATAATCAACGGGGTACGCGCTTCATCGATCAGGATGGAGTCGACCTCATCCACTACCGCAAAGGCTTGCTGGCGTTGAACACGATCCTCGGGACGGAAAGCCAGGTTGTCGCGCAGGTAGTCGAATCCGAATTCATTGTTGGTGCCGTAGGTGATATCAGCTGCGTAGGCTGCACGCTTCGCTTCGGTATCCATGCCTGCCTGGATGACTCCGACGCTCATACCCAGGAATTCGTAAATCGGCGCCATCCACCGGGCGTCACGTGCTGCCAGGTATTCATTCACGGTAACAATGTGGACGCCGTTTGACGGCAAGGCATTCAGGTAGGCAGACAGGGTCGACATGAGGGTCTTGCCCTCACCGGTGCGCATTTCTGCGATCTTGCCCTGGTGCAACACGATGCCACCAATGAGCTGCACATCGAAATGACGCATTCCCAGGGTTCGCACCGAGGACTCCCGCACCACCGCAAATGCTTCGGGCAGCAGATCATCCAGGCTGGCGCCGTCTTCCAGGCGCTTGCGGAACTGGGCTGTCTTGCCTCTCAATTCCTCATCGGAGAGAGCCTGTATCTTGGGCTCCAGGGCATTGGTCGTGTTAATCAGTCGAGAAAACTTTTTCAGCAGGCGCTGATTGCGGCTTCCGAAGATATTGGTGAAAATTTTTCGCACGAATTCTTTTCCTTTAGCCCGCGGCCAAACTAAGGCCTAAACGGGTCGGCAAGGCCGACGTGGTCTCAGCAAACCGGTTATTCTAATTGGAATGCCCGAAGGTGGGAAATGGTGTCTCTGAAGGCGAAGTTCAAGTATTCGCATGAAATTACCTGATTTCTATCAGGAACTGCCGCAAAACAGGCCTCTTGGGGCCCTATTTGTCAGTGCGAATGAATTCCAGCGGGTTTACCTTGCGTCCATCCCGCAGGACTTCGAAGTGCAGATTAGGTCCTGTGGCACGGCCTGAGGCGCCCATAAGCGCGATTATCTGGCCTTTCTCGACCTCGTCACCCACGGCCACCTTGTTTTCGTCGTTGTGAGCGTAGCGGGTCACGTAGCCGTTGCCGTGATTCACCTCTACCAGCTGGCCATAGCCATGCCGATTGCCGGACCAGGTCACGACTCCTGCGCCAACCGCAGCGATTTCCGCTCCCTTGCGGCCTGCAAAATCCACGCCCCAGTGCATGGCATCCTTTCCGCTGAACGGATCGGTGCGCTTGCCAAAGTGCGAGGACATCCAGCCTGACTGCACCGGACGGCCCTTGGGCACCACCTGGGCATTCAGATTCCGGTCGATCAAAAGGTTTTCCAGCACACCCAGCTGCAGCTCGCGATCAGCGATGCGGCCTTCCAGTTCATTCAGCCGCAGCTCCAGGTCAGGCATGTGAATTGACTGGGCATCCACACTGGGCTCGGGACCACCCAGGGCCGGTGCGCTGTCAAAATCGAATTCACCGTCATCCAGCTTGCCCATTTCCGTGAGGCGACGCCCCATGGCGTCCAGTCGAATGACATGGGCATTGAGCGCGGCCATGCGCACGGCGAAGGCATCGACCACTTCCTGGTTTTCCGCTCGGGCCGCTTCGACCTCGCGCTTCTGCGCACGTAATTCGTCGCGGATCGAATCAAACTGGGCCACCGGCAGATCAGTCGCCTGGCTGTATCCGAGCAGGTAACCGCCTGCGAGACCTATAAACACAAAAGCACCCAGCGCAGCAACAAGGCCCGCCAGGGACAGGGGATCTTTCAAACTAATGGGACGCGCCTGGCCATGGCGGCGGGTAATCAGAATAATATTCATTAAGCCATGGCTCCTGAAATCAGAATGACTGTGCGCGCCGGGCATTGTGCCACAACACAGCGTCCCGGGTAGTAAGCCCAAGGCTGCGACGTGTGAATTCCGAATTTTGTCATTCTGGTAACCCCGCTGTCCTGGATCTTGCCCTTGGATCGGTGGCTTTGCGACCCCGCTTTTCAGCGGGTATGCCCTTTGTCAGGCTGATACTATGCCTGTCTTATTATGGAAAACTCAATGATACTAGCCCGAAACTGAGAACCACTTCACTTGATTATGGCGCGCGAACCACGAAATCTTGCCGATTTACTCTCTGATCCGGGCTCTGCACTGGGCCGGATGGTTGCCGGCGCGGCCAAGCGCAAGTCTTTGATTATGCAAGTTAAGTCCTGCATCGATCCCGAGCTTTCCGAACACCTCATCGGGGTAAACGTCAAGGACGATACCCTGATTTTGCTGTCTGACTCGGCTGCCTGGGCAACCCGTCTCCGTTACGCCGGACCGGCGCTTTGCAAGCAATTGAGCGAGCAATTCGAACTCACCCTGCACAAAGTCCACGTGAAAGTGCGCGCACCCGAACAGGCCGGGCCGCGGGACTCAAAATAGTCCTGGCGGGTTTTTAGTAAGCCGGCACGGGACTGGTGTAGGTCAACGGCGAACTCGCCTTGTCCTCGAAAGTCACCAGTTCCCAGGCTTCCTGCCTGGCAAGCAACTCCCTCACCAGCGCCACGTTCATGGCGTGGCCGGCCTTGTATCCTGTGAACTTGCCGATCAGCGCATGGCCACACAAGTACAGGTCGCCCAGGGCGTCCAGAATCTTGTGCTTCACGAACTCGTCGTGATAACGCAAACCATCTTCGTTCAGGATACGGTAATCATCCATCACGATGGCATTGTCCATGGTGCCACCCAGGGTCAGGTTCCGCTCCCGCAGCACCTCGATGTCACTCATGAAACCAAACGTACGGGCACGACTGATCTCGCGCAGGAATGCTGCAGAGGAAAAATCAATCGTCGCCGTCCTGGGAAGCTTCTTGAATACCGGGTGATCAAAATCAATCGTGAAATTCAGCTGATACCCATCGTGTGGCTCGAACTGCGCCCACTTGTCTCCTTCTTCCACACGCACGGTCTCCTTGATGCGGAGCATGCGCTTGGGGGCATTTTGTTCTTCAATGCCCGCCGACTGGATCAGGAAAACAAAGGGTCCGGCGCTACCATCCATGATGGGAACTTCAGCGGCACTCAGGTCCACAAAGGCGTTATCAACGCCCAGGCCGGCAAAGGCAGCCATAAGATGCTCAATCGTGGCGATCTTTACGCCGTCCTTTTCAAGGGTCGTGCCCAGCATGGTATCGCCCACCAGTTCAGAACTGGCAGGCAGATCCACCGGAGGCTCAAGATCCACACGGCTAAACACGATACCCGTGTTCACCGGAGCCGGACGCAAGGTCATATAGACCTTCTGTCCAGAATGCAGTCCGATGCCCGTGGCACGGATCTTGGTTTTTAAACTTCTCTGCCTCAGCATTTAAATGCCTCCTGACAATTCGACAGCCGCCAAACACGTTACCGTTCAGTGGGGGTCGTCACTACCGGCGGCGGGCACACTAAATCTGCCCGGACCGGCATATCGGTCACGTAAGCTATCACAACCGCGAAATGTCATACAAGGACTTGATTCCCTTGACTTTGCTGCATTGCTCCCAATCTAATATGTTGTCAAATTACAACACACACCTCTAATCAGCCTGCCGACGTAGGAAAGCCGGGATGTCCAGCATGTCGTCGCTACCACCAAAGCTGGGAGAATGACCGCTTTCAGCCTGGCGTTGACGGCGACGAATTGCCGGCTCATCGTAGTTGGTTGACCCGCCATCGGTGCCTGTAGCGCGCACAACCTGGATACGGGGCTGGGGTTCAGCCCGGCTTGCAGGCTGTCCCAGACCAGTAGCGACAACGGTTACCCGCAGCACATTACCCATCTCGGGATCGATGACCGTGCCCAGTACAACGGTGGCGTCATCCGAGGCAAAGGCCTTGATGGTCTCACCCACTTCCTGCAGTTCGCCGATAGACAGATCTTCGCCTGCGGTGACGTTGACCAGGATGCCGTTGGCACCGGCCAGGTTGACGTCTTCCAACAAGGGGCTGGACACGGCAGCTTCGGCGGCTTCGCTTGCGCGACCCTCGCCCACAGCCTCACCGGTACCCATCATCGCCATGCCCATCTCGGACATGACCGTGCGCACGTCCGCAAAGTCGACGTTGATCAGGCCGGGACGCGTAATCAGCTCGGCAATACCCTGAACCGCTCCCTGCAGCACTTCATTCGCCTTGGCAAAGGCTTCCAGCAAGGACGTGTTGGGGCCAAGAACGGTCAGCAGCTTCTCGTTGGGAATGGTGATCAGCGAATCAACATATTTGCCCAACTCCGCAATACCCTGGTCGGCTATGCGATTGCGCTTGCCGCCCTCCATATCAAAGGGACGGGTCACTACCGCCACGGTCAGGATGCCAAGTTCCTTGGCAACCTGTGCTACCACAGGTGCTGCACCGGTACCGGTACCACCGCCCATTCCAGCGGTGATGAACAGCATATCGGCGCCCTCGATGGCCTCCATGATCCTGTCGCGATCTTCCATCGCAGCCTGGCGACCCAACTCGGGGTTGGCGCCCGCGCCCAGGCCCTTGGTGATGTTGCAGCCAATCTGGATAGATGACTTTACATCGGTGTTACGCAACGCCTGGGAATCGGTGTTAGCGCAAATAAATTCCACGCCTTCGATACCTGACAGGCGCATGTGCTTGACGGCGTTACCGCCGCCCCCGCCGACACCGATGACCTTGATAATTGCGTTTTGGCTATACGCATCCATTAACTCAAACATGTTGATGCTCTCCTCTGACGACCCACTAATAAAATAAGACTAGAAATTCCCCTGGAACCAGGCTCTCATCCGGTCCCAAACTTCCTTCACGCTGCTGCCCATCGGCGCGTCATGGGAACGTCGTCCCACTGCATCACGCCCATAAAGCAACAACCCGACACCGGTGGCATGTATGGGATTGCGCACCACGTCTGCCAAACCTTCGACGTGTTGCGGCACCCCCAATCGCACCGGTGCATGAAATACTTCCTCGGCAAGTTCAACTGCCCCTTCCATCTTTGAACTGCCACCGGTCAGCACGACGCCTGCGGCCACAAGTTCTTCGAATCCACTTCTACGCAGTTCATCCCTGATCAGGGTGAACAACTCCTCGTAACGAGGTTCCACCACCTCCGCCAGTGTCTGGCGGGCCAGGCGACGGGGCGGCCGGTCACCCACGCTGGGTACCTCGATGGTTTCATCGGGGTTGGCCAACTGTGACAAGGCGCAGGCGTACTTGATCTTGATTTCCTCGGCGTACTGGGTGGGCGTACGCAAGGACACGGCTATGTCGTTTGTCACCTGGTCGCCGGCAATCGGAATAACCGCGGTGTGACGAATGGCGCCGCCAGAGAACACTGCAATATCAGTCGTGCCACCTCCGATGTCCACCAGGCAGACGCCCAGTTCTTTCTCATCGTCCTCAAGGACAGAGTGACTGGACGCCAACTGTTCCAGCACGATGTCGTCGACCTGCAAACCGCAGCGCTGCACGCACTTGATGATGTTCTGAGCCGCACTGTGGGCGCCGGTAACTATGTGCACCTTGGCTTCCAGGCGAACTCCTGACATGCCTATCGGTTCCTTGATCCCCTCTTGCTGATCGATGATGAATTCCTGGGGCAGGATATGCAGAATCTGCTGATCTGCTGGAATCGCCACAGCCCGGGCAGCGTCGATAACCCGGTCCACATCTCCAGCGGTGACTTCCTTTTCCCTGATTGCGACGATGCCGTGAGAGTTGAGGCTGCGTACGTGACTGCCCGCAATGCCTGTATAGACAGAATGGATTTCACAACCGGCCATCAGCTCGGCCTCTTCCACCGCACGCTGTATGGATTGCACGGTGGACTCGATATTCACCACCACGCCCTTTTTCAGACCGGTGGATCGATGAGAGCCAATCCCGATCACCTCAAGACGATCTTCGGAGGTAATCTCTCCAACAATTGCTACCACCTTGGAGGTACCTATATCGAGTCCAACGATAAGATTTCTATCACTCTTCTTAGACATTCGGCTCAGCCCTGAAGTCAGTGTGTTTGGAAACGTGTTTTGCATCGCGCCCTCGACCCACGGCAAAGCCGTGGCTGTAACGCATATCTATGTAAGCCATCTTTGTAAGGTCTTCGGCGAGAATCAGGTCCAGGGCAGCGACGAAACGCGCAATCCGCTCTTCTACCGAACGCCGACCGAAGCGCACTTCCAGTCCACTGGCCAGCTTGATCTGCCAGGATCCTCTCGCATCCAGATTTACTGCGGTAATCTCCAGCCCGCGAGGCGTCAGCAGTCCCCGCAGCTGCTGCAGCCTGGCAGCGACCCGCAACTCTCCGCCCTCGGGACCACTCAAACGTGGCAACACCTCAGAGGGCCAGTCCACGCCCCTCACAAACAACTCGCCACGCGAGTTAAGCAATCCGTCTTCGCCCCAAAGCGCCGCCGGAACCTGTTCGGTTACCCGGACCAGGACACCGTCGGGCCACTGGCGACGAATGGCCACCTTGTCTACCCAGGGCATCGCTTGCAGCGCATCCCGCATGCCTGAAAGGTTGGCTGACAGGAACCCGCCGGCAGACACGTAGGGTCGCAACACCGAGTCCAGGCTTGCCGGCGATACCTGGTGGAACTCGCCTTCCAATGTGATGTGTTCGATGGGGCGATCCACGGCAAACACCAGGACCACCGACGCACCAACCAATACAACCGGTAGCAGCACCGCCAGCGCGACCTGGCGCCAGTGGATTACCGGCATGCTGAAGCTTCGGCGGGTTTCCTTTCGCCGATTCGTGCTTCGCCGGGTTGCTGCCTTACGCTTAATCAAGCTTCTCACCCTCGGTAAAACTGGTTTCAAGAATTCGCCAGACCAGTTCTTCGAAATCCAGTCCGGCCACCTTGGCGGCCATGGGGACCAGACTATGGCTGGTCATTCCGGGCACCGTGTTCACTTCCAGGAACATTGCCCTGCCCTGGGCATCCAGCATGAAATCTACCCGGCCCCAGCCGCTGGCAGCGATCGCGTTGAACGCTTTCATGGCTGCCTTCTGAAACTTGCTCTCCAGTTCCGCATCAAGGCCGCTGGGGCAGAAATACCGGGTTTCATCTGACTCGTACTTGGCCTGGTAGTCGTAGAACACATTGGCCGCTTCAATGCGGATCAAGGGCAACGCGGCGCCCTGCAAAATTGATGCTGTGTACTCGCCTCCGGTGATCCAACTCTCTGCCAGCACGCAGTCGTCATAGTCCCGCGCCAGCTCCCAGGCCTGGCGCAACTCGTGCATATTTTCAGCCCGGGCCATACCCACGCTGGAACCCTCATTGGCTGGCTTCACAATCATCGGCCAATCCAGGTTCTTCTCAGCGGCCAGCAAATCGGCTTCCGAATCCAGCAACTGGTATGGAGGCGTATCCAGACCCACTGCGATAAATAATTGCTTGGAACGTAACTTGTCCATGGACAAAGCAGATCCCAGCACGCCACTTCCCGTGTAAGGGATACCCATGGTTTCCAGGGCTCCCTGAATAACGCCATCCTCGCCGCCCCGGCCATGCAGGGCATTCCAGACACGCTGGTAGCCCCCGGCCTGCAACACATCCAGGGAATTCTCGGAAGGATCCATCGCATGGGCATCGATACCACGTGCCTGCAAGGCAGCAAGTACGGCTGCACCGGTGACAAGCGACACTTCCCGCTCTGCCGAAGAACCCCCCAGCAGCACGGCCACCCGGCCAAATTGTTCGGCGTGGTTGATGACCATTCTTTCCGGATACACCATGCTCATGCGGCCACTCCCACGATGCGCACTTCGTGAACCAGGTCTACACCGAAGCGTTCTTTGACAGTTTGATGTACGTGCTCAATCAAGAATTCGATGTCAGCAGCACTGGCGGTACCCGTGTTGATAATGAAATTGGCGTGCTTCTCGGAAACCTGGGCGCCACCGTGAACCAGACCTTTCAATCCGGCGGCCTCAATAAGGCGTGCAGCATGGTCACCTTCGGGATTACGGAACACTGAGCCGCAACTGGGCTGACCGATCGGCTGGGTTTGTTTACGCCGCGTAAGCATGTCGCGAATTTTTTCCTGGCTGGTTTCGCTCTCGGGAGACAACTCCAGTTCCGCAGCGATGAACCATTCCGGATGTACCGGGCCTTTCACGCTGCGATAGCCCACCAGGTATTCATCGGGTGTGCGCCAGGTAAGCGTCCCGCTTCGATCAATCACCTGGACCCGTGAGACCTGGGCCCAGGTCTCGCCACCGAAGGCGCCTGCGTTCATGGACAGTGCACCGCCCATGGTCCCGGGAATGCCGGCGAAAAATTCTGCCGGCCCCACGCCCCAGCGTGCACACATGCGGGCAATCTTGGCGCAGGCCACACCAGCCTCCACCAGCACACGATTTTCAGACAAGCGCTCGATCTTGCCCAGGGCACCCTGGACACTTATTACAGCTCCACGAATTCCGCCATCCCTGACCAGCATATTGCTGCCCAGGCCCACCCAGGTGATCGGGGTTTCTGAATCCAGCTCTGCCAGGAAGGCCTGCAACTGCTCAACGTCCCGGGGGACGAAATAGATGTCTGCCGGACCGCCCACGCGCCAGGAGGTGTGCTTGCTCATGGGTTCATCCCGGAGCACACGATCCATCCAGTGCTTGCTGATCGGCAGCGCGTTCATTCAGCCACCTCCGAAGCCAGCAAGTCAGGCAGTTCCAGCGCCAGTGCGCCTACACTTCCGGCGCCCAGCGTAAGAACGATGTCGCCATCTTCAACCAGGCCCGCCAATACGCCGGGAACCATTTCAAGCTCGGATACAAACACCGGCTCCACGCGGCCGCGGCCACGCACGGCCCTGGCCAGGGCGCGACCGTCGGCTCCAGCGATGACCTCTTCACCGGCTGCGTACACCTCGGTCAACACCAGCACATCCATTCCCTGGGAGAGCACTTCGGCAAAATCATCCAGCAGGTCCCGGGTGCGGGTGAACCGGTGGGGCTGGAACACTACCACCACACGGCGATCTGGCCAGCCGCTGCGCACGCCTTCCAGGGTTGCGCTGATTTCCCGGGGGTGATGGCCGTAGTCATCAACGAACATGATGTTCTTGCCCGCGATGTCTCTTTCACCAATTAGCTGCATTCGACGGTCGATGCCGCCGAACTCGGCCAGCGCCTTCTGGACCGCGGTGTCAGAAACCTCCAGTTCATGGGCCACAGCTATTGCAGCCAACGCGTTGAGCACATTGTGTCGGCCAGGCAAGCCCAGGGTGACGGTGAGGGGCCGACAATCCGGACGCAACACTTCAAAGGTGGAACTGAAAGCATCGTGACGCAGGCCAACCGCCCGGATGTCTGCATCCTCGGACAGGCCGTAGGTGATCGTCGGCCGTGCAATCTCTGATATGACCGACCTGACGTTGTCGTCATCAATGCAGACGATAGCCAGACCGTAGAAGGGCAGGTTATGAAGGAACTCCACGAAGGTACGCTTTAGTTGCTGGAAGTCATTCTGGTAGGTTTCCAGGTGATCCACGTCGATGTTGGTCACGATGGAAATCATGGGTTGTAAATGCATGAACGAGGCATCGCTTTCATCCGCCTCGGCCACCAGGTATTTGCCTTCTCCCAGTCGGGCATTAGCATCAGCACTGGCCAGGCGACCACCGATAACAAAGGTCGGATCCAGTCCACCCTCTGCCATGACACTGGCCACCAGGCTGGTGGTAGTCGTCTTGCCATGGGTGCCCGCCACAGCGATGCCGGAACGGAAGCGCATCAACTCAGCAAGCATCTCGGCTCTTTGCACCACCGGCAGGCGCTTCTCAAGGGCGCTGGCAACCTCGGGGTTTTCCCGGGTTACCGCGCTTGAAACCACCACTACATCCGAATCACCCAGGTGCTCGCTGTCATGACCAATAAACACCTCTGCACCCAGGCGGCGCAGGCGGCGGACCACGGCATTTTCGCGAATGTCAGATCCTTGGACGTTGTAGCCTAGATTCAACAGCACCTCTGCTATGCCGCTCATACCGGCTCCGCCGATGCCGACGAAGTGAATACGGTTAATTCGACGCATGCGATAGCTCATGAGTCACCTTCCCATTTGCCCGCAGCCACGCAAGCAGAGACCAGGGCCTGCAAGGCATGGGGCTTGGCTTGAGCCCTGGCGGCCACAGCCATGTCCATCAATGCCTGCCGAGACTGCAGGAACTCAACTAACAAAGGCTCCAGTTTTCCGGCCCGCAATTCTGGCTCCGGTAACAAGCGCGCAGCGCCTGCCCTCACCAGGAAACCTGCGTTCACCGTCTGGTGATCGTCAACGGCCGCCGGGAACGGAACCAGCACCGATGCCAGACCGGCTGCGGCAAGTTCAGCCACCGACAAGGCACCCGAGCGACAGATCACCAGGTCGGCCCATCCGTAAGCACCAGCCATATCTTCGATGAAGGGCTCAATCTCAACTTCCAGTCCGGCATCACGATATGCCTGCCTGGCTACATCGATGGTTTTCTCCCCCGCCTGGTGACGGACTTCAAACTCGCCCTTGTCGGCCACCCGACCAAGGGCTCGCGGAACTTCCTGGTTAAGACTCAGGGCGCCCTGACTTCCACCGAAAACCAGTACCCTTAAAGGACCCTGCCTCGATGCCAGGCGCTTTTCGGGCTCTTCCAGTTCAATAATTTCCGTACGCACCGGGTTACCCACATGACGCGCCTTGACCCGGGTCTTGAAAGCGCCGGGGAAGGCCTCGTAGACATCTTTTGCAAGGTGGGATAACAGGCGGTTGGTCAGGCCTGCGACAGCATTCTGCTCGTGGATGATCAGGGGACGCCTCAACAACCAGGCGGCCAGTCCGCCGGGGCCGGAAACAAAACCGCCCATGCCCAGAACCAGCGCCGGTTTGCAGCGCTGCATGGCCCTGAGGGATTGCCACAGCGCGTGCAGCAACTGGACCGGGGCAAGCAGCCAGCGACGCCATCCACCCTGGCGCAGGCCGCGAATCTGCACCCACTCCATGTCTATGCCCGCAGCCGGGACCAGGCGGGCCTCAAGACCCCTGCGTGTCCCCAGCCAGACCACGTTTCGCGACTGCTTCTGCAATTCCCTGGCAACTGCCAGCGCCGGGATCACGTGACCGCCGGTTCCGCCTGCCATGATCATCACGGTGCGACTCATTAGCTGCGCCCCCGTGATACGCGACCGCGGCGACCGGCATCACGAGCGGTCACCGCCGAACGTCCGACTGCACTGGTTTCGTGATTCACACGGAAAAGTACGGCCAGGGCTACCAGGGTAATCAGGATGCTGCTTCCACCGTAGCTCATCAGCGGCAATGTCAGCCCCTTGGTGGGCAGTGCACCCATGTTCACGCCAATGTTTATCAGTGCTTGCAGGCCCAGCCAGAACCCGATGCCGAATGACAGGTAGGCGCCAAACTGCAGGTCGGCCCTGGCAGCGTTGATGGAGATCTTGAACGCACGCCACACCAGCAGCATGTACATGCTCAATATGCATACAACGCCCACCAGACCCAACTCCTCGGCAGTCACGGCAAACACAAAATCAGTGTGGGCTTCGGGCAAGTAGAAGAGCTTCTGCACGCCGGCGCCCAGGCCAACGCCGGTCCACTCGCCCCGTCCAATCGCTATCAATGACTGGGTCAACTGAAAGCCGCTGCCAAACGGATCGGCCCAGGGGTCGATAAAGGACATCAGGCGCCGAACCCGGTATTCAGACGTCAACGCCAGCGATGCCATCGCGCCACCGGCAATCAGGATCAAAAGAATGAAGTAGCGGAATTTCACCCCGGCTATAAACAACATCGCCAGTGAGGTGCTGAGCAATACCAGGGTGGCGCCAAAATCAGGCTCCAGCAACAATAGGAAGCAGGCAAGGGAGATAATCAGCATGGGCTTCAGGAACCCGCCAAAATCCTGCCGGACCTCGTCGCCGCGACGGACCATATAGGCAGACAAGTACATCATCAGCAACAGCCTGGCTGGCTCGGACACCTGCAGGTTCAGGAAGCCCAGGTGCAACCAACGCACTGCGCCGTTAATCGGCCGGGCCACACCCGGCACCAACACCACAACCAGCAGACCCATGGCCACCAGCAGCAGCAGGAAGCTGATGCGCTCCCAGAGCATAACGGGAATGCCAAGAACCATCACAGCGATTACCAGGCCAAGACCAATATTCGTACAGTGGCGAATCAGGTAGTGGAACGGGGTGCCAAATTCCTGTTCAGAAATCGACATAGAGGCCGATGCCACCATGATCACGCCCAACATCAACAGCCCTGTCGCGGCGAACAACAACATCGGGTCCACTTCGAGACGGCGTGGCTTTGCCATGCCCTGGGTCATTGCGATGGTTGCGGCACTCATGACAAGCCTCCAACCAGTTCAGTGAAGACCCGGCCACGATGGGCGTAATCATCAAACATGTCCTGGCTGGCGCAGGCCGGCGACAGCAAGACGGTCGTCCCGGCGGTGGCAATTCCGTCCGCGCGCTTCACCGCGTCCGCCATATCCTCGGCCATGACGATCTGGCAGACACCTTCCAACTCGTCGCGCATCGTCCGGGCATCCTGCCCGATCAACACGATGGCGATGGTGCGGTCTGCCAGGGCAGTGGCCAGGGGCTGGAAGTCTGCATTCTTCGCCAGCCCCCCCGCGATCAACACCAGGGGACCATCCAGACCGCGAACGGCCGCCACAGTGGCGCCAACATTTGTGCCCTTGGAATCATTAATCCAGCGCACACCGTTACGGTTGCGCACTTCCTGCATGCGATGCTCAAGACCCCGGAATGCTCTTAAGGCATTGACCATGGCGGCATCTGCCAGGCCGATGACCGAACCCAGAGCCAGGGCCGCCAACGCATTCGCCTCATTGTGCCGACCCACCATCCCAAGCTCGCTCACCGGCATCAGCATGGTCGTGCCACGACAGAAGAAACGCTGCCCGTCTACAACTCGAATTCCCAGGTCCTGTTCCAGCGGTTCAGACAATCCGAAACCGGTGAATTCTCTTTCGCCCCGGAGCAATCCCATAACGACTGGATCATCACGATTAATGACCGGGTTTTCACAGGCTTCAAGAATCTTCGCCTTGGCCTCAATGTATTCCTCGTAGCTGCGGTGCTGGTCCAGGTGGTCCGGTGACAGATTAAGCACTGTCGCCGCCTGCAGTGGCAGCACGCCGGAGCGCTCCAACTGGAAACTGGACAGCTCAAGAATGTAGAAATCAGGTTCTTCGCCTTCCAGCAGGTCCAGCGCCGGCACACCCAGGTTGCCACCGGTTTTTACCCGGTAACCCGCGGCAATCACCATGTCGTTTAGCATGCTGGTTACAGTGGATTTGCCGTTGGAGCCGGTAATGCCTATCACCGGCGCAAGGGCCACTGCGGCGAATAGGTCGATGTCGCTGAGCACAGGAATCTGTTTCGCCCTGGCCGCCTGCAGCAAGGGCATGTCCATGGGCAGACCCGGTGACACCACCAATTGGTCAACATTATCCAACTGGGACTCGGCGATCTCGCCCAGGGAGATGGTTGCGGCAGGGACCTCTATCTTCAAGTCTGCCAG
>JAOTSW010000307.1 GCA_029864735.1 Chromatiales bacterium | reverse complement strand
ATGGCAGATTCGCCCCTTTGTATTACTCAGCCCGATTTTCCGGACCGTTTTGTTCAGTCTTACTTGACGCCTTCAGGTACCGGGAAGCCCCGGTCACGCATCAGCGGAGCAATGCTCGCTTCATGGCCGCGGAATAACAGGTATGCATCTGCCGGGTCCACCGCATTGCGCACGGAGAACAGGTGGTCAACCAGTTTCCTGGCCACGTCCTTGTCGTAGAACCCGCCGGGTGCTTCTGCGAAAGCCTCGGCGGCATCGGCAGTCAGGACCTCTGACCACATGTAGCCGTAGTAACCGGCTGAATAGCCTTCACCGGAGAAGATATGCCCGAAGTGCGTGCTTCGATGACGCATGGGAATTTCTTTCGGCATATTCAGGGCAGCCAGGGTTTCAGCTTCAAATGCCTGGGGATCGATGTCGGTGGGGTCTGTGGTATGGAATTTCAGGTCCACCAGGGCCGAGGCCAGGTACTCGGTGGTCTTGAAGCCCTCGTTGAAGGTAGCGGCTTTCTTGATCTTTTCCACCAACTCTGCGGGCATGGGTTCGCCGGTCTGGTAGTGCACCAGGAACTGGTCAATGACCTTGTCGGTGGTCAGCCAGCGCTCCAGCAACTGTGACTGGAATTCGGTGTAGTCACGCACGCCGCCGTTGAGGCTTGGGTAGGCCACCTTGGAGGACAGGGAGTGCAGGGCATGGCCGAATTCATGGAAGTAGGTTTCCGCATCGTCCCAGGAAATCAGGACAGCTTCGCCCGGAGCGCCCTTGGAGAAGTTGGAGTTGTTGGAAGACAGCACGGTTTTCTTACCGTTGAACGTCTCATGGGAGCGGTAGCTGGTGGCCCAGGCGCCAGAGCGCTTGCCGGTGCGGGCAAAGGGATCCAGGTACCACAGGCCGATGTGATCGCCGGTAGTGCGGTCGGTGACTTCCCAGACCATCACGTCAGGATGGAACACCGGCACGGAACCTTCGGGTACCGGGGTGAACTTGAAGTTGAACAACTCGCCAGCGACGAAGAACATGGCGTCGCGCAGCTTGTCCAGTTGCAGGTACTGCTTCACCAGGTCTGAATCCAGGTCGTACTTGGCCTTGCGAACTTTCTCGGCGTAGTAGCGGTAATCCCAGGGTTCGATGGTGATGTCGGCGCCTTCTGCATCGGCAATCGCCTGCATGTCGGCCACTTCCTCTGCTACCCGTGCAATGGCAGCCGGCCATACCGCTTCCATCAGGTCCATGGCCCGCTCGGGGGTCTTGGCCATACGATTCTGCAGGCGCCACTGGGCGTAGTTGTCATAGTCAAGCAGGGCAACCCGCTCGTCACGCAGCTTCAGGATCTCGGCAATCAGGGCGTTAGTGTCATACTGGTCACCGTTGTTGCCGCGGCTGTAGTAGGTGCGCCAAACGGTTTCACGCAGGTCACGCTCGTCGGAATAGGTAAGGAACGGGTCCATGGATGAGCGGGTATTGGTGATCGCCCACTTGCCCGGCTGGCCTCTTTCCTCGGCTGCCGCCGCGGCGACGGCTTTCAATGAGTCGGAAAGACCACTCAGCTGGGTCTCTTCCAGGTAGGTCACGTAGCCTTCTTCATCAGCCAGCACGTTGTTGGAGAACTGGGTATACAGCTCTGCCAGGCGCTGGTTGATCGCTGCGTAGCGGTCCTTGGCCTCGCCCTGCAGGGTCGCGCCCTGGCTGGCAAAACCGTCGTAGGTCAACCACACCAGTCGCTGCTGGTCTGGTGCCAGGGCCTTGTATTCCTCGCCTTCATAGACGGCCTTGATCCGGGCAAACAGCTTGTCGTTCTGGTTGATCTTGGATTGGAAGTCGGCCAGCTTGGGGGCCATTTCCTGCTGGATGGCGCGGAACTCGGGGGTAGACAGGTTTGAACTCCAGATTCCCCAGTAGGGATAGGCGCGATTGAGCAGCTCACCGGATTTTTCCATGGCGAGGATAGTGTTCTCGAATGTCGCCGGTTCGGGATTGTTGGCAATCTCGTCCAGCTCGGCCAGGTTACTTGCCATGCCTATTTCCATGGCGTCCTTGGCCAGGGAAATGTCCATTTTGTCGAACGCGGGCGTGCCGCTGTAGGGTCCGGTCCACTCGGCCAGCAGGATATTGGTTTCGGCAGCG
>JAOTSW010000306.1 GCA_029864735.1 Chromatiales bacterium | reverse complement strand
TCCCATGCCGGCAAATTCAAGCTCTTCTGTCGGAACCTGGGGCAGGGGCTGGTCCAGGGAATCCCGGGGTGAGCCATTGAGCACAAAGTCTGTGATGCCCTCAAGCAAATCCACAAATCCCTTGGCGCCTGCGTCCACCACGCCAGCCTTGCGCAGAACTTCCAGTTGATTGGGCGTGTTCGCGAGGGCGGTCCTTGCCCTGGCGAGGCCGCGCTCCAGCACCTGGGCAAAGTCTCTTCCACCGGGCTCACCCACTTGCCGGGTGATTTCGGCGGAGAACTCGTCAATCACCGAGATGATCGTGCCTTCGCGCGGTTCTCCCATGGCTTCCCGGGCGTACTCGGCGCCGCGCAACACGGCCTTGGAGAATTTATCGGTACACCAGCGACTGACTCCGGAGGCACCGTCGGACAAGCCGTGGAAAAACTGGGCCATGATCGCGCCGGAATTTCCCCTGGCGCCATCCAGCGCTGAGTCGGCAATCAGCTCGATGGTGGGTCCCAGCTTACGGTCTTTGTGCCCGGCCAGTGCCATCAGTACGGAGCGCATTGTCAGGACCAGGTTGGTTCCGGTGTCTCCGTCCGGGACAGGAAAAACATTGATCTTGTTCAGGTAATCCGCGTCATTCAAGACCCGGGCGATGCCAGCCCTCAGGGCGCGACTCAGGCGAGTGCCGTCGAGGTAGAGAACGCCTTTTGCGTTGGAAGTCGGGGGTGTGGGCATATTAGCTTCGGGGGATAAGAAATCTTTCGCCTTGATACTGGAGGATCACCCCGTCGTTGGTGATTTCCTCTACCAGCGGCCCTTCTGTCAGGCGCTGTCCTTCCCGGTATTTGGCTAGATTGATAAACACAAAGCGGTCTTCCCTGCGTGCCGCGTATACATGGAGGTCCACTTTCAAGGCCGGCAAATTTATTATTCGCCCCTGGCCCAGCAGTTCATTCAAGGTTGGCACCATGGCTGCCTGGGCTTCCCGGGCTGCCATTTGAGATTCTGATTGCGGGGTGGTCTCCGGAGGAGTTCCGCGGGTCTGGGCGACGGGGGGCGTGGCCGAACCTGTGGCTGATTCGGCTGAAGATGTGCTGGCCTCCCGTGCCAGTGAGCGCACCTCATCCCGGCCAGTCTGGACAGCTTGTGTCGCTGCGGCAGCTGGTTGCTGTGCGGCCGGGCTTGGGTAATCGGGGCTGGCGCGAAAACCGACCGGCTCTTGTCGGGCGGGTTCTTCCTGTATCACCGGCTGTACGGCGAATTGGGTATCGTCCTGCGGCGTATCTGACTTCCAGATCATTACCGCCACCAGGCCAGCCAGGTTGACCAGTAACAATGCAGACAGCACTAGTACCCACCTGGGAATCGCCTCGCGCCTCGCCGCGCTGTGGGCATAGGCAAGGTTCGGACCCGACTGACCCAGTCTGTCGTCTTCAGATTTTTTCAGAGCATCAAGAATAAATGACATGGTGTTATTGCTCGCCGGTCAGACGCGGGCCGGAACTCGTGCCCGAGACAAGGTTTAACACGATCTGGGTACGCGCACCCACTATGGCATCCGGTTCCAGGCGATGTTTCTGCTGGAAGTCACGCACTCTCTGGGCCAGGCGTTCATCAAACAACTCCGGATCGGCCACGCTGTCGGCTTGTCCGTCAACCCGTTCCAGGGCATCCCTGAGTACGGGAATCTCGGCTCCGCGGTAACCGGGAACGATGTCCGGCGCGCCAACCGCCAGGGGGCGCCAGATCAGCAGGAATTCTCCGTCCCAGTAGCTGGACAGGTCCAGGAGACCGACTTTCGTGAGCTGGTCTTCCACCAGTAGCTCGGCGTATTGATCGCCGATGGATGCCAGCACCACCTGGTAGCCATTTCCCTGGTCGTCGCTAAGGGACAACACGGCAGGAAGATTAAGTGTCACCAGGCTGCGCCAGGAGCCACGCTGGAACAGGCAATCCAGTCCTTGTCCCCGGACCTGGTTGCAACCGGTGTCCTGTCCCGGTTGATAGCGCGCGCCCCATAAGGTGAACAGACTGCTCAAGGCGGCGTCAGTGCCGAACGCATCAGGGTGGGCAGCGAGCAATTCCTGGACGGCCGGGAAATTGGCGGGTTCTTCCCGATCGATATGTCCGCGAATAGCGGTTTCAGTAGC
>JAOTSW010000305.1 GCA_029864735.1 Chromatiales bacterium | reverse complement strand
GCAGATAGGACGTGTTCAGTACAAGGTGATTGGTGACGATGAAGCCCTGGATGCGCTGAACGAGTGTTGCCGACTGGAAGGAATTCTTCCGGCCCTGGAAAGTGCTCACGCCCTGGCAGGCGCCCGACGCTGGGCCCGTGAGAACCCGGGCAAGCGCATACTGATCGGCATGTCCGGTCGGGGCGATAAAGACATGCCCACCCTACGCACCCTGCCGCTTTAGGAGACTCACGCTGATGCTTCCCCACGAACAGATTTCCCAGACCCTGCGTGACGCTCGTGCCGGGGGTCGTGTACCCATGATCGCGTTCATGACCGCCGGATTTCCGGATGCGAACAAGTTTCAGGAGCACCTCACCGAGGTGAGCCAGCACAGCGATGTGGTAGAGCTTGGCGTGCCGTTCTCGGATCCCATGGCCGATGGCGTGACTATCCAGCGAGCCAGCCACAGGGCGCTGGAACAAGGCGTGTCGGTGCGCTGGATTCTCGATCAACTGGAGCAGATGCAGAAAGCGGGGCGGGCGGCCCAGGTGCCAATCCTGCTGATGAGTTATCTGAATCCATTGCTGGCCTACGGCCTGGAAGAGCTGGCCAGGCGCGCCCGGGCCGCCGGGGTGTGCGGGTTCATCGTGCCGGATCTTCCCCTGGAGGAATCCGGCCCCATGATTGAAAGCATCACCAGCCAGGGCCTGGCCCTGGTGCAGCTGGTCAGCCCGGTTACTCCGGAATCTCGCATCCAGAAACTGTGTGATGCCAGCACCGGCTTTGTTTATGCGGTCACGGTCACCGGCATCACCGGCGGCGCTGCAAGCGAACGCGACAATATGCTGGATTACCTGGACGGGGTGCGTGAGAAGTCAGCCATTCCGGTGTGCGCCGGCTTTGGTATTCGCTCCGCCGAGCAGGTTAAGCGCCTGGCGCCCCACGTGGACGGCGTCATTGTCGGCTCCGCACTGGTGGAAGTGATGGAAAAGGGCGAGTCTATTGGCGAGTTCCTGGACGGCTTGCAGCCGGGGTGAACAACCTGTGAAAAAAATCTACACAACGGATTCGCTGGTGACCGTCCAGCACCTGAAAAACCTGCTGGAGCAGGAAGGTATTCCCTGCCTGGTGAAGAACGATCAGATGTTCACCCTGCGCGGCGAGGTTCCGTTCACCGAGGTCTGGCCCCAGCTATGGGTAAGCCGGGACGAAGATCTTCAGCGGGCGGGCGAAATCGTAGCGGAGCACCTGAAAGGACCATCGCCGGATCTTCCCCAGTGGGATTGTCCGGATTGCGGCGAGAAACTGGATGGCCAGTTCACTGCCTGCTGGCATTGCGGCACGGAACGGCCGAGGGCGGATTGACCCCCGACTTCGTGGTTCGATTGATCAGGATCAGCTGAGGCTAATCATCACCCCTTTCGCACTGAAGAATTGGGGTCGAACCGCAATTAATCTTGCTGGAATGAAGTCCGTTGTCCTGAATCTTGTTTCAACCGAGACTTTTCGTCGCAATTGGTGCACGGAGTGCACCCTACGAATTTTTCGGCGTGCGCGGGCTAGTCCGTGCCCGGCAACCAGAAACAGAAGAGGCCCCTCGATGAGGGGCCTCTTGGTTTCAGAAACCAGTTCTACGGAGTCGCAACCGGAACGTAATCCTCGACAATGTCTTTCCAGCCAAACTGTGACTGGCGTGCCCCGATGCGGACCAGTTCGGTGGCCCAGTCGGTCAGGGCCGTGCCGTTGGCCTCCCGGGTATAGAAGGAAAATGGCTGCAGATAGGGGAAATTAGGCGTACGCGCCGTTACTTGTACGGCGCCATGGGTGTCATCGCCACTGACGATGAAACGCTTGTAACGTTTCGGGTAAGCCGCGTTGAGCGCACCGTGCTCCGTGAGGATCAAGTCACGGTAAGCCTGGGGGGGCATTAATGAGCCATCGCCTTGTGCAAAGAACCGGTTTGTCCGGTCGGAGTCGGTCTCATAAAACCCCTCGCGGATGGTCGAATCCTTTTCGAGTCGCCAGTTGATAATCCCGGTCTGCTGGCCAAAGGCATTGCAACGTCCGTCATCGACGCAGCTTTGAGGATAGAACTTATAAAATTGCCAGTCATTCTGACGGGCATAGACTGACAGCCAGGGGATATCGGGAGGACTGACCACCGTGGGT
>JAOTSW010000304.1 GCA_029864735.1 Chromatiales bacterium | reverse complement strand
ACGTCGATGCCAAGCGGCAGCTTGAAATGCAGTCCCGGCTGAACCTCTTTTAGATACTTGCCGAAGCGTTGGACGATCGCGACCGAGTCGCTCGGCACGGTGTAGTAGGACGCCCAGGCAATCAGGCCGACCACCACGGCGACGGCAAGCGTGACCACTCTGCGGGCATCACCGCCCGGTAACATCTGTCGGAGCCAGTCCCGCCCCCGCCGTAGCAGGCCCTCAAGATCTGGAAGTGTCGCCACGCTACGCCCAGGATTGCCCCTGCTGCCATTACCGTCATGCCATGCCATATAAATCCTTTCCTCGTTTTGGGGCCCCTGGGTCCTCGCTACGGAACCTTTTCGCTGCGGTGACCCGACTCGCTCTGCACTGCATCCTACAGGTTGCGTGGTGTGCGATGTGCGTCATTCCTGGGCGAGGTTGAGCAGCGCCTTCGGCGCCGAATGCAATGTGCCTGTTAACAGCCAGGAGCGAACGATCGCGTACTGCAGAAGTCCCGCCCCGCAGTGTTGTCGAGAAGTTGTATCCAGCAGACTAGTTGCCTTTGTAGATCTCGCAAGGCAGCTGCAATTTCGTTTTCCGGTCGGGGTCTGTCGGAACGTCTTCTATTTCGACTCTACATTGCTCTTGATGTTGATCCGGAAACGGCCACTGACGCCAGTCCTGTACAGACAGGATCTGGTAGCGGTGTCCGGCCTGGAGTTCCAGGGTGAAAAAGTAGCGTTGCTTGTTGCCGCCCATACCTCCGAGAAATGCCATCTGTTCGATGACTACCGCATGATGGCCGGGTGCCACTTCGGCCTGTTTGAGTCCGTCTACATCGTAGAGGACACCATCAATTTGAAACAGCGAGATGTCCCGACCCCAAGCGAGATACCACTGCGACCGTCCCAGTAGCACCGCTCGTTCATTGTCAGGAAGTACCTTGGCGTCTTTCGATACGGCCTCCCCTCCCAGAATTGACAGGCATGCCGTCAGCGGCAGCACTGCCACGACCGCCGTGAACGCCCGCAGTGCTTCGGACAGGCCCATGCGAATCCACTTCTTTCGACTTGCACCGAGCCTCCGCCCCGGTCCGGGACCAGCGCATCGTGGCAAGCCGTGATTTGGAGGTTCGAGTACCAAGGGGTGCCGTTTACCGACATCGAAGGTGCAACGTGGGCGACACGGCTGGCTTGTCGCTGAAACCTGGCCGCTCCGACAACATGCCCTCAGTGAGCGTTTCAGTATCGGCTGCACGCCATCATCAACCGCCGCTTTTCGCTGCGCCATGATGTCTGCTCTGGGTCGTTCGCGGACCTTCAGACTGGGACTAGGCCGGGCATCATCGTGATGTCCGCTTTCGGCCAGAAGCGGACTTTGGTGCGACCAATGACAGCGGGTGGAAATTGCCCCGCCTTGACATTAGTAAACTTGAAACATGCCCGTGCCGGTAAACGAGGCGGGCGGATTCGATCCCTGGATAACCGGTCCTGTCTCGTAAACTTTGTAACCCTCAAATTTCGCAAATTTCCCGTAGGCTTCTGTGACAACGCCGTGCCCGTCCCACATTCCATCTAACCCATCTAGGGTTACAGTCTTGCCCGCGCTTTCTCCGGCGAGGACCAGTTCTTCACCAACCCTAATCTCCCATCGCGCCCTGTAATAGAACACCTGGCCGCCCACGAACTTGGTGCTAGCTTGGTCGGCAAACCACCACCTTATCGTGCCCGCGAAGTCTCCCCCGACGCTTCCTTCCCATACGAGCAGCCTTCCGTCGTCATCCTTCTTCTCGAGGTGACCGACGTATGTGAGGTCCAGTGCACCATTGCGCAGTGCGCCGGGTGCACCGACGTCACTGGCGAACGTCATGGCCGGTACCAGAATCATGGACAGCATGAACACCACGGGCGCCAATTTTCGAACAGACGTAATTCTCATCCCCTTACTCCTTCTCCCGAGTGACCACAAATTGACAGGCACGTGCGCTTACAAACCGCACCCGTGCCTTGTCGGTCAGTGGGAAAAGCTCGTCAATTCGGGATTAGACGTAAATCCAACGTCTGCTACGGGTCGTTAGCGGCCCTCTCGGAACGACCTCATCGGCTCGGCTGCCAGGTCTGTTGATAGCCACAAGCGGATTTGAGCTGCCAGAAAAACCGTAGCCAGGAATGGCTTCCGACT
>JAOTSW010000139.1 GCA_029864735.1 Chromatiales bacterium | reverse complement strand
GGCATAACCGGCGCACCCTTTGACAGCTTTCTGACTTTGCGTGGTCTGCGCACCCTGCATGCGCGTATTCGCCTGCACGAGGAAAACGCCAGCGCACTGGTGAGCTTGCTCTGTGGCCATCCAGCGGTGAGCAAGGTCCATTACCCCGGTTTGACCAGTCACCCGGGTCACGAGATCGCCGTCAGCCAGCAACGGGGTTTTGGCGGGATGATCAGTTTCGAGCTCCAGGGCAGCCAGCAGCAGGCCGGCGTGTTTCTTAACTCATTGAAGTTTTTCTCCCTGGCCGAGTCACTGGGCGGGGTAGAGAGCCTGGTGGCGCATCCCGCCAGCATGTCTCATGCGGCCATGGGGCCGGAAGGGCGCAGGCTGGCAGGCATCAGCGATAAGCTGATTCGGTTGTCGGTCGGAATCGAAAACGTCGAGGACTTGCTGGCCGACCTGAAGGCGGGTCTGGACAAGATACTGGCCGCGCAAAGCACCTCAGCCAGGGCTGAAGCACTGTAAGGG
Organism: Chromatiales bacterium; assembly: GCA_029864735.1. Taxonomy (GTDB): domain Bacteria; phylum Pseudomonadota; class Gammaproteobacteria; order Steroidobacterales; family BM003; genus CAKZML01. The sequence continues at coordinate 6,351 of JAOTSW010000139.1, read as the reverse complement.
AGCGGCCACAAAGGGGTAAGCTGGCTATTCCGGTAAGGATGCCGGGTTGCGGATCGAACAGCATGGCAAGTATAGATGAACGACATCCAGGCCAGGGCCTGAGGCTGGCCAGACGGGTGGTCATAAAAATCGGCTCTTCGCTGCTGGTGCAAGCGTCCACCGGCCGCATTCACCGTTCCTGGCTGGAAGCGCTGTGCGAGGACATCGCGCGTATGCGATCCCGTGGACAGCAAGTGGTGCTGGTCTCCTCCGGCGCAATTGCCCTGGGACGCAGGATCCTGAATATGAACGAGGGAATCTTGCGGCTCGAGGAGAGCCAGGCCGCGGCAGCGGCAGGGCAGGTGGCCCTGGCCCACGCCTATTCAGAGACCCTCTCGGCCAGTGATCTGCATGTGGCCCAGGTGCTGCTCACCCTGTCGGACACCGAGCAGCGACGACGTTATCTCAATGCCCGCAATACTCTCAAGACGCTACTGGATCTGGGTGCGGTGCCGGTGGTGAATGAAAACGATACCGTGGCCACCGAAGAGATTCGGTACGGCGACAATGACCGCCTGGCGGCCAGGGTGGCACAACTGGTGAGCGCCGATTGCCTGGTATTGCTCTCGGATATAGACGGGCTTTACAGCGCGGATCCGGGTGTTGATCCCGATGCGCGGTTGATTCCCCTGGTTAAGGAGCTAACGCCGGAAATCGAAGCCCTGGCCGGGGAGTCGCGCTCGGGCATGGGACGCGGCGGTATGGTCACCAAGCTGATTGCCGCCCGCATCGCGCTGGGCGCCGGGTGTCACGTGGCGATTGCCAATGGACGTTTGGAACGGCCGCTGCTTGCCATGGAGCAGGGCGGACGCTGTACCTGGTTTGTCCGCCACCGATCACCGGCCGCCGCGCGCAAGCAGTGGATAGCCGGTTCCCTGAAGCCCCTGGGGAGCTTCCAGCTGGACGAGGGCGCACAGACTGCCCTGCGGGCCGGGAAAAGCCTGTTGCCCGCGGGGGTGACGGCGGTAAATGGTGAATTTGAACGCGGTGATGCGGTGGCCCTGACTGGTCCGGACGGACGTGTCCTTGGCCATGGCCTGAGCGCCTATACCAGCGTCGAGGCGCTGAGCATTGCCGGTTGCCAGAGCCACGAGATAGCCGGGATTCTTGGCTACGGTGGCAGAGACGAATTAATTCACAGGGATGACCTCGTGTTGTTTGGAGTGTGACGCTTATGAACGCGACGACCCAGGGCGGTGAGCTTTCAAAAGTCATGGATGCCATGGGCGCCAGGGCGCGGCAGGCTGCCCGTGAGTTGGCGGGTGCGAGTACGGAACAAAAAAATGCTGCCTTGCTGGCCGCCGCCGAATGCCTGGAAAATCGGCTGGCCGATATCCTTGCCGCCAATCAGAACGACCTCCAGGCAGCCCGGGCTTCCGGCCTGTCCGAAGCCATGCTGGATCGCCTGATGCTGGACGAGAGTCGGGTGTTGTCCATGGCGGATGGCCTGAGGAATATCGCTGAACTGGATGATCCGGTGGGCAGGGTTCTGGCCCAGTGGACTCGTCCCAACGGCCTGCATATCCAGCGGCTGAGTGTGCCCCTGGGGGTGATCGGCATCATCTACGAGAGCCGACCAAACGTGACCGCAGACGCCGGGGCACTGTGCCTGAAGGCGGGTAATGCTGTAATTCTCCGGGGTGGGTCAGAAAGTTTTCATTCCAGCGGCGAAATTCACGCCTGCCTGTGTGCGGGACTGGAGGCGGCGGGCCTGCCGGCCGACAGCATCCAGATGGTGCCGACCACGGACCGGGAGGCGGTGGGTTACCTGCTTTCGGAAATGGCCCAATACCTGGATGTGCTGATCCCCCGGGGGGGTAAAGGCCTGGTGGCGCGTGTGGAGCGCGAGGCCAGGGTGCCGGTGCTGGGTCATCTGGAAGGCATCTGTCACCTGTATGTTGACGCCTCAGCCGATCTGGAACTGGCTGTGAATGTGGTGGTGAATGCAAAAATGCGCCGTACCGGAATTTGTGGAGCGGCCGAGACCTTGTTGCTGGACAGGCAAGCCGATCCGGAATTAGTGGCGGCGTTGATCAAGGGCCTGTCCGGTGCAGGTTGTGAAGTTCGCGCCGACCAGGCATTGAGAGAACGCTTCCCGGAGTTGCCGCCGGCCGAGGAATCCGATTGGTCTACCGAGTATCTTGCCCCGGTGATTTCAGCCGCCATGGTGGACGGAGTCGAGAGCGCGATTGCACACATCCAGCGCTATGGCACGGGACACACTGAATCGGTAATTGCCGGCGATATACAGGTCGCCGAGCGTTTTCTTTCCGCCGTCGACAGCGCCATCGTGATGCACAATACCTCTACCCAGTTTGCCGATGGCGGGGAGTTCGGGATGGGTGCCGAGGTTGGAATTGCCACGGGACGTTTGCATGCCCGCGGACCGGTGGGTGTGGAGCAGTTAACCAGCTATAAATATGTTGTTCGAGGTAGTGGGCAACTGCGGCCCTAGTCGTATGATGGCGACCTGGTTCAGGTTAGGCCAAGTATTTCCCGGTAGCGTTCCCTGACCTGCTGCCATTCCATCTTGAACCACGGTGTGAACAGCTCGGCTCGCTCATCTATTTCCCGGTCCATTTGTTCGGGTGAGACGAAGCGCCACTCTTCTATTTCGTTGCGATTAACGGTGACATCTTCGTCGCTGCGCCCGACATAAACCCAGCACAGTTCATGTTCGGAACCCTGGTCACCGAAGTTGGCGTGGTATTCGAATTTGTAAAGAAAGTGCAGTTCGCAGTGCAGCCCCAGTTCCTGGTATAGCCGGCGAATCGTGGCTTCCGACATATCTTCTCCCTGGCGGGGGTGGCTGCAACAGCTGTTTGACCAGTAGCCGCCCCAGAGACGTTTTTGTCCACTGCGCTTTTGCAGCAGCAATTCACCACGGGAGTTGAAAATAAACAGTGAGAAAGCGCGGTGCAGCTTGCCCTGGCCGTCGTGACAACCAGCTTTGTCCAGGTTGCCGATTTCCTGGTCCTCGTGATCGACCAGGATCAGGTTCTCGGATTCATGTGAGACGACTGCGTTCTCGTGAGCCGCCCTATTCAACGATCACCTCCGTGGCCTGGTAACCCGCGGCGCGAATTGCCTGGACTACCTTGTCGCTGTCTCTCGGGCACAGGGCGATCATGGATCCGCCGCCACCGCCGCCAGTGAGCTTGGCGCCCAGGGCGCCGTTATCGCGAGCCAGGTGAATCAATTCCTCCAACTCCCAACTGGAAACTCGCAGACTGTTCAGCAGGCCCTGGCAGACATTCATCAGGTCTCCCAGTTGCGCCAGGTCGCCTTTGCGAATTGCCTCAATAGCCTCCAGGGTTAATCCGTCGATGCCCTTGAAGACCCGGTTATAAACCCGTTTGTTGTTCTCCCAGGCCTTGCGAACCTGGGCGACCATGCCGGCGGTGAGACTTTCCACGCCGGTCATACCGATCACGAACTTCATGGGCGCGCCGATTTCCACGTCCTGGAAGGCGGGAGTGCGATTACGCTGATAGACGATGGCGTTGCCGTAGGTGGCCACGGTGTTGTCCACCCCGGACGGTGTGCCATGGGCAACCCGTTCACACTCGTAGGCCAGGCTGTTTACATCTTCATCGGACAGTCCCAGGCGGTAATGCTTGTCCAGGGCCCTGATGATCGCCACCGCGACGGCGGCTGATCCGCCCAGGCCCATGGCGCGCGGGATATCTGAATACACTTCGATTCGCATGGGCTTGTCCAGCAGGCCCAGTTTTTCCAGGATGACGCCGGCGGGACGCTCAAAAGACTGTCGCTTCTCCGCTTCCTGGTGCAGGCGCTGCTCCACGCCCCAACGGGGGACGATCAACTGAACGCCGTCATCGCCGTCCTGGACTCTTGCGCGAACCGCCAGGGGTACGGCCGCCGCAATGGCATGGGAGCCGTAGACCACCGCATGCTCACCCAGCAGGATGATTTTTCCGTGACCCGCAGCCAGGTCTTCGTGATCAATTTCGGCCTGGTCGTAATCGGCCACGTCCCGGGGCCGCGACAGGCCCTTTATGATTTCCTGGGCTTTCCAGATCTTGATTTCGCCGCTTTCGACCAGGCGGTCGACAACGATGGGGAACATTTCCGGAGTCGCTCCGGCGGCGGTTGCTACCGAGCGCGCGTGCAGGGTCATGTGCCCCTGCTGGATGCCATCGGTGGCCAGTGCCCGCAGGGCAGAGAAATTCTGTGCCAGGCCGACGATGCCCATGACTTCGGCCAGTTCGGTGGCTTTGCTTACATTCAGCATGCGCAGGTTCAGCGCAACAGTGGGATTGGTTTGCAGCGGGCCGCCCACGATGCCGACTTTCATCGGCATATCGATTTCGCCCACCAGCATGCCTTCCTCGTCGGTGTACCAGCGAGTCAGGGAAGTGTAGTGAGTGCCGCGAGCAGCGTAGGCATGGGCGGACGCTTCAATGGCGCGCCAGTCGTTACCTGTTGCGATGGCTACCGCATCCACACCGTTCATGATTCCCTTGTTATGGGTTGCCGCGCGGTAAGGATCTATGGCGGCGAACTGGCTGGCGATGGCGATACCATCCCGCACGGATTCACCGTCGAATCCGCGGCCTGCCAGTAACTGGGGAGGGATGCGGACCTTGCCGCGAATCAAGGCTCTATCGGTGAGATTGGAGAGTATTCGCAGGAATACCTTGCCGCCGGAAATGCTTTCGATAAGTGATGCGACACCCTCGCACATGGTGTTAACCAGGTTGGCGCCCATGGCATCACAGGTATTCACCAGCAGGTGGACCACCAGCATTTCCATATTTGATTCAGTAGCGGGATGCAGGATGACTTCCAGGTCAATGGCGCCTCCGCCCCTGGCGACCATGCGCGGGTGCAGGCTGTTCGCCAGGTTGATCACTTCCTGCTTGCGCTCCAGCAATTTCAGCTTTGCGCGAGAAGTGTGTGGCACCTCTACCACCTGGATCTGACCAATAAGGATCGGCGGGGTGCTTTCCACCTGGTAACCGCCGGCCTTGCGGGCAATTTTTGCTGCCGAACTCAGGGCCGCCACGATAGAGGGTTCTTCAACCGCCAGCGGGACCACGTAGTCCTTGCCGTTGATCAGGAAGTTCGGCGCGACGGCCACGGGCAGGCCCATTACGCCCACCACGTTTTCTATCATGCGGTCGGCGCTTTCCAGGCTGAGGGTATGTTCACCGCTGAGCAGGGATTTGAAGTCCTGGGAACTCAGGAAACCCTTGTCGCGAACAGCACGCACGCGCTCGGGAATCGACAGCTTGTAGAAAGCCGGGATCGCTGAGTTACTCTTGTTGCCAGGCTGCTTGATATTCGACGACATAGATTCTGACTATCCGATAGGGGGTCTTGGCGGTTTTTTCAAAAAAAGCGTCCGGACCGTTAGGTCTCCAACCGCATATTGTCGCCCCTGTGGACGGGTTTTCCAAGGAAAAGGCTAATCATGGCGCGCCAAACCCCTTGTTTCTATGGCTAAATCAGGGCATCCGAAGCCCGCCCGGGCGGCCTCTGAGCAAAACTGCGCAAGGGCTGCCGGGTCCAGGCTGAATGCCAGGCCCAGGTCGCCTGCGCCTGCTCCCGAGGGTTTATAGGTGATGCCCTGTTTGGAGGCCAATTCAGCGAGTGTTTCGTGTTCCGGGGAATATACCTGGATGCCTGAAAATGCCTGCAAGAGCCTGAGAGCCTTGCCGTAGGCGGCGATGGATAAAATCAATTCTTCAACCTGCCCGCTGATACATGCGTTCCGGGACCGGATTGCCGCCGAGGCCAGTATGCGCTGAACCTGGCTCCAGCCGCTCGGATCGGCCTCGGAGGCGGTTTCAAGTTGCCGTAACAGTTCGCTGGTGGAAGCCTGCTTGCCTGTCCAGATTGCGCGAAATTTCAATGCACCAGGCAGGGTAAGCGGTTCGACCCGGGGACTGGGGCTTCCGGGGGTTCGCTGGTAGTCCAGCACCCCTCCGCACAAGCTGGCGGCCAGGTCGATGCCGCTACCATGACCGCCCTGGAAGTCGCGGTGCATGGCAAGCAGCTTTGCCAGTTGTTCCCCCTGCGGCAGTGGCGGGATGTTGGCCCAGTCATGCAGGGCTGAGGACAGGGCAACCGTCAGCGCGGCGCTGGAGCCCAGGCCCAGTTTCTGCCCGCCGGCGCCCGGGTCAAAAAATTCGCTGGTATCCAGTGTCGCCCTGAATGGCGGAAGCTTGTGCAGCGCTAACTCCCGGGATGCCCGCAACAGGGTGTCGACCAGGTGGAATGCGCTTTTGCTGTCCGGCTGGTCCCACCGGGGCAGTCCCTGCTCATCAAGGGTGAAGCTACAGGTGC
>JAOTSW010000137.1 GCA_029864735.1 Chromatiales bacterium | reverse complement strand
AAGTTTGTTCGCATGTCCCTGGGTGGCGTGCGTGATGAAGCCGAGATTCGCGGGCACCGTCGCACCTACATCGGTTCCATGCCTGGCAAGATCGTGCAGAACCTTGGCAAGGTAGGCGTGCGTAATCCGCTGTTCCTGCTGGATGAAGTGGACAAGATGTCCATGGACTTCCGTGGCGATCCGTCTTCGGCCCTGCTTGAAGTGCTGGATCCGGAACAGAACAACGCGTTTAACGATCATTACCTGGAGGTCGATTTCGACCTGTCAGAAGTGATGTTTGTCTGCACCGCCAACAGCCTGAATATTCCTGCTCCGTTGCTGGATCGCATGGAAGTCATTCGCATCCCCGGTTACACCGAGGATGAGAAGATGAATATCGCCAGGCGCTACCTGGTGGCCAAGCAGATTGCAGCCAATGGACTGAAGCCTGAAGAGGTGGCCATCTCCGACGGTGCGATTCGTGACCTGGTTCGTTACTACACCCGGGAGGCGGGCGTGCGTAGCCTGGAGCGCGAGATTTCCAAGATCTGCCGCAAGGTAGTGAAGGAGTTGTTGCTCAAGCCTCGCAAGGGCAAGGTGCACGTGGTGCCCAAGAGTCTGCCCAAGTACCTGGGCGTGCGTCGCTTCCGCTACGGACGTGCCGAGGAAACGGATCAGATCGGCCAGGTGACCGGTCTTGCCTGGACCGAGGTGGGTGGCGAATTACTGACCATCGAATCCGCCATCGTACCCGGCAAGGGCAAGCTGATTCACACCGGCCAGTTGGGCGATGTGATGCAGGAATCCATCCAGGCCGCCATGACGGTTGTGCGCAGTCGTGCTGCAGTACTGGGTGTGGATGAAGATTTTCACCAGAAGTTTGATGTGCATGTGCATGTTCCAGAGGGTGCTACACCCAAGGATGGCCCCAGTGCGGGTATCGCAATGTGCACGGCCCTGGTGTCGGCACTGACCAAGATTCCGGTGCGTTCAGATGTGGCCATGACCGGTGAAATCACCCTGCGCGGTGAGGTTTTACCCATCGGTGGGCTGAAAGAAAAACTGCTGGCGGCTCATCGCGGTGGCATCTCAATGGTGCTGATTCCCGAGGAAAACGAGAAGGATTTGGCAGAGATTCCGAAGAACATCAAAGATCATTTGGATATTCGTCCTGTTAGATGGATTGATGAAGTTCTGGAACTGGCTCTTCAGCACATGCCTGTGCGAGGCCCTGAGGGCAAGAAAGGCCCGAAAGGCGCGGCCAAGTCTGATGAGGCTGCAAAGGAAATTCATGCGCATTGATGCCTGAGATGAAAGGCCCGACCCCGCGGTCGGGCCTTTTTCTTTTGCTGGTACTCAGGTTTTGTTGAGCGCTATTTCAGCCTGATACGGGGTACTTGACTTCGCAGGTTGTCTGGAAAATCAATCACTACCAGAACTTTGTGAATGCGCTTGTATTTATCGAGAAATTTTTCAAGACCCCTTTGTTAAGGGAAAAATCAATTTCTTTTCTGTAAGCTTTGTTGACAGTGCTTTTTTTTCGCTGGTATAAATTCAAGCGAATTCGAGGACGGACGCGGCGGACACGCTGCACAACTGGTAAGACGGTTGGCAGTGTGGATCATAAAGAAACCAAAACGCCGTTCCCCGTGTAACGCCCCGAGCATGACGCCGGGCGTTCTTTTTTTAACTTCAAATAAAGAAGGGTTGTTTATGAACAAAGGTGATCTGATTGATGCTGTTGCCGAGGCCGCTGGTCTGTCAAAAGCCGATTCAACCAAGGCAGTAGATGCCGTGGTTAACTCCATTACCGCTACTTTGAAGCAGGGCGACCAGGTATCCCTGGTAGGCTTTGGTACCTTCTCTGTGAAGCATCGTGCAGCCCGTGCTGGCCGCAATCCCCGCACTGGCGAAACCATCCAAATTGCTGCCAGTAATGCGCCCGGATTTAAGGCTGGTAAAGCTCTAAAGGATGCCGTAAACTAGCGCGCCTTCGCTAGGTGCTGACCTTGCCGAAGGGTGCTTAGCTCAGATGGTAGAGCGTCGCCTTTACACGGCGAATGTCGGGGGTTCGATCCCCTCAGCACCCACCAGAATTAGGAGTGGTAGTTCAGTTGGTTAGAATACCGGCCTGTCACGCCGGGGGTCGCGGGTTCGAGTCCCGTCCACTCCGCCAATTCGAAAAAGGCGCCCTACACAGGGCGCTTTTTTTTTGTCCCGGAGTGTTCCTGGCGAAGAAGAAAATCGAGGGTTAGAGACACAAGTGTCTGCCCGTAGGACCAAAACTGGCGCATAATGCGCCAACTGCAATCAAACGAACCGGGGTCACATGCTTCAGAGAATTCGTGACAACATGACGGGCTGGGTATCAGGCTCGATCATCTTCATCATCGCCATTGCCTTTATTTTCTGGGGCATTGACTTTGGATTCTTTAATCGTGACTACATCGCGCTGGTCAACGGTGGTGAAGTGTCCACCAATGTTTATCGCAATGCGGTGCAGAACCAGGTGTCACAGGCCCAGAGGACCTACCAGGACGAGTTGCCGGAAGTGCTGCTTCAGCAAATTCGTAACGCCACCCTGGAGAACCTGATTCGTCGCGAATTACTTGCCCAGCGAGTCGCCGAGCGCAATTACCGCGTTGGCGATGAGCAGCTGCACCAGAGCATCCGTTCCATGGAAGCGTTCCAGGTGGACGGGGTGTTCTCCCTGGATAGCTACAACGCCCGGCTTGCCGGTGTTGGTCGCAGCCCAACCTCTTTTGAGGCGGAACAGCGTGTAGCCCTGCAGATGGGTCAGCTCCAGGACGGCGTGGCCGCCACCGAGTTCCTGACCTCATCCGAGACCCGCCGCCTGATCGAGTTGTTCGAGCAGAAGCGCGAAGTGTCCGTGGCGACGATTTTCCCCGCGCAGTTCGAAGATGCCATTACGGTTGATGAGGCCGCGGTGCAGGCGTACTACGACCAGAACGCCGATTTGTACCTCACACCTGAGACGGTAACCCTTCGCTACCTGGAAATCCGGGGTGCCGACGTGGCCGCTGATATCCAGGTCACCGAAGATGATTTGCTCAGCTATTACGAGTCATCCAAGGCACAGCTCAGCGTCACAGAGCGGCGCCAGGTCAGGCACATCCTTATCGAGGCCGATGATGAAGACGCTGCGCTGGCACGTGCCCAGGCCGTCACCGCACGAATTCGCGGTGGTGAGGATTTTGCTGCGGTGGCCGCTGAGGCGTCTGTCGATTCCAGCACTGCCGGATCCGGGGGTGACCTGGGTTGGGTCGATGCTGAAACATTTGAGGGCGAATTGGGAGATGCCATTTTCTCCCTGGCCCAGGGTGAGGTTAGCGATCCGGTGCGTTCCGACTTTGGTTTCCACGTGCTGCGTGTCGATGCCATTGACGGTGGCGTTATGCCCAGCTTCGCCGAGGTCCGTGAGCAGCTTGAAACCCGCTATCGCGAGGACCAGGCCGGTGAGCGTTACTACAGCCGCGCCGAGACCCTTGCCGAGAGGGCATTTGAAAATCTTTATGAACTGGACAGCGCCGCCGAGGCACTGGGTCTGAAAATCCAGGAAGTCCCTGGATTTACCAGGGCCAATAATGAGGTTTTCCCGGGCCATCCGGAAGTCGCCGAAGCTGCGTTCAGCATTTCTTCACTGGAAGACGGTGAAAATAGTCGGGTAATCGAGTTGGGTGACAAGCATGCCGTGGTGCTGCGTGTCGCCGATCATAAGCCGCCCCAGCCCCAGCCCCTTGAGGCGGTCCGCGAGACAATCGTCCAGGCCCTGAAGAAAGAGCAGTCAGTGGCCATGGCCGCGACTGCCGGCAGCGAGTTGCTGGCAGCACTAGAGCAGGGGGCTTCATTGGAAGCCGCTGCCCGGGACAAGAATGCCGAGTTCCAGCCCGCCCGATTGATTGATCGTGCTGACCGCGAGGCGCCTGCAGAACTGGTTGCTGCCGTGTTCCGTTCAGCCAAGCCAGAGTATGGACCGGTGGCAAACAGCATACAGATGCGTGATGGCAGTTACGCCGTGTTCACTGTCAGCCAGGTGCTTCCCGGCATGCCGGGGGCAGTCTCTGCCGAGGCAAGGATGGCAGCCCGCCGGGCGATGGCCCAGCAGATTGGACAGTCAACTTTCGAGACCTATGTCCAGGACCTCAGGGACAAAGCCTCGATATCAGTATTTGAAGACGATACGCAAGAGGCTCCGCAGCAGTAAAAAATCCAGGGCCTACCCCTAACAGGGTGGGCCCTTTTTTTATGCTGTAAAAATAGACCAGCGCCGTTTTTGATTTCATTTTTGAATCAGGGGAGTTCACATGCTCAAGTTGAAGCTGCATTGGCAGATTCTTATTGCATTGGTTTTGGCCGGCATTGTTGGTCGACTGATAACCGAAGACACCTCTGTCCTCAGTGTGCCCCTGGTCAGTGTGTTCGACTTTGTCGGCACGATGTTCATCAACGCCCTGAAGATGTTGATCGTACCGTTGATCGCCTCGTCCATCGTGGTGGGTGTGGCCGGTATCGGTTCGTCCAGCAACCTGGGACGACTGGGCGGCAAGACAATCCTGTTCTACGCCTCCACCACGCTGTTTGCGATCCTGATCGGCCTGTTCCTGGTGAACCTGGTGCAGCCTGGCCTGGTGGACGGTCAGCCTGCCCGCGATTTGCTGGCCCTGGATGCTGACGTATCCGATGTGCAGGCCAAGGTAGGCGGCAAGGGTGCCGGCGACGTGGTGGAAATTTTCCTGCGCATGGTGCCGCCAAATATCATTGCGGCCGCAGCCCAGGGTGAAATGCTGGGACTGATTTTCTTCAGCATCCTGTTTGGCTATTTCATGACTCGGCTGGAACACGAGGCGGCCGAGCCGCTGTTCCGATTCTGGGATGGTCTGTTCAAAGTCATGATGAGAATGACCGAGTTTGTTATGGCATTCGCGCCTATCGGGGTCTTCGGCCTGGTGGCGGAAACTATCGTACGTACCGGGTTTGATGCGGCGGGTCCACTGGCGGTATTCGCCCTGACGGTGCTGGGCGCGCTGGCATTCCATGCAGTGATCACCCTGCCCATCCTGATCAAGCTGATCGCCAAGGTAAACCCTCTGTGGCTGTACAAGGCCGTTTCACCCGCCTTGCTAACCGCGTTCTCCACCGCTTCGTCCTCGGCCACCCTGCCGGTGACCATGGATTGCCTTGAGAAGAACGTGGGCGCCTCCAACAAGATCAGCTCCTTCGTCCTGCCGCTGGGCGCCACGGTGAATATGAATGGCACGGCACTGTACGAGTGCGTGGCGGCCATGTTCCTGGCCCAGGCCTATGGACTGGAGCTGAGCTTCGCTATGCAGTTCTCGGTGGTGCTGATCGCCCTGGTGACGTCCATCGGCGTGGCCGGCATCCCCAGCGCCTCCCTGGTGGCCATAGCGATCATCCTGGGGGCCATTGGCCTGCCGGTTGAAGCCATCGGCGTGCTGTTCGTCTTCGACCGTATCCTGGATATGTGCCGCACCAGTATCAACGTGCTCGGTGACGCCACCTGCGCCACCATCGTGGCGGCTCTCGAAGGCGAGAAACTCGGCCCCGAGGCGGCCGAGGCAAAAGCCAGGGCTCGAGCCTGATAACATAGCCCCAAAAATAAAGGGGCCGGATACATTTTCTGCCGGCTTTTCCTATTTCCGGCGTCACTGCATCTCGCAAAGGCAGATAGGCCTCTGCCATAGCTAAACCGGCGGCCGGCAATACCCGAATAGACGGAAATAAATGTATCCGGCCCCTTTTTGTTTTGTTGGCGTGAGCCTCGAGGGTGGCTTATTCGCCCGCGTCAATGGTCATGCCGATGCTGTGGAAGCCGGAGTCCACGTACAGCACTTCACCGGTGATGCCGCTGGCCAGGTCGGAACACATGAAGGCGGCAGCGTTACCTACTTCGTCGATAGTCACGTTACGACGCATGGGTGCGGCCTTTTCGAATTCCTTCATCATGCCCCGCAGACCGGACACGCCCGAGGCGGCCAGGGTCTTGATGGGACCGGCGGAGATCGCATTCACACGAATGTTGTCCGGGCCCAGGTCGCTGGCCAGGAAGCGCACGCCGGATTCCAGGCTGGCCTTGGCCATGCCCATGACATTGTAGTTCGGTACCGCTTTCACGGCGCCCAGGTAGCTCAGCGTGAGCAGGGAGCCGTTACGACCGGCCATCATGCCCTTGGCGGCCTTGGCCAGGGCGATAAAGCTGTAGGCGCTGATGTCGTGGGCGATGGCGAATCCTTCACGGGTGGTGGAGTCGGCGAAGCGACCCGCCAGCTGTTCCCGCGGGGCGAAGCCCACGGCATGCACCACGATGTCGATGCTGTCCCAGTGCTGTTTCAGACTCTCGAAGGCCGCATCAATCTGCTCGTCCGAGGCCACGTCCATCGGGAAGGTCAGGGTGGACTTGCACTCGGCGGCCATCTTTTCCACCCGCGACTGGAGCTTTTCATTCTGGAAGGTGAAGGCCAGTTCGGCGCCCTCGCGGTGCATGGCCTGTGCGATGCCCCAGGCGATGGAGCGAGTGCTGGCAACCCCAACAATCAGTGCACGTTTGCCGGCTAGAAATCCCATGGTGTACTCCCTCAGGCGACTACAGGTGTGTATGCGACGTCGCGGTAATGTGTTCGTTCTTAAGTGTGGCCCCGGTTCGTTGCCGGTTACGCCATTGGCGCCCAGCGCGCCATGTTCTGCCGAATTGTGCCGCAATCCCACGGTCCGTGACCAGTTTTTGCAGTAGGGATTGACGAAGGAGAGGGCTGGGTCTTATTGCGCAGTTGCAGCATTTGGCGTCCCTTGCGCGCCGTCCGGTAAATGAACGGGCACAGGTATCTTAACTTCCAGTTCCTGCCATCCCGTCCGGGAAGAATAGGTGACTGTCCCCAATTATTCCTG
>JAOTSW010000138.1 GCA_029864735.1 Chromatiales bacterium | reverse complement strand
GGCAAGCTCAAGGGACGCTCGTTCCGGGTCAGGGTGCTACACGGGCATCCGAAGGCGTCGGAAAAACGGTCCTACAATTGAATTCAAACCAGGCTGTCACGGCAGATTGTCTGCGGCATGCCAACTGTTAACCCCAACCTGGAAATCTCCCATGGAAAACACTGCCATTCACCTTATCGCCCGGCCAACCACGGGGATCACTCCCGATTTATTTGAACTCAGGCACAGCCCCGTTCCAGAGGTTGCCGACGGCCAACTGTTAGTGCGCCAGACCTATATGTCCCTGGACCCGGCCATGCTTGGCTGGATGTCAGCCGACCGTGAAAGCTACATTCCCCCGGTTGAACTGGGTGAGGTGATGCGCTCCTCCGGCTATGGAGAGGTCGTTGAGTCGCGGCACCCGGACTTTGCCGTCGGGGACAAGGTAATGGGCATGTTCGGATGGCAGGAGTATGCGCTGTCCAATGGACAGGGCATTAACAAGGTGACGGTGGACTTGCCTCCGGAGGCGGTATTGTCGATTCTCGCCCTGCCCGGCCTGACCGCCACCCAGGGCCTGTTCAACGTGGGCAAACCCAAGGCCGGTGAAACCCTGGTGGTCACCGGTGCGGCCGGCTCAGTGGGATCGCTGGTGGGCCAGTTGGCCAAGGCAGAGGGCCTGCGAGTGGTGGGCGTTGCCGGCGGAGAGGAAAAATGCCGCTGGCTGGTGGATGAACTGGGTTTTGATGGCGCCATAGACTACAAGTCTGACGGTCTTGCCGAGCAGCTGGCTGCGTTGACCCCCGATGGCGTGGATATATTTTTTGAGAACACCGGCGGCCCCATTCAACAGCTGATTTTCGACCGGATGAACACCCACGGTCGTATCGTCGTCTGCGGCATGATCGCGGACTATCTCTCGGCTAATCCCGCGCCGGGCCCCAACTGGATTCGGATGATCAAGAAACGCCTCACCATCCAGGGCTTTGCCATGCCGGACCACTTCGGCCAGGTCCCGCAACTGCTGGGCAAACTCGCCCCCTATGTCATGGCTGGCAAGATCAAGTACCGGGCCCATGTACTGGACGGCCTGGAGTCGGCCATTACCGGGCTGCCCCTGCTGTTCACGGGCAAGAACACCGGCAAATTGATGGTGAAACTGTAGAAGTTCAGACGCCATGGGCGCATCAGTGGGTCCGGTTAGTCTGGCCTGTTGGGGATTGGTCTTGTTTTCCTGCTGATCGGTCTGCTGGTCAGTCGGGCAATCCGTAGCGATTCGAATCGAGTAGTCCGATAAAGAAAATCCCTTGCAAGGGATACGATAAAAGGCCAGGCCGGATTTCCGGCCTGGCCTTTTTTATCGGCGTTGTCGTCCCTTAGGCTATCCGGCCCAGAGATCAAAAATTCGCTGGGCGGTGTCGCGGCCAATCTGGTACCCCTGCTGCAGCGAGCGCCGGTCAGAGGTCATGCGGGATACCGGGAAATTATCGGGCAGGCAGATTTCGATGATATGTGTATCGGCGGGCGGGTTGCGAATAAAGTCCAGGGATTCCTGGTACGTCCGGGGCCGGGCTTTCATGGCAGGCACCAGTCCCGGCGACTTTCTCAACAGCCACGGCAACAGGACATCCGCCTTCGACGGTCTCTTTTGATAGCCCGACGGTCGCGACCGAATAACCAGTATTCGCCTCGCACCGCGGCGATGGGCCTCTCGAACCGGTATCGCATCAGCCACCCCACCGTCACTCCACTGTCGCCCGCGAAGACTCACGGTATCCCGATAAAAAAGCGGCAGGGCGCTGGATGCCTTCAACACGTCAAACAGCTCGTCGGCGGTCGGGGTGAGGTAGTCTGCAACGCCGCTTTCCGCGCAGGTCACCGTGGCAAGAAACTGGCTGTGCTGGGCCAGCAGCGTATCGGTATCGATCGGCAGGTCGTCCCGGGTGATATTCCACATCCAGTCCAGGTCCATCAGGTGGCCACCGGCAAAAAACCGTCCGTAACGAATAAACTCCGGTCTGAGCGAGTAGTCGAGATAGATTTTTAAATTCCTACCGTGCATTTTCGCGAGGTAGACCGCGGTGTTGGATGCGCCTGCCGATACCCCGAGGCACAGATCGAAGGGATAGAAATCGTTGGCAATAAATTCATCGAAGATGCCGCAGGAAAAGATTCCACGCATTGCGCCCCCTTCCACCACCATTGCGGTCTTCACACTGTTATTTCCCTGCATTAACACTTTTCCCTGCTTCCTGCGGTCTCACCGAAGCCCACAACAACTACAGCTTCGCGGGAGAAAACAAGAATATCAACTTTCAGGGCGGGGACTGTCCAGGCGGGGAGCAGATCTGTCGACCCGAGAAGAAAGTGCGACGGGATCAGATAGCGATACGGCTAACGGCCCTGGACCCCGGGGATGGGCCCTCAAGTCGGCCTGGAAAGTGCGTCCAACAGCCCGGTTTTCGAGTTCCGGGACCTATCCCTTGTATCCACCCGGACCAGGATTTTCCCACCACAACCCTTCTGCTGTTCGGGGTCGACTGCACCTCCTTGGCAACACAGCATGGCCGGGTACAACTGGCGGGCGCCACTGGGATAAATTTCTCCTGATCCCGGTCTTTGCGTTATGTTTGGTCCGACTGGCACCGATAAAGCGAGACCCCTAATGACTCGAAAAATTACCAGGCGAGATTTTCTCAATGGCACACAGGTGGCAATTGGCGCCGCGATGCTTTCGCCCTGGACAGAACTGCTGGGTGGAATGCCAGGCGCTGGGCCAGATTCGCATTACTACCCGCCAGCCCTTACCGGCCTGCGAGGCGCTCACGCCGGTTCATGGGAAATCATGCACGCCAGGGTGGCCGGCAAGTCATGGCCACCCGGCAAACCCCAAGAGGATTATGATCTTGTCGTGGTAGGAGGCGGCATCAGCGGCCTATCCGCGGCCCACTTCTATCGCCAGAAGCACCCCGGAGCGCGCGTTCTAATCCTGGATAATCACGATGATTTCGGTGGTCATGCCAAGCGTAATGAATTCAGCATCAACGGAGACACGCGAATAGGGTACGGCGGTACGGAATCCATCGACACGCCTTCGGCATACAGCCGCGTGGCCAAACAATTGCTGGTGGATCTGGGCATTGATACCAACAAGTTCTACCAGGCCTTTGACCAGGAGCTGTATTCCTCCCTGGGCTTGAGCAAGGGCATCGTTTTCGACAAGGACACCTTCGGGGAACAAAAACTGGTAGTGGGTTACGGGAAGATTTCCTGGGAAGAGTTTGCCTCCCGAACGCCCCTTAACGAACAAGCCAGGAAAGACCTGGTTCGGATACAGACGGAGAAAACGGATTACCTTTCCGGCTTGAGCCCGGAGGAGAAGCGGGAGAAGTTACACAAGGTCAGCTACGAAACATTCCTTCGTGATTACGCCAGGGTGGATCCCCAACTGATAGAGATGTATCGCAAGTGGGGAACAAGCTTCTGGTGCGTCGGCATCGACGAGATTCCTGCAACCTCCGTGCAATCCTACGACGGCGGCATGCCGGGCCTGGATCACACCCTGTTGCGCGAAGGCAGCCGTGGAGATGAACCCTACATCTTCCATTTCCCCGATGGCAACGCCTCGGTGGCGCGGCTGCTGGTTCGTTCCATGATTCCCGACGCACTGCCGGGCTCGACCATGGAAGACGCGGTCACCAGTCGACTCGACTATTCGCGGCTGGACAAGGACGGCCAGGCGGTGAGAATCAGGCTCAACAGTTCGGCAGTCAATGTCGTGCACAGTCCTGATCAAAAGACTGTGGATGTAACCTACGTACGAGGGCAGGACGCCTATACCGTGCGGGCCAGGCATTGCGTCATGGCCTGTTATAACGCAGCGATACCCTACTTGTGTCCTGAGCTTGGGGACAGCCAGAAAGCAGGCCTGGCCTACAACGTGAAGACGCCCCTGTGCTACGTGAAGGTCCTGGTGCCCAACTGGCGCCCCTTCGCCAGGCTGGGCATGGATTTCGCCTACTACACGAAGGACTTCTACAAGCAGGTGGAACTGGATTACCCGGTGTCACTGGGCAAGTACCGTGGATCCATGACTCCGGATGACCCGATGGTCCTGCACATGTGTCACGTGCCGTTCTTTGCCGACATCAAGGGACCGGAGCAATGGCGACAGGGTCGCAGGCAGTTGCTGTCCACGCCGTTCTCGGTATTCGAATACCATGTACGTGACCAGCTGGACCAGGCCTTGTCCGGGGGGGGATTCGATTCTGAGCGGGACATCCACGCCATCACGGTCAACCGCTGGCCCCACGGCTATGCCTACAGCCCGGACCTGACCTGGGAACCCGAATGGAAAAGCGAGGCAGAGAAACCCTGGGTAATCGGGCGGCAAGCTTTCGGGCGCATCAGCATTGCCAACTCGGACGCCGGCGCCAAGGCGGATACCAATGCAGCCATCAGCCAGGCCTACAGGGCAGTTACGGACCTGGCATAGGCTGGAGCAGGTCCCGGCGGGCAGATTGACGGCCAAGATGGGGTAAACTCCTGCCAATCACGGCCAGCAACCCATTCCCGCGGTCCGTGCGCGGGCCAGGAACCCCCATGTCCGAAGACAAAAAGAACCCGGAAAAGCTGCGCCACCGAGCGATTCGCAGCTTCGTAATCAGGGCCGGTCGCATGACCGCCGGCCAGCAACGGGCACTGGAGCAAATGTGGCCCCGTTGCGGCATAGACTTCGAACCTGTGCCCACTCAGCCCTCCAGGTGGTTTGGCAACGACCACCCGGTCACCCTGGAGATCGGCTTCGGCATGGGCGATTCCCTGGTGGAACTGGCCAGGCTGGCTCCCGAGAGGAACTTCCTGGGCATCGAAGTGCATGAGCCGGGAGTCGGCAGGCTGCTGATGAAGGCCCAGGAGGAGGGGATGGATAACCTGCGGGTCAGCAAGCATGACGCCGTCGAAGTGCTCAAGCATCAGATACCCGACCACAGCATCGACCGGATCCTGATCTTCTTCCCCGACCCCTGGCACAAGAAGCGCCATCACAAGCGCCGGCTGATTCAGCCCGCCTTTGTCGATCTGCTGGCACGCAAGCTCCGTCAAGGGGGGCGCCTGCACCTGGCCACGGACTGGGAGAACTACGCAGAACAGATGCTGGAAGTCATGAACGCCTCAGCAGATTTTGAGAATCTTGCTCCCGATGGCGGTTACTCTCCCCGCCCCGAGGATCGCCCCGTGACCAAGTTTGAACGACGGGGCCACCGACTGGGTCACGGCACCTGGGATCTGCTGTTCACCAGGCGCTAGCATCGCGACAAGGCGCGCCGGACCTCGGAAGGCCTAACCGGAATCCAGTAAAAGTCGTGGCGCCCGGGCCAGGCCGCCGGGATTAGCTGTCCTGGGCAGGACTCACCAACACTTCTATTTTTCAGGGGCGTACTGGTCAGCCTGTGCCGAGCTTCGATTAATTCTCCCCAAATAAAAAGGCGGACCCGAAGGTCCGCCTCTTTTTCTTCTCTTGAGATGAGGTGGACCCGAAGGCCCACCCCGAACTCCTTACTTACTAAAAGATACTCATAATCTTCTCGATAATGGCGTAAAGAGCTACGTCATCTTCGTCGTTTTCTACCAGAGTTCCGCCCATGTCGGTATGGCCATTGAAGGCAGCCAGTGCACCGGCGGCATCTTCATTAATGAACTCTGCTCTATGGCAACCACCGCAAGCGCGGGAAGAAGGACCAGTCACATACTCGGGCACTGCGCCAATGTTACGGCCAGATGCGTCCTCAACCCAAGACGGTGACCAGGGATCGTTCCTTCCAGACTCTATCTTCTCGTACCAGGTCAGAGGCATATCCGCAGCTGACGATACGCCAGGCATGGACATGGACTGATCCGCCGGGTTGTAGGTCCCCGCTGTATGGCAGGCTTCACAATTCAGAATCGTGAAATTCGGGAAGGTATGCTCAATGTGCAAGTCAAACCTCGCGGCGCGGACCGGGTCGAAGTCAGCTATCGGGATTTCGTCGCCGTTCGCATCTTCTGCGCACTCGCCCGTTACTTCGTCCAACAGGCATGTGTTGAACACCTCTCCCGTGTCGAAGGCCTGGAATGAGTGAATTGCATGCGCATAGGAGTCGATTGAACGAGACTGCATTTCCACGTGGCCACCAGGACTGGTGGTCACGTGGCAGTTACGACAGGCTTCGACCGTGCTGCGTCCGCTGCCAGAGTGGAAGGTGACGGCCAGCTTGTCATGGCAGACTTCGCACTTGGCATTTTCGACAGTCGTATCGGTGCCGGTGAAGTAATTGGCAACCTCGGTACCATCGGAAACGTCGAAGTTCATGATCACGGCATCCAGACCCAATCTCGTGCCATCAGCCTGGTACAAACGCGGAGCAATCGTGACGATACCGGTCTTGATCACACCCTCGTCGATCAGCGTCGGAATGTCGCTAACGACTTCAGCCGCATACAGGCTCAGGTCCATGACGGCCGTGTAACTGGTGTTGCCCAGCGTGGCAGGCGTGAACTCGAACAAGGCGTTGGTGTCGTCGGGCTTCGCTTCGTAACGTGCACGGTTTGCATCCCTGGTATGGGAAGCCACTATCATCTGCTTGGTGTCATAACCGTAGAATGACAGGTAGATGTACGGAACCATGTCGGCATCAGAAACGCTGAACTCGACCGTCACGACGTTGTCTGTCACGTCGATGGAGTCGATGCTGGCGGTATACTTTTCAGCCCACTTCACGCCGTCGGACGCATCAGTAATGCGTGCGTCATAGCCGGAGTGCAACTCGGCAAAAGTCGGATAAGCGGCCTGTCCGTTATGGCAGTCCTGACAGTCCATCGCCAGGTTATGCGACGGGAAGTTCGAAACGCTCCAGAGATATGTCATCGCAGGCGCACGCTTGGGCT
>JAOTSW010000136.1 GCA_029864735.1 Chromatiales bacterium | reverse complement strand
TGGAGCCCAGCTCGAAGGCCGGCGCCGGGGTTGTCGGTCCCATCAGCACATCCACTTCCTTGAACACCCTGGTGAAATCCTCGGCGATCAACTCGCGTACTTTCTGAGCCTTCAGGTAGTAGGCGTCGTAGTAACCGGCAGAGAGCACATAGGTGCCGGTCATGATGCGGCGCTTGACCTCTTCACCAAAACCTTCGCCACGGCTGCGCTTGTACATATCCACCAGGTCCACCGGGTTCTCGCAGCGGTAGCCAAACCGCACACCGTCAAAACGGGACAGGTTGGACGAGGCTTCCGCCGGCGCCACCACGTAATAGGTAGGCACTGACAAGGCCAGGCTGGGCATGCTCACAGCGTGAATGGTGGCGCCCAGGGAGCGATAGACGTCCAGGGCGGCTTCCACGGCGGCGCGGTTCAGCGGATCCAGGCCCTCGTCCAGGAATTCCTGGGGAACACCCACACGCAACCCATCCAGGCTCTCGTTGAGCGAACCGTGATAAGCCGGTACGGCAGCCGGAGAACTGGTGGAGTCGTGCTTGTCGAATCCGGACATGACTTCCAGCACCAGGGCGGCATCTTCCGCGTTCTGGGTCAGGGTTCCGGCCTGGTCCAGGCTGGAGGCGAAAGCGATCATGCCGTAGCGGGAAACCCGGCCATAGGTGGGCTTCACGCCGGTAATGCCTGCCAGGGCCGCCGGCTGGCGAATGGAACCGCCGGTATCAGTGCCGGTGGCCACCGGAGCCAGGCGGGCGGCCACAGCGGCTGCCGAACCGCCCGAGGAACCACCGGGAACGGTGTTCAAATCCCAGGGATTGCGCACCGGGCCGTAAAAACTGGTCTCGTTGGAGGAGCCCATGGCGAACTCGTCCATATTGGTCTTGCCCAGCATCACCATGCCGGCAGCCTTCAAGCGGGCGACAACGGTGGCATCGTAGGGAGAAACGAAGTTATCCAGCATCCGCGAGCCACAGCTGGTGCGCACGCCATCGGTACAGAATATGTCCTTGTGGGCGATGGGCACCCCGGTCAGGGGCCCGGCGTCACCACTGGCAATTCTCTTGTCAGCTGCCTCGGCAGCGGCCAGAGCCAGGTCGGCGGTAACCGTAATGAAGCTGTTGAGATTCTTGTCCAGCGAGTCAATACGGGAAAGCAGGTGCCGAGTAATCTCGACACTGCTGAATTCCCCCGCCTTCAGGGAACGGGATATTTCGGCGACGGTCTTCTTGTGCATCATTCGAACCTGTCTGCAATCGGAGACATTTGGCAGCCAAAGCCTGCCTGTGGGAACGTTCTGGCCAGTTTTTGGCCCAGAATATGGCGGTCTTTATTCAATAACCTTGGGAACCAGGTACAAACCGGCCTCAACGGCCGAGGTGTTTACCTGGAAACGCTCGCGCTGATCCGACTCGCTTACCTCGTCGGTCCGCAGTCGCTGACTCATGTCCAGCGGGTGCGCCATGGGTAAAACATCCCCGGTATCAGCGCCTCGCAACTGGTCTACAAAATTGATAATTGAAGAGAGGTTCTCAACAACTCGCTCAATCTCGCCCTCGGTAATTTCCAATCGGGCCAGGTGTGCGACGTTTTCCACCTCACGCTTTGTAAGAGACATACAGCTATTCTCCGTGGGGAGACTTAAAAAAAAGAGCCGCCAATAATACACGGCTGCTTGCCCAAAGTCCTACCCATTGTTAGAGTAGCGCGTTGAATTCCGCCATTTGAAACCCAGGCTGATCCATACATGTTCAAGAACCTGTTGGGCTACTTCTCAAACGATCTTTCAATAGATCTGGGAACTGCAAATACTCTCATCTACGTGCGTGGCCGAGGCATAGTCCTTGACGAGCCATCGGTGGTCGCTATTCGCGAGGAAGGCGGTGGCCGCGGGCGCACCATGGAAGCCGTGGGTCAGGAAGCGAAAAACATGCTGGGACGTACACCCGGCAACATTACTGCCATCCGGCCCCTGAAAGACGGCGTGATCGCCGATTTCACGGTGACCGAAAAGATGCTGCAGTACTTCATCAAGAAAGCCCACGGAGGCCGCTTTATCCGGCCCAGTCCGCGGGTTCTGATCTGCGTGCCCTATGGCTCCACCCAGGTGGAACGCCGGGCTATTCGGGAGTCCGCCGAAGGGGCCGGCGCGCGCAAGGTCTACCTGATTGACGAACCCATGGCTGCGGCAATGGGCGCGGGAATGCCGGTACATGAAGCCCGTGGCTCCATGGTGCTGGATATCGGTGGCGGAACCTCCGAGGTGGCGGTGATCTCCCTGAACGGCATTGTCTATGCGGCCTCGGTGCGCATTGGCGGTGACCGTTTTGACGATGCAATCATCAATTACGTGCGCCGCAACTACGGCATCCTGATCGGTGAAGCGACCGCCGAGCGCATTAAACACGAAGTCGGCTCAGCCTATCCGGGCCAGGAAGTGCGGGAAATCTCGGTCAAGGGCCGCAATCTGTCCGAAGGCGTACCCCGCAGCTTTACCCTGAACAGCAACGAAATTCTTGAAGCCCTGCAGGAACCCCTGCAAGGCATCGTGGGTGCAGTCAAGGCGGCCCTGGAGCAGACTCCGCCGGAACTGGGCGCCGATGTCGCCGAGCGCGGCATCGTGCTGACCGGTGGTGGCGCGCTGCTCAGGGACCTGGACAAACTGCTCATGGAAGAGACCGGACTGCCGGTAGTGGTGGCGGACGAACCCCTTACCTGCGTGGCCCGCGGTGGCGGCCGAGTGCTTGAGTTGATGGACAAGCACGGACCTGCCATGTTCAACCTGGACTGATCCAGTGAGCAAGCGGACGGCCGACCCAGACCGAATTACCGGCCCGGTCGCCCGCAAATCCCAAACACAACATTTACCTCGCCCGGGACAAGCTGCCCGGGTAGACGCGCGAGCCCATGGCAATCCAGTCTGAGCAACACCGGCCGCTTCTTCTTCGGGGCCCCTCCCCGGGGAGCCGCTTTTTGCTCTTATGGGTGGTCTGCATCCTGCTCATGGTGCTGGATCACCAGCAAAACCAGACCCAGAACCTAAGAGCTGCCCTGTCGGTCGCCACCTACCCGCTGCAAGCCCTGGTGAACCTGCCTTTTACCGTCGGCAGGTGGGCCGGCCAGTCCCTGTCCAGCCGTTCTGCGTTGCTGTCAGAGAACGAGGCGCTGCGTAGCCAGGTTCTTCAGCAACAATTCCAGCTCCAGAAACTTGACTCCCTGCAGGTAGAGAACACCCGGCTAAGAGAAATGATGCGCTCGGCCGCAGAGGTCGCGGAACGCATCCTGGTGGCGGAGATTCGATCGGTGGATCTTGACCCCTACCGTCACCGCCTGGTCATCAACAAGGGCAGCCGGGACGGCGCCTATACCGGCCAGGCCATCCTGGATGCCTACGGGGTGATCGGACAGATCACCAGCGCGGAACCCCTGTCCTCCCGGGCAATACTGATCACCGACCCCAGTCACGCCACACCGGTTGAAATCAACCGCAACGGCATTCGTACCGTGGCGCTGGGCAGCGGCGACGCCAGGGAGCTGAACCTGCCTTTCTTGCCCAACAGTACGGACATCCAGGTCGGCGACCTGCTGGTGACCTCCGGACTCGGTGGACAATTTCCGCCCGGCTACCCGGTGGGCGTGGTCTCTGAAGTACTCAGAGACTCCGGCAAGAATTTTGCGACAGTGCGCGCCCGCCCCAGCGCCCAACTTGATCGTGGAAGACAAGTGCTATTGGTCTGGTTCGGTGAGCCTCAACGGATCCGCCAGGAAAATGAAGAGGAGGTTCAGGAATGAGCACACCTCCCTGGCAATTCTGGCTGAGCCTGGGGGTAGCGTTAATGGCGTCTATCCTTCCCCTGCCCTACGACTACGCCGTCTGGAATCCGGACTGGGTGGCGCTGGTTGTGATCTGCTGGGCCCTGCATTACCCGCGCCGGGTGGGTGTCGGGGCGGCCTGGGTCGGCGGCCTGCTGCTGGATGTGATGCAGGGTACCTTGCTGGGATCGCAGGCAATGGCCATGACCCTGGTAGGCTACCTCACCGTGAAGTTCTACCTGCGCATACGCGTATTTCCGCTGGGCCAGCAGGCGGCGGCTGTCGCCATGTTCCTGGCCCTGTACCACTTTGTATTGTTCTGGATTGAAGGCGTGATCGGAGGCCCCGCCCCGGGCCTGGATCGCTGGTACGCCATCGCGCTGGGCGTGGTGGCCTGGGTTCCCCTGCAAGCGGCCTTCAGAATTCTCTGGCCGCGCATACTGAAAAACTGACCGCGCAACCCTCATGATAGGAAATATGGCCCTCAAGGATCACTGGCGCGAACAACGCACGTTCGTCAGCCGGGTAGTCCTGGGTGGAATCATTGCCCTGGTGTTGATTGGCGTGGTGGTGGCCAGGCTGATCAACCTGCAGATCACCAACTTCGAACACTTCAGCGCCCTGTCCCAGGGTAACCACGTGCGCATCGAACCTCTGCCGCCAACCCGGGGACTCATTTACGACCGAAACGGCCAAATCATTGCCCAGAACCTGCCTGCCTATCAGCTGGAATTAACCAGGGAGAGTGTCAAAGACCTGGACGATACCCTGAGGCGCCTGGTGTCAGTCGGACTGGTCAAGGAAGCGGACGTGGAGCGATTGACCGGCTTGATTCTGAGCCGTCGCAAGTTTGAGCCTGTCACGCTGAATTACCAGATGAACGACCAGGAAGTCGCCAGATTCGCGGTCAGGCGCCAGGAATTCACCGGCGTCGACATCCGTGCCCGACTTATCCGCCAGTATCCTTTCGGGCAAATAACCAGTCACGTGGTTGGATACGTCAGCAGCATTAACGAAGCCGACCTGAGGCGTTCCGACCCGTCGGCCTATGCGGGCACCAACCAGATTGGAAAACTGGGCATCGAACGTGCCCATGAGGCCAGCTTGCTGGGCAAGGTCGGTTACCAGGAAAACCTGGTCAACGCCCAGGGTCGGGCCTTGCAACACACTCCCCAGCAACCACCGGTGGCGGGTGACGACCTGATATCAACGCTGGATATCAACTTGCAGAAAATCGCCTACGAGGCCATGGGCGATCATCGCGGTGCCGTGGTTGCGATTGACCCGAGAAACGGTGACGTACTGGTGTTCTCCAGCACCCCCGCTTTTGATCCCAATCAATTTGCCCAGGGTTTTAGCCAGAGCCAGTACAACGCCCTGCAAAACGACCCGGGCATCCCCTTGTTCAACCGGGCCCTCAGGGGCCAATACCCGCCAGGCTCGACGGTTAAACCGATTATCGCCCTGGCCAGCCTTCAATACCTGAAGGAAAACCCCACGAAGAAGCATTTCTGCCCGGGCTACTTCACCCTGCCCAACAGCAAGCATCGTTACAGGGACTGGAAAAAGGAAGGCCATGGACAGATGAACATGATGGAAGCCATCGCCGAGTCCTGTGACGTCTTCTTTTATGAAATCGCCATAGAACTGGGCATCGAAAATTTGCATGATTTTCTCATCACCTTTGGCCTGGGCAGCGTTAGCGGCATAGATATTCCCGGGGAAAAACCGGGACTGATTCCGTCACGGGCCTGGAAAAAATCCGCCTTCGAAAGACGCCAGGACCAGTCCTGGTATCCCGGCGAAACCGTGATCGCAGGCATAGGCCAGGGCTATATGCTGGCCACACCACTGCAACTTGCCGAGGCCACCGCTATCATCGCCGCCAAGGGGAAACGTTATCGGCCGCGACTGCTTGCCGGCACACGCGACCCCCTCACCGGCGAGGTCAGTGAATTGCCACTGGAGGAATTGCCACCGGTGACGGTAGACGATCCGTATTACTGGACCGTGATCAGCAAGGCCATGGAAGACGTTCTTCACAGCCCCAAGGGCACGGCGCGGGGATCGGCCGCAGGCGCCAGCTACCGGTATGCGGGCAAGTCCGGCACCGCCCAGGTTTTCAGTGTTGCCCAGGATGAGGAATACGAAGCGGACGAGGTGCCGGAACACTTGCGTCACCACGCCCTGTTCATAGCGTACGCACCGGCCGAGAATCCCGAGATCGCTATTGCCGTGGTGGTGGAACATGGCGGCGGCGGAAGCACCTCGGCAGCACCCGTAGCGCGTACGGTCCTGGATGCCTATATGCAGAACTACAAGCCATGAACGATATCGGCGACCTGAACACCAGCACCTCGGACCGCACCATTGGCTTCGCGGCCCGGGTGATGAGAGGCCTGCACGTGGACGGGCCACTGCTCATTGGCCTGATGCTGGTATGCGGACTGGGGATGGTCGTCCTGTACAGTGCCGGCGGCCAGGATTCGTCCCTGATCGTTCGGCAGGTGACTCGCCTGGCAGTGGCCATGGGCGCAATGCTGCTGATAGCGCAAGTCCCTCCCAATTACCTGCGCATGTGGGCGCCGTGGCTGTTCCTGGCCGGTACCGCCTTGCTGGTGGCGGTGCTGGTTACCGGACAAATTGGCAAGGGCGCCCAGCGCTGGCTCAACCTGGGATTCTTCCGCTTTCAGCCATCTGAACTGATGAAGCTCGGCGTGCCCATGATGGCCGCCTGGTTCCTGCACAGACGCCGACTGCCACCCAGCCTGACGGAACTACTGGTGCTTGCCGTGATCGTCCTCGTGCCCACCCTGCTCATCGCCAGGCAACCCGACCTGGGAACCTCACTGCTGATCGCAAGCAGCGGCATTTTCGTGGTGTTGCTAGCGGGCCTGCGCTTCCGGATGATGCTCTCCCTGGCGATCATGGCGCTGGGTGCGCTTCCCCTGCTGTGGCACTTTATGCGCGACTACCAGCGCCAGCGGGTGCTCACGCTGCTGAATCCTGAAAGCGACCCACTGGGCTCGGGTTACCACATCATCCAGTCCAAGATCGCCATTGGGTCCGGCGGCGTATTTGGAAAAGGCTGGCTCAATGGCTCCCAGGCCAAGCTTGAATTTCAAATACGCCGCCGGACCCAATGGCGAT
>JAOTSW010000135.1 GCA_029864735.1 Chromatiales bacterium | reverse complement strand
AGCTGGAGGACCTGGCCTTCCGCTTTCTGCAGCCCGAGGTCTACCGGCGATTGGTCAAGGCCTTGCGACAAAGTCGTGCGGAGCGAATAGAGTATCTGGATAAATTCCAAAACACCCTCCGTGAGGCACTCGCCGAGGAAGGCGTAACCGCCGAGGTGGCCGGTCGCGCCAAGCATCTGTACAGCATCTGGCGAAAAATGCAGAAAAAGCACCTTGAGTTCGATGAACTCTTCGACGTGCGCGCGGTGCGTATCCTGGTGGATAGTGTCGCCGACTGTTATGCAGCCCTGGGCGCCGTGCACAGCCGGTGGCAATACATCCGTGGGGAATTCGACGATTACATCGCAACCCCGAAGGAGAACGGCTACCGATCACTTCACACTGCAGTGATTGGACCGGGCGGTCACGTGGTCGAGGTACAAATCAGGACTCACGACATGCATAACCGTGCCGAACTGGGCGTAGCGGCCCACTGGCGGTACAAGGAAGGTCGTGGACACGACGCGGCCTTTGACCAGAAAATTCAGTGGCTGCGCCAGATCCTCGAACCCGAGGACAAGGACGAAACCGCCAGCGACCTGATCGACCGGGTGAAGTCGGAAATCAACGAGGACCGGGTCTATGTAATCAGCCCCCGGGGTGAAATCGTCGATCTGCCGGCCGGCGCCACGCCCCTGGATTTTGCGTACCACGTGCATAGCGAGGTTGGCCATCACTGCCGGGGCGCCAAGGTAAACGGCCGGATGGTATCCCTGACCTACAAGCTGGTTACCGGCGAACAAGTAGAGATCGTCACCGCAAAGAACAGCAGCCCCAGTCGCGATTGGCTGGTACCCCAGTTCGGGTACATTGCCTCCCCCAGGACACGGGCCAAGGTGCGAAACTGGTTCCGCCGCCAGGATCAGGAACAGAACCGACGCCAGGGCAAGGCCATGCTTGAAAAGGAACTGGGGCGGCTGGGCGTCAAGGGCTTCTCACTACCCCAGCTGGTCAAAATGCTTCGGGTTGGGACTGTCGAGGAACTCTACGGCAAGATTGGCTCAGGCGATATTTCCATGACTGCGGTGAGCGATGCGGTGCAGCAGCATGAAGGCATCGTAAACGATGAACCAGCCGTCAGCATCAAGCGCAGGCGCAAAACCCAGGCAGGCAACCGCTTCGTCATCGCCGGACTAGGCGACTTGCTCTCTAACACCGCGCGCTGCTGCGGACCAATGCCGCCGGAACCGATATCCGGATACCTGACGCAGGGCCGGGGGGTGAGCATCCACCGCAGTAATTGTACAAATCTGATCCGACTGGCCTCAAAGAGCCCGGAACGCATCCTGGAAGTAAAGTGGGAGACGGGGGAAAGTGAGTTCTATCCGGTGAAAATTCGACTGGAGGCCCATGACAGGTCGGGCCTGACACGGGATGTGGCCAACCTTCTAAGTGACGAGAACATCAGCATCAATGCGCTGGAGGTTCGCACCAGCCGGAGCGACAACAGCGCAGTCATGGACCTGATGATCGAGGTCAGGGGACTGGACCAACTCAGCCGTATTCTGAATCGCCTGAGCACCCTGCCCAATGTGATCAACGTCACCCGAACCAAGCACTAGAGCTGACCGCCAATAAAAAAACCCGGTGATCCTCTTGGGAGCACCGGGCTTGGCTCATCTGCCCTGGAAACTAGCGGTTGATCGCGTGAATCGCCCGCTTGTCCACAGCCAGTGCAGCCTCGTGAACGGCTTCAGACAGGCTCGGGTGAGCATGGATGGTCAACTGCAGGTCTTCAGCGCTGCCCTGGAATTCCATGGCCACAACCGCTTCGCCAATCAATTCCCCGGCCATGGGGCCAACGATATGCACGCCCAACAACTCGTCGGTGTCTTCAGCGGCGATAACCTTCACCAGACCCGCAGCGGCTTCCATGGCCTTGGCCCGTCCATTTGCAGCGAAGGAGAAGCTGCCAACCTTGTAGGCGCGCCCACTTTCCTTCACCTGCTCTTCGGTCTTACCTACCCAGGCAATCTCGGGAGCGGTGTAGATGACCGAAGGAATCACGTCGTAATTCATTTCGGCAACCTTTCCTGCAATCAGATCGGCAACCACCACACCTTCCTCAGAAGCCTTGTGCGCCAGCATGGGACCGCGCACCACATCGCCCACCGCCCATACACCAGAGGCGCCGGTGCGGCAGTGCTCGTCCACCACGACCCGGCCACGCTCATCCAGTTCAACGCCGGTGTCCTCGCCCAGCAGGTTCTCGGTGTTGGGGCGACGGCCCACGGCCACCACAACCTTGTCAACCTCGACACTCTGGCTGCCCTTGGCATCATCGTAGCTAAGGGTCACGGCCTTCTTCAGGACCTTGGCACCGGTTACCTTGGCGCCGGTCAATACAGTCATGCCCTGGCGCTTGAACTGCCGCTGGGCATCCTTGGCCACGGCGCGATCAGCCATGAACAGGAAATCATCCATGGCTTCAAGGACGGTTACCTCGGCACCAAGGCGCTTCCAAACGCTGCCCAATTCCAGACCAATAACGCCGCCACCAATTACGCCCAGGCGCTTGGGTACTGCGGTGAAGTCCAGGGCGCCCCAGGAATCCACAACCTTGTCGCCGTCAAAAGGAACCTGCGGCAACTCAATCGGGGTGGAGCCGGTCGCGATAATCACGTTGGCAGCCTCGAGAACGCTCACCTTGCCATCAGCGTCGGTGTATTCAACCTTACGCCCGGCAAGCAGCCTGCCGTGGCCCTGCAGCCCGGTGACCTTGTTGGCTTTGAACAGCGCGCCAATACCGCCGGTAAGCTGGCCGACGATGCCGGTCTTGCGCTTCTGCATGGTGTCCAGGTCCAGGGTCAACTTTCCAACACCAATACCGTGGGTGGAGAACTCTTCCTGGGCCCGGTGATAAAGCTCGCTGGATTCCAGCAGGGCCTTGGAGGGAATGCACCCGGCATTCAGGCAGGTTCCACCAAAGCTGTGTGAACCGTCACGATTCGCCCAGTTGTCGATGCAGGCGCTTTTCAGACCGTTCTGGGCTGCGCGAATTGCTGCCACGTATCCACCGGGACCGCCCCCGATCACGATTACGTCATATGTATCTGCCATGATAATTCCCTTATTGTTTAACGTTGCGGCGGGGCCAGCTTGTCGCTAACCCGGCCTGCGTTGTGTGTCAGTATGTGCTTACAGTTCCAGCAACAGGCGCGAGGGATCTTCCAACGCTTCCTTGACCGCCACCAGGAACTGGACGGACTCTCGGCCATCAATGATCCGGTGATCGTAGGTCACAGCCAGGTACATCATCGGCCGGACTTTGATCTCTCCATCCACAACCATCGGGCGCTCCTGGATTTTGTGCATTCCAAGAATCGCGCTCTGGGGAGGATTAAGAATCGGCGTAGACATCAATGAACCGAATACGCCACCGTTGGTCAGTGAGAATGTGCCGCCGGTGAGGTCCTCGATGGACAACTTGCCGTCACGGGCGCGCCCCGCCATCACACCGATGTTTTTCTCAATTTCCGCGAAACCCATCTGATCGGCATCTCGAAGCACCGGCACAACCAGCCCGCGCTCGGTAGAAACCGCCACACCAATATCGTAGTAGTTGTGATAAACGATCTCGTTGTTTTCTACGTAGGCATTTACGACCGGGAACTTGCGCAGCGCCTCGGTGCAGGCCTTCACAAAAAATGACATGAAGCCCAGGCGAACGCCGTGACGTTTTTCGAAAGCTTCCTTATACCTGGCACGCAGAGCCATAACTTCGGTCAGGTCCACCTCGTTGAAGGTGGTAAGCATTGCGGCAGTCTGCTGTGCCTCAACCAGGCGCTCGGCAATCCTGGCACGCATACGGGTCATGGGTACGCGCTTCTCTGAACGGGAATCGGCAAGAGCGCCTCGCAGTTCCTCAATGTCACCAACGTCATCAGACGCACCTGTGCTCTCCAGGTGAGCAAGCACGTCGCCCTTGGTCAACCTGCCGTCAGGACCGCTTGCCTTGATCGCGGAAGATTCGAGATTGTGCTCATCAATCAGCCTGCGTACCGAGGGGCTCAACTTGCCCGAACTTTCCTGGGTGGCGCTGGCTGCAGGTGCGGCTGCGGCAACTGCCGCCGGGGCAGCCTCCTCAACCTTCGCCGGAGCAGCCTCTGCCGCTGGCGCTGCCGCTGCGGTAGCGCCCTCGGCGATAACCGCCAGCAGCTGACCGCTGGTGACGGTAACGCCGTCTTCGATAAGGATCTTTTCCAAGACGCCCGAGACCGGTGCAGGAACTTCCAGTACAACCTTGTCGGTTTCCAGATCCACCAGATTTTCATCGCGGGACACAGCGTCACCGGGTTTCTTATGCCAGGTTACCAGGGTGGCGTCTGCGACCGATTCCGGTAACTGAGGGACCTTTACTTCGATGCTCATGGTTTCTTCCTGCCAGAGTGCTTGGGTGATTTTTCTTCGACCGAAACGACGGCCGGTTCGATATCAAGTGCCGCTTCGACCAGCGCTTGTTGCTGTTGAATGTGCATGGCGTAAATGCCCGACGCCGGTGCAGCAGCGCCCGCACGGCCTGCGTAGAACAGCTTGTGCCGCGATTTCAACGGTTCTTGCAGGCGGTGTCGAATCTGATACCAGGCGCCCTGGTTTTGGGGCTCTTCCTGACACCACACGATATCCTTGGCCATTCGGTAATGCTCGATGATCTCGGCATACTCGTCGGACGGGAAAGGATAAAGTTGTTCAATTCGAACAATCGCCACATTGTCAACGCCGTGGGTCTGGCGAGCTTCCAGCAGATCGTAGTAGACCTTGCCGCTGCAGAAAACTACCCGCTGAACTTTTGAGGCACGCAGACTATCCACCTCGGGGATGATGTTCTGGAAACCGCCACTGATCAGGTCTGTCTGGGTGGAAACGCTCATGCGATGACGCAACAGGCTCTTTGGCGTCATAACGATCAGGGGCTTGCGAACCCGTCTCAACATCTGCCTTCTGAGCATGTGGAACATCTGGGCGGGAGTAGACGGTACGCACACCTGCATATTGTGCTCGGCACACAACTGCAGGAAACGCTCCAGCCTGGCTGATGAATGTTCCGGACCCTGGCCTTCGTAGCCATGGGGCAGGAACAAGGTCAGTCCGGACAGTCGACCCCACTTGGCCTCCCCCGAACTGATGAACTGATCGATCAGCACCTGGGCGCCATTGACGAAATCGCCAAACTGACCTTCCCATATCACCAACTGGCTAGGATTGGTTGTGCTATAGCCGTACTCAAAACCCAGCACCGCCTCTTCCGACAACAGTGAGTCGTGTACTGAAAACCGGGGCTGGTCTTCGGAAATATGTTCCAGCGGGATGTAGGTGGTGTTATCTACCTGGTTGTGCCACACGGCATGACGATGGAAGAAGGTGCCGCGCCCACTGTCCTGGCCGGTAATGCGGATTCCGTAGCCGTCCTCGAGCAATGAGGCATAAGCCAGGGACTCGGCAAAACCCCAGTCCATGGGCAACTCGCCACTGGCCATCTTCACCCGGTCGCCAACGATTCTCTGGACCCGCGGATGAAGTTTCAACCCCTGGGGAACCGTCACAAGAGGCTTGGCAAGACGCTGCAGGCGTTTCAGCGGAATACTGGAATCCACCTCGTCCAATAAGTCACCGTCGTACTCGGACCAGTCAACCGTGTACTCGTTACCAATCATGCCCAGGGAAACATGGGACACGGATTCGCCGGTATCAAGTCGATCACGGTACTGCTCTACCAGGTTGGCCGCATCTTGTTCACTGAGCACTTGCTCGGCGACCAGGCGCTCGGCATACAACTGCCGGGTGGTCTTGTGCTTGCGAATAGCCTTGTACATTACCGGCTGGGTTGCGGCGGGCTCATCCGCCTCATTATGACCGTGGCGGCGGTAGCAAATAAGATCGATGACCACATCCTTGTGATAAGTACTTCGGTAATCCAGGGCAAGGCGGGTAACAAACAGCACCGCCTCGGGATCATCTGCATTCACATGGAAGATCGGTGCCTCAATCATCTTGGCAACGTCTGAACTGTACGGAGTGGACCTGGCATCCTCCGGGTTGCTGATGGTGAATCCAATCTGGTTGTTCACGATGATGTGAACCGTGCCGCCTGTCTTGAATCCACGCGCCTGGGAGAGCTGAAATGTCTCCATGATCACGCCCTGGCCGGCAAATGCCGCATCACCGTGCACCAGCACCGGCAACACGCTGTCGCCCACCTGGTCGCCACGACGTTCAAGGCGGGCCCGGACAGAACCCTCTACCACGGGATTTACAATTTCAAGATGAGAAGGGTTGAAGGCCAGCGCCACATGCACATTACCACCCTCGGTCTTGATGTCGGTAGAGAAACCCATGTGATATTTCACATCGCCGGAACCCCGGTGAACACTGGGATCCCACTTGCCTTCAAACTCCGAGAACAAGTCATCCGGGGCCTTGCCCACCACGTTCACCAGCACGTTGATACGACCACGGTGGGCCATACCAATAACCACTTCTTCCAGACCCTGGCGACCACCTTGCTGGATCAGGTCATTGATCATGGGAATCATGGCTTCGCCGCCTTCCAGCGAGAAACGCTTCTGCCCGACGTAGCGGGTGTGCAGGTAGCGCTCGATACCCTCGGCCCCGGTCAGTGAGCCCAGCAGGTCCACCTTCTCTTCCCGAGTAAGGCGATAATGAGGCAGCGGTGACTCGAAACGATCCTGCAACCAGTGGCGTTCACGGGCACGGGACACATGTGCGAAATCCGCACCAATCTTCGATGAATAGGTTTTCTTCAGAAGTTCCAGCAAGTCCCGCAGTGGCATCCGGGCAGTTCCGCCAAACCCACCGGTGTGGAACTCGGTGTTCATGTCCGACTCACCCAGACCGAAATACTCCAGGGTGAGCACAGAGGGCACCGGGCGTTGCCAAAGACCAAGCGGATCCAGATCGGCGATCTGGTGACCACGCTGGCGGTACACC
>JAOTSW010000303.1 GCA_029864735.1 Chromatiales bacterium | reverse complement strand
GTCGCCACAGCATAGAATTCCACACCATGCTTCTCAGCCGATCCTGCCAGCTGTGGGGTATTTTCCCAACCCGTTTTTCCCAGAAACGGGCTAAGATTCTCTGGGCATATGCTCCAGAGCCATGGCTCTCCAACAAGCTTCTGAAGCCAGAGCATTAATCCCGTCCAGCGACCGGCATCGGGGCGTCCATCCGTACCAGTAGGGATATAGCTAAAGGCGACCCGACTGCCGACACCAACAATTTCAGCGCATTGGCAAAATAAATCCCGCACCGCTTCGGGAGGCAGGTACATCACCAGGCCCTCGGCGACAATGACCGTTGGTGCGCGCTGGTCCCACGACTCGTGGCTCGTTAGAACATCCGCCAGTCTCCGTTGGCCGAGATCTTCCGCAATCAGCCAGAGATTGCCCCTCAGTCCCATCACCTGGATCCCTCTGGCCTTGAGGCGAGCTGTTGCCGGATGATCAATCTCAAAGAAGTTCACCCCGGGAAACTCCGGCGCCAGGCGCCAGCCCAGCGTGTCGTAACCGGCCCCCAGAACAAGGATTTGGGTAGCGCCGCTGTCAAGGCCGGCTCGTACCTGACGTTCGCAGAAAATCTTTCTGTGGGCAAAGGCCTCAAACTGGCCCGGCAGCATCCAGTCGAACGCTTCGTAGACGGAGACCGCTCGTTGGGAACGGGCCCAGCGTACCGTTCTTGCTCCAACCGTACCGGACGCAACGAGCAATGTCTCCGTCGCCTGGACCAGACCAGGCAGAAGGAGGCGCTCCAACTCCGGTTTTACCCCCAAGGTAACTAAATTCAGGGCAACCTTGTACGCCGTCCTGCTCGGCTTATCCTTGCGCATGGAATCTCCTTCGAAACAGAACCACCAAGCTCAGCTACGGCAATCAGCCGATCACTGCAGCGCTTCGTTCGGCTTCCTTCTTGCGGATTTTTTCGATCGACTCTTGCACTTCAGGCATTTTTGAGGAAATCTGTGTTGCCGCCCCTTTCTTGAACCGGAAATCGCAATGGAGACAGCCATCGGCTAATGTTTGTGTCCGGCTAAGGCTCCACCCCATCGCTTCGCTCAAAGCGATGTCTGACATGTAGATGTATGGGGCAAGCTCCTCTCCGCCGTGTTTGTTCACAAAGCTGTAATTGCCGCACTGAAGGTAATTGAGACCAAAATCAAATTTGTCGCGCTCCTTATGCGTTCTTCTCCAAAGTTATGATGACTTTTCCTTGAACCTGTCCTTCCCCAAAATAGAGGAGAGCTTCAGCAACTTTGTTTAACGGGTACCGGCTATCGATAACGGGCGCGACTTTACCGGACTCAAAGAGTTCTGTCATAAATTCTAGCCCCTTATTTGCTTTGTGCAGCAGGAGTCCCATTTTCCTGCTTGTGGCTATTGTCAACCATGGGCCCAGAAACAGGAGTTGGTTCGCTAGAGCCGAGGACCCTCCGACCATGACATAAATTCCCTTGGGAGATAATGCACGCTTGTAATCGAAAATCGAATGATATCCCGCAACATCAATAATCCGGTCATAACGCTGCTGATTTTTGGTAAAATCCTCTTGCGTGTAATCAATAACATGGTCTGTACCAAGCGAGCGCAGCAGGTCCAATTTCTTCGTGCTGTCCACGCCAGTTACTTCAGCTCCGCATGATTTGGCAATCTGCACCGCAAACGTACCCACTCCACCACCGGCACCGTTTATCAAAACTCTTTGTCCTGGCTGGATCTCTCTTTTATAGCGAAGCCCCTGCAGGGCGAGGAGTGCCGCTTGAGGTACCGCCGCTGCTTGCTCGAATGTCAAACTGGCCGGTTTCAACGCCAATGCCTTTTCGCGGGCACAGACGTACTCGGCAAAA
The DNA here is from genome assembly GCA_029864735.1 of Chromatiales bacterium. GTDB lineage: Bacteria > Pseudomonadota > Gammaproteobacteria > Steroidobacterales > BM003 > CAKZML01. The sequence goes on along the minus strand of JAOTSW010000303.1, from coordinate 367 downwards.
CCGCCCCAACCACACCTTGACAGGTCACCGAACACTTCATCCCCTGGCTGAAACTGCTTTACGTTTCTACCCGTCGCTTCAACCTGCCCCGCTACGTCACAGCCGAGTATTATTTTTGGTTTTAGAAGCCCAAACATGAGGCGGTTCATGAAAGGCGTCCCTCTCAGGAGATCCCAGTCCCATGAATTCACCGATGCCGCATGGACTTTTATCAAGACTTCATCGTCCTTGGGAATTGGCTTTTCTACCTCAGATAGCTGAAGAACCTCAGGTGGTCCGTATTTTGAGATTACGATCGCTTTCATAAGTATTTCCCGAAGGTTACTTTGCTTCGCCTTGTTAAACGTTGAAGTGCTTTCTGGTACAC
>JAOTSW010000134.1 GCA_029864735.1 Chromatiales bacterium | reverse complement strand
AACGCCGATGGCGATTACTTGCCGATTGTGAAAGTGGCGCCAATTTATCCTCGTCGGGCGTTGACCCGGGGGTTGGAAGGCTGGGTATTGTTGGAATTCACGGTAACAAAATTGGGTACCGTGACCGATATCAAGGTGCTGGAATCTGACCCGCCAAACATTTTCGACAGGGCGGCTGTCAGCGCAGCATCTAAGTTCAAGTACAAACCCAAGGTAGTTAACGGCGAACCTATCGACACTGCTGGTGTCCTTCATCGAATTTCGTTCGAACTTGAAGATTGATAGATTTAGTTCGGTCGCCTTGAGCAAGTGAGATAATTTCGAATGCCCACAAGTACTGAAATGTTGATAAGACTGTCCAAAACCCTGGCTTTGGCGGCGACTGTTCTTCTCCTGTGGTCGGCAGATACGCTGCTGCCGATGGAGCAGGGCACAGCCTACGCTCAGGGCAGCGACGACAAAGAGGCAAAGACGCGAAAGACCCCTGCCATGCGGGAAAAGGTCTACAAGCGTTTGGCTGAGGCCCAGGAGTTGGTGGAAGCGGGCGATACCAACGGTGCTGTATCCGTCCTCACAGAACTTCAAGGCATGCGCGATCTCAATGCGTACGAAATTGCCCAGGTTTGGTCATTCTTTGGCTATATTTACTACTCCGCGGAGAACTATCCCGAGAGTATTAAAGCGTATGAGATGGTTCTCCAGCAGCCTGAAATTCCGATTGCCATGGAAAACACGACGATGTACACCCTGGCACAGCTTCATTTCACTCAGGAAAACTATTCTGACGCTGAGAAATTTCTGCTGCGCTGGTTTGAGGGAGCAGCGGACCCGGGGCCTGAGCCCTACATTCTTCTTGGCCAGCTTTACTACCAGCAGGAGCGTTATAAGGATGCTATCCAGCCGGTAGAGACCGCAATCCGGCTTGCCAAGGAAGCGGGCAGGGAGATCAAGGAAAACTGGTGGCTGTTGCTAAGAGTCTTCTACTACGAACTCGAGAATTATCCGAAAGTGATTGAGATTCTGGAGATTCTGGTCAAAGAACATCCGAAGAAAGAGTACTGGGTTCAGTTGTCGGGAATGTACGGCGAGATGGGCAAGCAGCGTCAACAGTTGTTTGCATACGAAGCGGCGTACATACAGGGTTATTTGGAGAGTAATTCCGAGCTTGTGACCATGGCCCAGCTTTATATGCAGGACAATGTCCCTTACAAGGGTGCGACCGTCCTGGAGAAGGGCTTTAAGGAAGGTAAGGTAGAGAAGAACTACAAGAATTACCGTCTCCTGGCCCAGGCTTACCAGATGGCGAGAGAAGACAAGTTGTCGCTTGCGCCATTGCAGGAGTCTGCGAAGCTGGCGGAGGACGGCGACCTGTATTTCCGCCTGGCCCAGGCTTATTCGAATCTCGACCGCTGGCAGGATTGCGTGGATGCAGTCGACAAGGCCTTAAAGAAAGGCGACCTGAAGCGTGAAGATACTGCCTACGTGTTGAAAGGCATGGCCTATTTCAACATGGATAACCTTCCGGAGGCGCAAAAGGCCTTCGAACAGGCACGTAAGGACACGAGAAGCAGGCGCAGTGCTGATCAATGGCTTTCCTACATCGCTAGCGAACGCAAAAGACAGGCTGAACTGGATCGCGCTCTGGCCGGGCTAAAGAGAAGATAGCGAGGGGAATTCTTGCCGCTGGCACGGGCTTCCTGAATTGCCGCTAGTGTTCAGTCGAAGCAGTTTATTCGACTAGGCACCAGCGGCAATTTTATATGTGCTGTTGACGTAGTTGGGCTCAGTGGACAGCTGTGATCAGGGACGGGCCTCTACGAAACGCCAGATTCATCGGGTACTTTATTCCATCATATCGATTTAAAAGGCCCTGGCGCCGAGACAATCAGCAAATGCAAACCTTACATTACGGGATTATTCCTGAAGCGACTGTCTGGCTTCGTAGCTCGGTAATTGGACTGCTGCTTTGCTTCGCCACCGGAACCTCATCGGCTGCATCGCCAGTCAGCCCCCAAATAGGCTATTCAGGCGTTGAGGTATCTGATCAGATGTCTTACTGGCTGGACCTTCAGGGGGTTGCATCCCAGCAGCTGGAGGCAGACCCCGATCGGCCTACCCTGGGTATCCTGCCACCGTCGGAAAAGGATGCGGCCGGCCTTCGCAGAGACACCATGTATTTTTTGTCTTACCAGGTTGTCAGCCTGGGTTTGTTGTACATGGCCCCCGAAAGCGTTTCGAACTGGACGCCTGAAAAGAAGGATTCTGTCAATTTCACGAAATGGTGGAACAATGTTTCAGACCCCCAGTGGGATTCTGATGACTGGTGGATCAATTACGCATTGCACCCGTACTGGGGGGCGGCGTATTTCGTCAGGGCACGGCTAAGGGGATACGATTCCAGGGAGAGTTTCTGGTACTCGTTTGCCTTGTCTTCGGTCTACGAATTCGGTGTCGAGGCAATTTTCGAAGAACCATCTATTCAAGATATCTTCGTTACCCCTGCGCTTGGGGCGGTCCTGGGCAGTGCGTTCATGAATATTCGTGAGGATATTTATGCCAAACAACTCACAGAGTCGGGAATCACCGGCTGGGACAGATTCTTGCTTGGCGCAACGGACCCCCTGGGGTGGCTTAATCGGCAGGTAGATAAGTTGGTAGGGTACGACGCCCAAGTTAGCTTTTCGCCCTTCCACGGCCAATTCAGGGCCCCTAAAGACGTGGGAATGGGCTGGGATTCGGCCCAGCAGTCCCAAAGTGACGCAACAGTCTACGGTCTGCAGTTCACTGTACGCTGGTAACCACGTACCGGGTCAGTGAGGCCGTGGCCCGGATAGACATGCGCCGCGGCTGATAACCTGACGAATTTTGGCGAGCAATAAGCGGTCAGGTTGCGGAATCTCGATATAGTCGGCAACCCCCCGTTGCAAAGCTTTTACCGCATCATCGATATTGGCATGCCTGGCAATGATGATCGTCGCCCCGGAAAGGCCTCGCTGCGACAATTCCTCGATAAACTGGGCTCCCTGTGCCCCCAACTGGTCCCCATCCGCAAGAATGCATCCAACCTCAATGCCCTCGCATTCGGCCAGGAAAATCTCGGCTGACAAATAGTGGAGAACCGGAGAATCAAGGTAAGCGAGGAGTTTGTCCAACTGAATGTTCATGTTGGGATCACTCTCGATCACGCATACTGCCGGTCCAATTTGTAAATATTCGGTCTGAAGATCCATAGTCCTGCTCAAGGCTCCCGTTGTGAATCCACTTCCGGTTCGGGGGAGCTAGAGCAAGTATGGGGGTCGAACTTTCCGCACAATATACGGAAATGAACCTAAGACGGGGTGGGAAAACCGCAGGGTAGCGGTTTAACCAGGATTCCGCAGCCGCATTACCATTCTGACCAGGTGGGCGAGGGAAGACGCCCGCATTTTGTCCATGACCCTGGCGCGATGAATTTCAACCGTTCGCTGGCTGACTTCAAGATCTGCGGCAATAACCTTGTTCGGTCGACCGTCGACAATCAGTTCCAGGACCTCTTTTTCACGTGGCGTCAGGTTCGACAGGCGCTCCTCGATATCCCGGGTTTCCAACAACTGCGCCCGGTTGGAGGCGTCCTGCTCAATAGCCTTGTTGATCCGATCCAGTAGATCCTGATCTCTAAAAGGCTTTTGAATAAAGTCGGCAGCACCGTACTGGATAGCCTTGACCGCCATTGGCACGTCACCGTGACCGGTAATGAAAATTATAGGCAGAATCGCATGAACTTCGTTCAGCTTTTCCTGCAGTTCCATGCCGCTCATCCCGGGCATGCGAATATCGAGAACCAGGCAGCCGGGACGGTCTGGATCGTAGGCCTCAAGGAATTCGGCGGCACCCGAGAAAGTCTCCGCGCTAAGACCCACTGACCTCATGAGCATTTTGAGGGAGTCGCGGACTGGCTCGTCGTCGTCAACAATAAAAACAGTCGGTTTGTCGGCGGGGTTATCTTTTTTCACAATCTAGTCTCGCGAAGCTACTGAAGGAAGGGTGAAGTAAAAACAGGCGCCACCACCGGAGTTGTTCTCAAACTTGAGTTCACCACCGTGGGCATTGGCAATGGATCGGCTTATAGACAATCCCAGGCCCATTCCTGCTTCTTTCGAAGTCCGGAAGGGCGAAAACACATTGACCAGCATCTCCTCGGAGACACCCGGGCCATTGTCCTGGACCGTTATTTTAATCCAATCCGGGCTGGGCATGTCAGTTCTGATCAGAATATTACCTTTTTTGCCGACATCATGTATTGCTTCCAGCGCATTACGGATCAGATTAAGGATAACCTGTTGTAACTGGACTGAATCCGCGGCTACGTTTGGCAAATCGGGTGTGAGTTGCAGATCAATATGCGTGTTGTCGCTCTTGATGTCGGTTTCCGCGAGCTTAACCACATCTCGAATCAATTGATTGCAGTCCAAATGTTCGCGATGAGTGGTTTTTTGCCTGACCAGTCGCCTAAGACCCCGGATAACCTCGGCGGCGCGCTGCGCCTGCCTGTCCATCAACTCCAGGGTTTCCGACAGGTCGTCAACATCCACATGATTTTGGGCAAGGAATCGTTTGCCGGCCTGGGCGTAAGTTGAAATCGCCGTCAGCGGTTGATTGATTTCATGCGCGATACCGGCAGCCATCTCGCCGAGGGTGCTCAGCCGGGCCACATGGGTGAGGCGTTCGCGCAGTTCGGCTGCCTCATCCTCTGATCGGACCCGGTCGGTGAAATCCTGGATCTGCACGATCAGGAACTCCGGTCGCTCCGACTGGTCATGCACTGCGCCGGCACTGAGCTCAACATGGATGGTTTCACCTGTCCTGGTCACCATGCGGCAGCGCATGGAGGTAGCCGGCGGGTAAATCTCTCCGGTCAAACCCTCCAGGAGCGACTGCACAGCATCCTGGTCCTCTTTATGGACCGCCTCAATGAACGAATAACCCACCAATTCGTCCTGGGTTGCGCTCAGGAGATTGCACAACGCATTGTTCAGGGTTAACAAGCGGCCCGTCAGGTCCAGGGTCATTGTACCCAGGGGGGCGTTCTCAAAGATGAGGTTCAGCTCTTCCTCACGCAGTCTGAGTTGGTTTTCGGTCTGTCTTTTGACCGTAACATCGTCGCCGGAACTCAGGGTTCCCGATATCTTCCCCTGGGAATCACGCAACACGGCATTTCGCCAGGCAATCAGTCGGCGAGCCCCAAAGCGGTTGAGTACATAAGCCTCAGACATCTGGTGCCAGGACTTGGTCCCGCCAATCATTTGATCGAATTGCCTTCGGGCAGATTCACGCTTATTCGCGGGAATACAGGTATTGATCCAGTCTTTTCCCAGTAACTCGGATTCCTGGTATCCGAGAACCTCACAGCCCCGTCGGTTAATCAGGGTAACCCGGCCTGAGGTATCCAGGCCCAGCAGGATGACATCTGCAAGGTCAAGATAGTTCTGCGCCCGGTCACGTTCAACCAGTAGGGCTTTTTCAATGGATTTTCGTTCGCTGATATCTCGAATGATGCCGACGAAATGTGGCTTGTCGTCAGTTGTCGCTTTACCCACGGATAATTCGGCGGGGAAAACGCGCCCGGACTTGTGGCGTCCGGTTACCTCGCGTCCGAGCCCGATAATTCTGGGCACTCCGGTGCTCTGGTAATTGTCCATGTACCGGTCATGTTCCCGGGCATAGGGCTCCGGCATCAGGACTTTCAGGTTCTGCCCAATAACCTCTGCTTCGGAGTAGCCGAACATCAGTTCCGCAGCCCGATTGAAGGTCTCAATGTTGCCTTTGGCATTGGCAACAATGATCGCGTCCACGGCGGCGTCAAGTAGCGCTTGAAAGCTGGAATGAGATCTGTTTTCTTCGTCGGTCATCGTAAATTATTTTGATTCTGATATGCGTTGCGTAGGTACTTTCCACAGGATAACCGGTTAGCCACCCTATTTGTGAAATAATAGCGTTTCCAATTGATCACCAACAATGAAAATGTTTTGTTGTTGGACGGAGATATTGCTGTGAAACCACGTTTTGAAAGGATTCTGGCCGTGGTCAGTCCCACCCGGGAAAAACAAGCGGCCCTTGAGCGCGCAATTGGCCTGGGCAGATCCTACCAGTGCCCGGTTGAAGCATTTGTTTGCATTTATGATCCCTATATCGCGGGTGAACGGTTCGCGGACAGCGACGGTCTGGCAAAGGCCAGGGAGACGCTGAAGGCCTCCACTGGCGAATGGCTGAAAGCCCGTCTGACGGAAATCGATACCCGGGGTGTAGAGTTGTCCACCCACGTGGGCTGGGGATCGCCATTGTGTGAGACGGTGCTGGCCCGGGCGGCGAAGATAGATGCCGACTTGATCGTTAAGGATACGCATCATCATCCTCGCCTGGAGCGGGCCCTTTTTAGTAATACTGACTGGAACCTGCTCAGGGGCTTCGAGCACGCTTTGTGGCTGGTCAAGACCGGGGACTGGCCCGAGCACCCGGTTATCATGGCCTGTGTGGATCCTGTTCAGGAGCATGAAAGACCCCATGGCCTGGACCTGCGTATTCTTGATGTGGCCGGCTCGGTCAAAGAGGTTCTTTCCGGTGATTTGCATGTGGTTCATGCCTATCCCAGCATCAGCAACTCCGTTCTTGCCATCAGCGCCATACCAGGGGCGGCGGGATTTCCGCTTGATGTGTCAGAAGAATCGATTGTGGAGGAGCATCAAGAGGCCCTGAATAAATTAATCGCCGGTCATGCGGCCCCGGGAACCGAGGTGCATTTCGTCGCCGGGAGTCCCAGAGATGTAGTGCTGGAGCACAGCAAGATTACCCGGGCGAACGTCGTGGTAATGGGAGTGGTTGCACGCGGGGCTTTGAAGCGCCTGATGCTGGGAAGCACCGCTGAACAGGTTCTGGACAAACTTCCGTGTGACGTGTTGGCAGTAAGAGCCGCCGAGGACGTGTGAGGCGGGCATCCTGATAAATTTCTCAAGGAGACTATCTTTCGGGGGTAGGCATGCCGATAATGCCCGCGGGAAGGCTTCGG
>JAOTSW010000031.1 GCA_029864735.1 Chromatiales bacterium | reverse complement strand
CCATCTGAGTGGTACCAAACCCGGGTTGATCGAGGCCTGTCTATTTACTGCCGAGGCCGGGTTTCCTGTCGGGCGCGCCAAATACAAAAGGGTCACCTGTAGGGTGGCCTTTTTTTATTTAGGTATCAGTGGCCGCTAAGCTTAAAGGCCACTTATAGCGCGCGAGTCCTCCGGACTGGAGGTGCCACTGGGTAGGGGTTGTGTGGGTGTGAATACCTGTACACCATTATTGCGGTCTCGCTTGGCGCGGTACATTGCGATGTCCGCCTCCCTGATCGATTGGGCCGTACTGATTCTTTGTGGCTCCATCAGCCTGATACCGATACTACATCCAATTTGCAGCGTCATTCCGTCGCAGTTGATGGGCTCAATTAGCGATTCCTGGAGTTTGCGGGCGATACGAAAAGCCTTTTTCTCGGCGAGTTCCCGGTTTGAATCCAGTTGCTGGGCGAGCACAACAAACTCATCGCCCCCGAGTCTGCCTGCGATATCCTCCTGTCGTCTTCCCTGCTCAAGGCGTTGGGCAACTGTCTGGAGCAGAATGTCGCCAACCTCATGACCAAGTGAATCGTTGATTTCCTTGAAGCCATCCAGGTCCAGTAGTAACAAGGCCCCGTAATTTTGATGGCGTTCGCAGGCAGCCAGTCGATGTTCAAGATGTTCAAAGAGCATTCGTCGGTTGGGCAGATCAGTCAGGGGATCGTGATAGGCCAGATAGCCGATGCGGCGGGTTGCGTCCTCATGGGCCTGGGCAAATGGCCTGACGACCCAGAGATAAATAGGACCGGTAGAAACCAGGATCAGCAAAACTCCGTCCTGGATAGCAAAGAGAAAGAGGCCGACCTCCGGTTCGAGCGTGTTTAGGGCAAACATGATTACCGTCTCGGCGACGCCAATGATCAAGGCAATCCGCAACACCACCTGCCTGCGAGGCAATGGCTTGGCAATTTTTTCTGCCGGCACAGCACCGGTTTCTGATGAATCGGCCATAGATCAGCAATAGTCTGAACCCGGCGGGCTGTCAATGAGAGCTTCCCGAAGCTGGCTGCCAACACTGGTGAATTGATACCACGGGCCTGGATTGCATCGACAAAAAAAGGGGCCTTGCGGCCCCTTTTGAACTCGGTTCAAGTCATTGTTCTAGCGGGTGCGTTCGATCATCACCAGTTCTTCAATGATTTCCAGCAAGGTTTCGTAACTTCCGGCCATTGCGCCACCGGTGAGGTACTTGCCGTTAACAATCACGTTAGGCACGGAGCTGATCTGGAAGCGGCGAGCCATGGTGGCTCCCTGTCTCATCTTCGTATCCACCGCAAATGAATTGAAGTTCTTGCGGAACTCGGCCTCGTCCACTCCAAGGGGAGTCAGCAGGCTAATTATTGCCTCTTCGCTGGTCAGCATGTTCCGGTCCACGTGGATGGCCTTGAACATCGGGTAATGAGTCGTTTCAAGAATCCCCATGACCTCGGCGGTGTAGAAAGCGCGGGCATGCAGCTGGGCCACCTGGTTAAATACCGTCGGGACGCGAATGAAGTTCACATCTGCCGGTTTTTTGGCCAGGTAAGTCTGAACAAAGGGCTCGAAGGTATAGCAATGGGGGCAGGTGTACATGAAAAATTCTGCCACTTCGATCTGATCAGGTGCGCTGCTGGTGGGCTGGGCAGGATTGAGCAGGGTGTAGTGCTTGCCTGCAACAAACCGGGTGGCCAGGGGCGCCGGAGCTGGCTGTGCCAGGCGAATTTCCTTGTTGGCCTGGGGTTCGGGGGTAGCCTCGCCCTCTCCTGACTCCACAGCATCTTCGACAACTTCTGCGACGGCTTTTTCAGTCTCCGCCGGTGTACTGACTTGTTCTGCCGGAGCCTGCTGTTCGGTGGCGGCAGGCTGGGCAGTCGGTTGATCGGTGTCGTTCTTGCTGCAACCGGCAGCGAGTAGCAACACCACGGAAACAGCAGGCAAAATAAATCGTCGCATAGGAAATCCTTTTATCATTTTCAATAAACCAAATGTATGCCTTCAGTCTTATTCAGAGCGCAGTCCCTGGATGTAGCTGGCTACCGCGGCCATTTCGTTATCGGTCATCCTGGCGGCCACACCACGCATCATCTGATTCATGGCGCTGTCGGTCTTGCGCGAGCCTTCGCGATACGCTTTGAGCTGCGCGATGGTGTAATCCGCATGCTGGCCAGCCAATGCCGGATAGGATGCAGCAGGATTGCCCTTTCCGGTCGGGCCATGACAGGCTGCGCAGGCTGCGATATTGGCTGCAAGATTGCCGCCGCGATACAGGCGCTCACCGGCAGGGGCTAATTCGGGGTCAGCGGTGCCACCCTTGATTTCCTGGCTGCTGTAGAAAGCGGCCAAATCAGCAATATCCTGGTCAGACAAGGCCATGGCCTGGGGGCCCATCAAGGGATTCTGGCGGGCGTTGGATTTGAACGCCTTGAGCTGGCGTTCCAGGTAGCTGGCGTTTTGACCAGCAAGGCTGGGCCACTGCGGGTTCATGCTGTTACCGTCGGCGCCGTGACAGGCGGCACAGGTGACAGATCGGGCCTTGCCAGCTTCGGCATTGCCTTCGGCGTGTGCCTGGGTAATAAGGCCGAGCCCAAGACAAATGCTGAGACAGACAGCGAGCTTCTTCATGGCGTTGTTGCTCCGTACGGTGATACTCTCGCAGGCGGTGGCGTGCCGAGCCTACGCAAAAATGCCAATTGTACACGACATAGCCTGTCTCTCTAATATCTGAAGCGAACGAACATACCGTGTCTACTTATCCTCACACAGAATTTCTGACCAGCGCCAACCGCAGTGACCAGTTTTTGCCCGATGAGGGGCAGGAAGTGGCCTTTGCGGGGCGATCCAACGCGGGCAAGTCCAGCGCCCTGAACACGATTACCGGCCGCAAAGGCCTGGCGCGGACCAGTAAAACCCCGGGCCGCACCCAGTTGGTAAATTTTTTCGCCCTGGATCACGAGCGCAGGCTGGTGGATTTACCCGGCTATGGCTATGCGAAGGTGCCGGAGGCCATTCGGCGCCACTGGCGTACCCTGATGGAGTCATATTTTGTCGGTCGGCGCTCGCTGGCAGGCCTGGTGCTGGTGATGGATTGTCGCCATCCGTTGACGGATTTCGACCGGCAGATGCTGGAATGGACCACCGCCAATGGTTGTAGGGTTCACATCCTGTTGACCAAGGCGGACAAGTTAAGCCGCGGGGCCGCGGCCGGAACCTTGCTCAAGGTGCGCAAAGAGGTGGGTGAATCGGCAACGGTCCAGCTATTTTCGGCCACCAAGAAGACGGGTTTGGAAGAGGCCAGGGCTGCGCTGGAAGCCTTCTTCGAGCCCCCGGAGGCGACCTCCGAGAGCTAGTGGGCCTCGTCCCAGTTTTTGCCGCACGCGGCTTCGACTTTTAGCGGAACTTTCAGGCTGGCCGCGCCGCTCATGCGGTTGGTCAGCTCTTTCTGAACCTGGGCGGCAATCGGGTCCGCGACTTCCACGATCAGTTCATCGTGTACCTGCATGATCAGGCGGGCGTCCAGGGACGACTCTCCCAGCCAGTGATCCACCTGGATCATGGCCAGCTTGATGATGTCCGCGGCGGTGCCCTGCATGGGTGCGTTGATGGCGCTGCGTTCCGCATATTGACGGCGCTGGCCGTTCCGGGAATTGATCTCTGGCAGGTAAAGCCTTCGACCAAAGGCGGTTTCCACGTAGCCCTGGTCCTTGGCCAGTTGGCGAGTGTTGTCCATGTAGGCCTTCACCCCCGGATAGCGCTTGAAATACAGATCCACATATTCCTGGGCTTCGCTCCTGCCGATATTCAACTGGCGGGCCAGCCCGAATGCCGACATGCCGTAAATCAGACCGAAATTGATCGCCTTGGCCGAACGTCGCTGGTCCTTGTTGACCTGGTCCAGGGGAACGTCAAACACCTCGGCGGCGGTGGCCTGGTGAATATCGCGATCCTCGGCGAAGGCCTTGAGCAGGCTGGGGTCCTGGGACAGGTGGGCCATGATGCGAAGCTCGATCTGGGAGTAATCGGCTGCGATCAGGCTATACCCCTCGGGGGCGATGAAGGCCTGGCGAATGCGCCGGCCCTCGGCGGTCCGGATGGGAATGTTCTGCAGATTTGGATCTGAGGAGGACAGCCTTCCCGTGGCGGCCACCGCCTGGTGATAGGAGGTGTGTACCCGTCCGGTTGTCCGGTCCACCTGCCCCGGCAACTTGTCGGTGTAGGTGGATTTAAGCTTCGCCAGGCTGCGGTGTTCAAGGATCAGCCTGGGCAGCGGGTAGTCGCCTGCCAGTTCCTGCAGCACGTCTTCCGCGGTGGAGGGCTGCCCCTTGGGCGTCTTGCGGATCACTGGCAGTTCAAGGCGCTCGAACAGGATTTCCTGCAACTGCTTGGGAGAGGCCACGTTGAACGGGCCGCCGGCGGCTTCATGGCATTGCTGCTCCAGTTCCTGCATTCGCTGGGCGAGTTCCGTGCTCTGCCTGGCCAGCATGAAGGTGTCGATGAGTACACCGGTTTGCTCCATGTGTTGCAGCACGCTTATCAGGGGAATCTCGATACCCTGGTACATTTGCAACAGGTCTGGGGTCTGCTTCAACTGCTCCCACATGGTCAGGTGCAGGCGCAAAGTGATGTCTGCGTCTTCCGCGGCATAATGCCCGGCGGTTTCCAGCGGCACCTGGTTGAATGTCAGTTGCTTGGCGCCCTTGCCGGCGACATCCTCAAAGGACGTGGTGGTCACACCCAGGTACTTGCGGGCCGTGGAGTCCATGTCGTGGCGGGTAGCTGTGCTGTCCAGCACATAGGACTCCAGCATGGTGTCGTGCTGGATTCCCGCCAGCGAGATGTCGTAACGGGCCAGGATATGGGCATCAAACTTGATGTGATGACCCACCTTGGGTGCGTCGGGGTTTTCCAGCCAGGGCTTTAATTCCGCCAGCACCGTATTCCGGTTCAGTTGATCTGGAGCGCCGGGGTAGTCGTGGGCAACGGGGATGTAGGCGGCTTCGCCCGCCTTGACGCTGACCGAGATGCCTACAAGTTCCGCCTGCATGTAATCCAGGCCGGTGGTTTCTGTGTCCACCGCCGCCAGCTCCGCCGTTTCGAGCTTTTGTTTCCAGCGTCTCAGCTCATCCAGGCTGAGCACGGTCTGGTAGTCAGTGGACTGGGGCGGGGTGGCCAGGGTCTGGGTGGCAGCCGCGGTGCCGGACCCATCGCCGCCGGGAAGCTGGCGCAGCAAGGTATTCAGTTCCAGTTCGGTGTACCTGGCCCTGAGGGTGTCCAGGTCCTGCTCCGTCGGAATCAGTTCATCCGGTTCCAGGTCCAGCGTCACATCGCAATCGATGGTTGCCAGCTTCCTGGACAGCTCCAGCTGCTCAAGATTTTCCCGCAGGCTCTCTCCCACCTTGCCGCCGATTTCATCAGCGTGGGCAATGATATTGTCCAGGCTGTCGTACTGGTTCAACCACTTGGCTGCGGTTTTCGGTCCCACCTTGGGCACGCCGGGAATATTGTCCGAGCTGTCGCCCACCAGGGCCAGGTAGTCCACGATTTGTTCCGGGAATACGTCGAACTTTTCTTTTACACCGTCCCTGTCCATGGTCTTGTTTGTCATGGTGTTGACCAGGGTGACATGCTCGTCCACCAATTGGGCCATGTCCTTGTCGCCGGTGGAAATCAGAGTCGCCTGGCCTTGTGCCGCGGCACGGTGCGCCAGGGTGCCGATAACATCGTCAGCCTCAACGCCCTGGACCCTGAGTAGTGGCAGCCCCATGGCTTTTACGACTTCCAGCAGGGGCTCCACCTGGCTACGCAGATCATCGGGCATGGGAGGGCGATTGGCCTTGTACTGATCAAACAATTCATCACGGAAGGTCTTGCCCCGCGCGTCGAACACCACGGCCACCCGCTCCGGTTCATAGTCCTTGAGCAGCCGGTTGATCATGTTCAGCACGCCGTGAATGGCGCCGGTGGGCTCACCCCGGGAATTGGTCAGCGGGGGCAGTGCATGGAAAGCTCGATACAGGTAGGAAGAACCGTCAACCAGTACCAGGGGTTTGGATTTGCTCATGGCGTCTCTTTGGGTTCCGTCTGATCCGTCGCGGCGTCCTGGGTGGTTTCTTCAGGTGCCTTGACCTCGGGGTCCGCAGGAAGGACCAGGCTGCCCTTGTTGCCACAGCCGGTCAGTGCCAGTGCAACTAACAGGGCGGCCAGTACGGAGGCTGGATTGTTGAGATGGAAATTACCTGCGCGGTTCATGTTAATGCTCCGTTATCAGCCGTCAGTGCGTTCAAGTATGGCGAGAGTCAGGCGGGAAATGCAGACTAGCTTGTCGCGTTCATCGACAATCCTGATTTCCCAGATATGGGTGGTGCGACCCATGTGCACGGGTCTGGCGGTGCCGGTGACAACACCCTCGCGCACACTGCGAACGTGGTTCGCATTGATCTCCAGTCCCACGTTGTAATGGGTCTTGGGATCCAGGGTCAGATAACAGGCCAGGCTGCCCAGGGTTTCGGCCAGGGCCACCGAGGCGCCTCCATGCAGCAGTCCGTAGGGTTGCCGGGTGCGTTCGTCCACGGGCATGCTGCCGCTCAGGTAATCTGGGCCTATGTCGGTGAATTTGATACCCAGCGAGTGGGTCAGATCCCGTGGGGACGATGTCCTTTGGATTTCCTCCAGCGGTAGGTCTTTGAACCAGATAGTCATGGGCAGTTCTCTTTTCGGGTGTTTGGCAGTGGCCTGTCGGCTTGTTCATGGCAAGATCACGCATGATAGAACATGCACCGGTTTTTGGGTAAGTTCCGGGCAGGGACGCAAAGAGTCTTTATCCCAGGTGTTACGGGAGCGCGAGTAATGAGCATCAATGTCAGGCGATACGACGGAATTACCGTGATTGGTCTGGACAGGGCTGAACGGCGTAATGCGGTGGACGGGCCCACTGCGCGCGCGTTGGCGGAAGCCTTCAGGCAATTTGAGGCGGATCGCGACGCCAGGGTGGCGGTGCTTCACGGCGGGAAAAGTTTTTGCGCCGGGGCGGACCTGCACGCCATGGCGCTGGGGGAAAGCCCCAATGCCCTGCATCCGGACGGAGACGGTCCCATGGGGCCAACCCGCATGGAATTATCCAAGCCGGTAATTGCCGCCATCGAGGGTTACGCGGTGGCTGGTGGACTGGAACTAGCGCTTTGGTGCGACTTGCGGGTGGCTGCCGAGAATGCGGTGCTTGGGGTGTTTTGCAGGCGCTTCGGCGTTCCCCTGGTGGATGGTGGAACCGTTCGATTGCCCCGTGTGGTTGGAATGGGGCACGCCATGGATATGATCCTTACCGGTCGCGAAGTTGACGCTCGGGAGGCAAGGTCCATGGGGCTGGTGAATAGGGTATGCCCGCCAGGTAAAGCATTGGATACAGCCATGGAACTGGCTGCCCGGTTAGCGGGAATGCCGCAGCACTGTATGCGCAGCGACAGGGCCAGCGCCTACGAACAATGGAGCCTGGACAGCGATGCTGCACTGAAAAATGAATTCAGGCGCGGGATGGATGTGGTCACCGGCAGTGAAATGCGTCAGGGTGTAAAGCGTTTTGTTCAGGGTGCGGGTCGCCATGGGCAGACCCTTGGGGACGATCGGGGAGAGAATCAATGAAGCTGTATACCTATTATCGTAGTTCCGCCGCTTACCGGGTGCGGATAGCGCTGAACCTGAAAGGCTTGGACTACGAGTCTGTCCCCAAGCATTTTCTCCGGGATGGCGGTGAACATCGCAAGCCAGAATTCCTGGAGGTGAATCCCCAGGGCTTGATCCCGGTGCTGGATGACGGGGGAGTGATTATTTCCCAGTCCCTGGCGATCATCGAATACCTGGAAGAAACCCGGCCCGGGGCGCCCTTGCTGCCATCCGCGCCGGCAGAGCGTGCCCAGGTCCGGGCTATGGCCCAGCTGATTGCCTGCGACATCCATCCCCTGAACAACCTGCGGGTCCTGCAATACCTGAAAACGGAACTGAAACAGGATGACGTTAGTCTCTCGCTCTGGTACCAACACTGGATTGCAGAAGGCTTCACTGCCTTGGAAAAACTGGTGCAGCGCCATGGGAAGCCGGGAAAGACCTGTTATGGCCAACAGGTAACCATGGCCGATGTTTGCCTGGTACCCCAGGTGTATAACGCAAGGCGGTTTAATGTGGACCTGGCTCCTTATCCGGCCTTGAGTGCGGCGACCCAGCACCTGGAATCCCTCCCGGCTTTCGCGCAAGCCGCACCGGAAAATCAGCCGGACGCCGTATAGACGTCTGTTACCATGTGCCGCTTTATCCCCTTGGCGAGGCGCAATGTCCGATATTCTGGAAACTGTTGAAGTAAGCACCGGTGCAGATCCGTACCACAGCGTGATCTGGCTGCATGGCCTTGGGGCGGACGGGCACGACTTCGAACCGATTGTTCCCGAGCTGGACCTGGCCGGGCTGAGCATGCGTTTTGTTTTTCCCCATGCGACGGTGAGGCCGGTGACCCTGAATGGCGGAATGCCCATGCGTGCCTGGTTCGATATCCTGGACTTGAACCGCGACGGCAAGGTGGACGAACAAGGAATACGCGCCAGTGCTGCCCAGGTCGAGGCGTTGATACAGCGAGAAAACCAGCGTGGAATTCCCGATGAGCGGATTGTGCTGGCCGGGTTTTCACAAGGTGGCGCCATTGCCCTGCACCTGGGATTGCGCAGGCCCTCTGCCCTTGCAGGCATCATGGCCCTGTCCACCTATATGCCCCTGGCCAAGACCCTGGACGAGGAAGCCAGCGACGTGGCGAAGGACATTCCCATGTTCATGGCCCACGGGCGGCAGGATCCTGTCTTGCCCATAGGTCTGGGTGAGCTGGCGCGGGAGCGTTTGTTGGAAAGGGGGCAATCGCTGCAGTGGCATGCCTATGACATGCCCCATGCGGTGTGCAAAGAGGAAATTGATGATATCGGTGCCTGGCTAAGATGGTTGTTTGACCGCGACCAACAGGCGAGATAGGGAGATTCAGTGATGGCGACGTGTGGTGAGGTGCTGGTCAAATTGTTGGAGGCATACGGCGTGGATACCGTTTTCGGGATCCCGGGTGTGCACACCGTCGAACTTTATCGGGGCCTTCCCGCCACGGGTATTCGGCACATCACGCCACGCCATGAGCAAGGCGCCGGGTTTATGGCTGACGGGTACGCGAGAGTTACCGGTAAGCCGGGCGTCTGTTTCCTGATTACCGGTCCTGGCGTGACCAATGCCGCCACGGCCATGGGCCAGGCCTACTCGGACTCGATCCCGATGCTGGTCATTTCGGCGGTAAACAACACCCAGGACCTGGCCATGGGTACGGGCCGCCTGCACGAGTTGCCTGATCAGCGAAACGTCACGGCTGGTTACACGGTATTCAGTCACACCCTGTTGAATCCCAAGGATCTTGCGGAAGTCCTGGCGCGTGCCTTCGCCTCCTTCACTGGCGAGCGTCCCGGCCCGGTGCACATCGAGATCCCGGTGAATGTGATCACCCAGGAAGTGACGTTCATCCATGACGATGCGGTGATTTGTCCGAAGCCTTCTGCGGATTACGAAGTGATTCAGCAGGCCGCACGCGAACTGGCCGCGGCAAGCAATCCCGTGATCCTGTTTGGCGGCGGCAGCGTGGATGCCAGCGCCGAGGCTGTTGAGCTGGTGGAGAAACTCGGCGCACCGACTATTCTGACCCTGGCTGCCAAGGGCGTCGTGGACGAGGCCCATCCCCTGTGTGGCGGCGCTACCCTGCCTTTCCCCTGTGTTCACCAGCTCATCGCTGAATCGGACCTGGTGCTTGCGGTGGCGACAGAGTTTTCCGAAACCGACCGCAATCTCAATCCCGATCCCATCGAGATCAATGGTCGCCTCATACGGATTGATATTGAGGCCGAGCAGTTGATGCGCACCCACAGGCCTGACCTGCCAATACTGGGGGATGCTCGCAAGGCGCTTGCCGGCTTGAACCAGGCGCTGGAAGAGCTGGATGTGGCGGGCTGGCAGGGCAAGGGCGTAGAGCGAGTCGCTAGTCTGAAGGCGGAAATTGCCTCGGGCCTTGATGACACCCTGAGACGGCGGGTCAACCTGCTGGATGTTCTGCGTGAAGCGCTTCCTCCTGAAACTGTCATGGTCACCGACTCGACCCAGTTGGCCTATGAGGCCAATCATCACTTCAGGGTGAGACAGGCCCGGGGCTATATCACTTGCACCACCGGCTACGGAACCCTGGGTTGGGCGTTACCGGCGGCGATTGGCGCCAGGCTGGGTGCGCCGGATCGACCAGTGGTCTGCATCATCGGTGACGGTGGTCTGCAGTTCACCCTGGGTGAGCTTGCCGCAGGCGTGGAGGCAGGGGTTGGCTGCGCGGTGATCGTCTGGAACAACGACGGTTACGGAGAGATAAAGGATTACATGGTAGCGAAGCAACTGCCGCTTATTGGTGTAGATCTGTTTACGCCTGATTTTGTCGGTGTGGCTCGTGCCATGGGTTGTCATGCAGAACGGGCCGGCAGTCTGGAGCAGATAGTCGAATTGGTCATGGCAAGCGCGAGCCTGGACAGGCCCACTTTGATCGAGATTCATGAAAAGGATAGTTACCTGGACCTGTAAGGCGACTTATCGCTCGGCAGACCAGAAAATATCCAGACTCTTGGTGACGCCGGATTCGGAACGCAGAGAAAGTCTTTCATTTATCTGGTAGCGAATTCTCAGCGTATTTATGGCCTCGTAAAGGCCAATTCCGTAACTGACATACAGGTCGGGTGACAGGTGCTTACCCAGCACCAGTTCCTCGTTGCCCGTATCGATGTCGCTGCTCAGCGCCACCTCATCCAGGCCCACACGGGCGCCGATTTCACCGGTAAGCAGGTTTCCACCAGCCAACGCCAGGGCATCGCCTGCGGCGCTGGCTCTTTGACCGCTGGCGGAATCCAGATCGGTCATGGGTTTGCCGGTCAGCAAGTAGGCGACGATTTCTGACTGGGGCATGCTGGGTGAAGAGAACATGGTCAGGGTTGGTTCTGACAATGTGCCGCCCACGTCGACACCAACCCGCACATTATCGGTTTCGCGAGCGGCCCGGATACTCAGTCCGGGCGTGTCGATGGGGCCGCCAGCGAACAGCAACTGTCCTCGCTCCACCTCCAGTGCCATGCCGTAGAGTTTGTACTTTCCCTTCACGACGTTAAGCTCGCCCCGGCCTGTGGTGATCTTGCCAGGCACGTCACTCAGTTCAAGGAATCCGGTGACGTTGGCGGTCAGGCCGTAGCCGTCAAACTTGACTCGATTTCCCAGTTCCAACATCACCTTGGTGGTGACCTTGAATCGTCCGCGGTCTTCACGGCTGCCCTCGCTGTTCAGCACCACTGCATCCGGGGAACTGCGTAGCGCGCTGCTAAGCTCAACCGGCCTGATGCGAGCCAGGGGTACATACAGCTTTCCGGTGATGTTTACGTCCTCGCCGTCAAGGGTCAGTGACAGGTCGGGAGATGCCTGCAGGTAAAGGTTCTGAGAATCCACCAGGGTGAGACCATCACCGGTAAGGCGAAGGTCTGCCCGGGGCTTGCCCTGCAGCAGCGCCACATCACCGCTCAGTGCCACCTGGCCGGAGCCAATCGTTGCACTGGCGACCAGTTGGGTGCTCTGGTTCTGGTTTTTCAGGTCCACGCTGACGGCGGAAATCCGGGTGCCCACCCCGGGCAAATAGGTTTCCATGTTTTCCAGGCTCAAGTGGCCCGAGGTAAGTGGTTCGTCCAGACTGCCGGAGAGGTCCAGCCGGGAACTGAGTTTTCCGGTTAGCTCTTCCAGTCCGGAAACCACGGTGTCGTATCGTGACAGGTCGGAAAGATCCACGGAGACCCATCCCCGGGCGGGCCAGGCGGTTGCGGGCCCCGGGCTTCTTTCCATGTTCAGGGCAAGCTGAATACTGTCCTGTTCTCCCAGGTCCAGCATGGCTTTAAGGTCTATGCCTTCCTGGGTCGCACTACCGTTCAGCCTGGCCGTCACGATCGAAACGGAAACCAGGTCGGCACCCGAGCGGTACCAGTTGATATTCGACTCGTCTATCTCCAGCTGGACCTGTCCGGTGAGTTCGCCGCGCTGGTTGAACTGGCCCTGCAGCTTTCCGTTGAGCAGGCCCGAAACATCAAGGGTGCTTCCCAGCAGAGGGTTCAGGATCGACAAGGGCAGCTGGGACGCCTGCAATTCAACATCACCCGCGCCATCAACCAGTTTTCCCGACAGGCAGGCATGGGCTTTTTCCTGGTCAAGGCAAAGATTTCCCAGGTGATAGTCGGTGGCGCCAATTTTCAGTGGTGTCGCAGCGGCCAGGACCCATGGCGCGGGGAATGCCGAAGAGGGGATAAGCTCAAGTCTCGAGATCTCTCCGATCCACCCAGGCTCTGCCTGGTAACCGCCCCGGGCCTGGGCGAGCAGTTCTTGTTCGCCACCGGTTAACGTGAGTGTGAGTTCGTGACTTTCCGCAATGCCCTGCACCTGGACGTCCAGGTCGCCCAGCAGGTGCCCCGCGTTGTGTAACCCCCTGGCTTGCAGCGACAGACTTGATGCGACCTGGGTCGCCAGGTTTGCTGATAATTGAGCCTCAATGACCCCGCCTCGCCAGTCACCGAAGCTCGGCTGCTCGGCGGACACAAAGCCCTCCACTGTCGGACTTTCTAGTGGCCCGGACAGAGCAAGTTCCGCCGCCAGGGTGCCATCCAGTGCTGGCAGCCAGCCCGTTACCCGCATTGTCGTGACCTGTACTTGGAAATCCAGGTTTTCCGCCAGGGTACCCGAGGCCGTGATCGTGCCTTTCCCCAGGCGCAACTCCAGGGCCTCCAGTTTGAGTTGCTCCGGATTGAGCGTCATTGAGCCCTGGCCAGAGAGTTTTTCACCGCCGATTTCACCGCTCAGTTTTTCCAGGTCTACTGTGAGCCGTGTACCGGTCTCGTCCATGGCCAGCCCGAGACCAGCCTCCAGGTTCAGCACTCCCGGAGGAATCCGTCCCGGGAAGGACGCATCCAGAGTAGAACTATCCAGCCCCGCCGCGTTGATATGGCCCCCCGCCCGCAGGCCATCCTGCCAGTCCAGTTCAGCGTTACCCACTACGCTGCCATTCATTACTTCTGCCAGGAAACCAGTGATAAGCAATCCCTTTTCGCTTCCCGTTGCGGAAGCCTGGAGAGTGATTTCAGGGTAGTCATCAATTTGACTGTCGGTGCTGACTTGCAAGGTGTAGGCGGAAGGGGTTCCCGACATGCTGGCTGTGCCAGCCGAGCGCAACTGCTTGCCGGCCGTGGCCAGGTCCAGGTCATTCCATTGGGCGGTCAGATGGAATGCTTGCTCGGCAGATAGCGGAATCGTTCCGGCCGCCAGGATCTTGCCGCTGGTCCCCTGGGCCCTGATATCCAGCGCCTGCAACTGGATATGATCTGCTTCGATAATGCTCTGCAGTGCGATATCGACGCCGGGCAGCTCGGCCCACTGCAATGTGCCTTGTGCGCTAATGGCCCTGCCATCAATTGAAAAACCCATGGCTGCAGTCAGGGATTGGTCCGGCCAGCTATCTTGCAAGGCGCTGAGGTTGAGCTTTTGGGCATCCAGCATGCCTTCAATCAGAGGCGTTGGAAGGGCAAGATCCATGCTTAGTTCAAGACTGGCCGGGGCCGGTTGGAGCAGCTTGCTGCGAATGTAGGGCTTGGCCAGTACACCACCGAGTTCTGATCGACCAAGCAGTTCCTCGCTGAGCAGTCCCGGAATATTCCACTCAACGGTTCCGCTTAATTTGTGCGGCAGTTGCCCCTCTATCTGCAGATGGGATTTTGACAGGCTGACATCCGTGCGCTGCAGCTCATCCACCTTGATGATGATGGCCCGGGAATTCCAGCTGGCTGCTCCCCGGAAGCGTTCAAGCAATCGCACGGCACTGCCGTTGCTGACAAAAGAAAGACCGTCAATCGTGAGGTTCTTCAGGCTCAGGCTCACCGGAAGTTCGGGCAGTGCCAGGGAGCCGGGTTCACTTTTCGCCTGCTGCCCGGCCTCAGTAGATTCAAGGCGGGTAATTACCAACTCGCGGGCGTTGAGGTGCTTTAGATTTACCCGCCCTCGCAGCAAGTCTCCTGCCCACCAGTCCAGTTCCAGGTCCTGGGCGGTGACGGTGATGTCTGCACTGACGATATTCAGACCCCGAATCTGCATGGGTCCAGCCAGACTCCCGTCCAGGGAAGACGCTTCGATTGTCAGGGGAAGATTTTCAGAGGCCAGCGAGAAGCCCCAGCGCAGGGCCGCGGAACTATGCAGCACCCAGGTCAGCCCTAATCCGAGCAGCAGCAGGAACATCAAACTCAGTGGCGGAAGTCGTCGCTTCATAGCTCCGGCCCCACTGAAACGTGCAGCCGGGGCGCCCGTTCTGTATCTGAAATACTCTGCGCGATATCGATCTTTATCACGCCGATCTTGGACCGCCAGCGCAGACCGACCCCGACGCTGTTTTCAAATTCGTCCGCGGTGGTATTGAATGCGTTTCCGCTATCAGCGAAGACTGCGACCCCCCAGGGACCCTTGATCACGTGATCGTATTCCACGCTGCCAACCAACAAGTGTTTTCCGCCCAGCGCGTTACCGCTTGGCCCGGGTGGGCTGATGCTGTTGTACCGGTATCCGCGGACGCTGTCATCGCCGCCGGTAAAGAAGCGCCGTGAGACCGGCAGCAGGTCAAAGTCCTCAGTCCATGTTGTGCCCGCCTCACCGCGCAGTAACAATGTGCCGCGGCTTCCCACTGGCATCATGAGTTTTGCCTGCAGGCTGGCCTGAATGAAGTTGGTTTCCAGGCCCAGGCCGGTACCAGAGGCCTGGACTTCACCGAGAATCTTGAAGCCGTTCACAATGCCAAATCGGGTCTCAGACCAGGTGCGTATCATGCGCAGCGATGGGACCCAGTACTGGTCATGCCGGGTGTAGTTCACCAGGTCCGAGGTTTCGTTCTGGTAGCTCAATGTCGTCTGGCGCTGCCATTCTCCGGGAACACGTATAAGAGTGGCCCGGGTATACATGCGTTTGCTGTTTGCGTCTCCCAGGTCTTCATCAACGGTACCGGCGCTAAGCGCCAGGCGTTCCAGCACCGGGTTGCCGATGGGAATGATGTAGGTCGAATTAAAGTTCCAGGTAATGGGTGAATAGCGGGCGTCAAATGCCAGGCTGTGTCCGGAGCTGTTTATCCGGCGCATGGTCCAGTTGCCGCTCACGCGGTAGCCGGTGTCGCTGCCGTAACCCCAGCCGACCCCGTAACGGTGTCGCTTGCCTTTTTCTGCGGTGATGCGAACGGGGACCAGGCCGTCCATAGACTCTGCACGATCGGCACTGACGTCTACCGTGCTGAAAAAGTCTGTGGCGTAAAGTGTCTGCTTGGCCATCAACAGGCGGTTGGAAGAGAAAGGGTCTCCTTCCTTGATATTTACGTAACGGGATAGCAGTTCATCGTCAATCACGTCCTGGTCTATGATCAACGGCCCGAAGTGAAACCTCTCCCCGGTCTGCAGGATTAGCCGAACATCCGCGGAACGTGTGACCGGGTTAATCAAAATCTCGCTGAATTCAAATTCGGCATTCAAGTAACCCAGGTCCAACGCGGCGCGCCGCAGGCGCTGCTTGGTTTGATCGTACTGGCCGTGCAGGGCACGTTGGCCCGGCCCCATGGGCAGGCTGGAAAGAATGTTCTGAAATGCCTGCTCGGTTTCGCCAGTACCGTTTACCTGTATGTCGAGCATTTGCCAAAGGGTGGGGTCGCCCGGGTCGATATTCACCTTCACGTGTAAATCATCACCATCCCGGGTCATTTCACTGGTGATTACCGGGGAGTAATAGCCGAAAGGCTCCAGGGACGAGCTGGCGGCATTTTCTATACGCTGCAACAGCCTTTTCATCCTGAGATCAGTTGGGGTTCTCCCCGGACGGAAAGAGCCAGCCTCCAGGTAGGCCCTCACGTTTTCTTTTTCGGCCCCCTCTACACCAGACACGGAGAACGTTACCTCGGCCTGAGCCGCGGAACACAGTGCCAGTGCCAGAAAGATTATGAGGCGAAAGAATCTCATAAGAATAGTTTGTGTCGCCTCAGCCTGGGGGCAGGTTGTGGATCGCAACTTCGGGTAGTTCACCGGCCACGGCGATGCCGAGAATTCGACCGTAGAAAGCCAGTTCGCTTTGCAGGCTTGTCGCAATGGTTTGCGAATTTCGAAACCCATGGCCCTCTCCCTCGAAAGAAAGATAGGCAACAGGCAGGCCTTGCTTTAGCAATAGTTTGTACATGTTTTCAGACTGCTCGGGAGGGACAACCTTGTCACTTAACCCCTGGAACAATATGAGGGGCATACGAATATCTTCTGCGTGTCTGGCGGGCGATCTTTGGGCGATAATTTCATTCACGTCACCACCTCCCAGCAGGGTGCTATCGTAGCGCGACTCAAACTTATGAGTGTGCTCCAACAGGCTCTGGAGGTCACCAATTCCATAATAACTCGCACCAGCACTGAATTGCCTGTGAAAGGCGGCTGCGCAAAGTACCAGGTAGCCGCCGGCACTGCTGCCGCGGATCAGTAATCGGTTAGGGTCTGCCAGGCCCATCTCGCACAAGGCGCGACTTCCATAGACGCAGTCTTCGACGTCGGCGACTCCCCACTTTCCGTAAAGGGCGCGGCGATAGGGACGGCCGTAGCCGGTGCTACCGCGGTAATCCACGTCGAATACGGCGAAGCCCCTGCTGGTCCAGAATTGAATTCGCAGGTCCATGGCTGTCGATGCGCCTGCGGTTGGCCCGCCATGGCAAACGATAATCAGGGGAGGAAGTTCGCCTTCCAGGCCCCGGGCCAGCGGATTTTTTGGCGGGTAGTGGTAACCACGGCTGAGTTGTCCGTCGCTGGTGGGAAACTCAATGTAGCGGGGTCGTGATATCCAGGCATGGTCCGGGTCCAGGGTAATGCTTTTGCTGAGAGTCTCCGGCCTGGAGCCATCCGGTTCACAGCAATACAGTGTGTTGGCCTGGGCCGGTGACCCGCCCAGCAGCAAGATTTTGCCGTCCTCAACCGCCAGGTGCTCAATAGCGGTACAGGGTAATTCCAGCTTTCGGGTTTCGCCGGTATCCAGGTCGATAGTCATTGCAGTGTTTTGCCCGGGACCCTTGAAACTGGCTACTGCGGTATGCGTGTCAACCAACCCGTAGGCGCTCATTCCGAACACCCACTGGGGCAGACCCATTTCGGCCTTCTCCCGGGTGACCTGCCTGCAGCCGTTTTCATCCCGGCAATACAGATTCCACCAGTCATCGGCATCGGAGACATAAAACAGCCGTCCATCCCCGGCCCATAATGGCTGGAAGATGGATTCTTCGGCGGAGCCTGCCAATTGTTGGCAATTCTCCAACTCGCCCCGGGAGTTAAATTCACCCACCCACAATTCGCTGCTGTCCCATGGCATGTTGGGGTGGTTCCAGCATAACCAGGCGAGGCGCTTCCCATCAGGGCTGAGGCGCGGATTGCTGTAGAAGTCTCGGCCACTGGCCAGGGATTTCAGCTCGCCTGAATCCAGGTTTATCGCTACCAACGAATTGCGGGGTTCATCTTGCGCCCGGTGTTCCTCGCAAATCGCGAGCAGGAACCCCCTTTGGGCATCCAGTTCAAAATCTGCGAAGCGATGTTCGGGATAGCCAGCCAGCTCTCGCGGCCCGTCCGGGCTTGTTTCATAGATATGCTGATCCTTGAAATCAACGAACCAGCATCGTCCCGAGGCGGCGACGAACGGGGCGCCACCATATTCGTGCACCCGACTCCTGACATTGAATGGTTCCGGGCTAAGCTCTCGCGTCGTGCCGTCAGGACCCCGGCAAACCAGTACCGAGCGACCGTTTTCCTCTGGCCGTCCCTCTATCCAGTAAAGGGTTCCCTGGTCGGCAGCAGGCGAGGACAGTCGGATGCTGTCGCCGGTGATCAGCTCGGTGCTGATCCGGGATGGCCAACTGCCGTAAGGGAGGGGGCTGCAGGCGGTGGTCGTCATTTTTGTCAGGTGTCCTGGTCTGGGGAAAACGTGAACTGTCGGGTGGCAGTGGGCAGGCCGTCGCGGTCGAAGCTTCTTTCGGTAAAACTGAACTCTCCGTGCTGATCCTGGCGGATCAGGCTGGTACACCGAGTGCCATATTCTTCATTCACTATAAACGCAGGCGACAGCATTCGTTCCCATTGTTTGCCTATGCCGGTGTCTGGCAGGTCTTCGTCGCGGGCCGGCTGCCGGTCGCGCATTAGATCCAGCATGGCCTCCTCGCTCCAGCGTAACTGCAGTTGCTCGTTCAGGGCCTTTTTCAGGCGCGTGACCTTGGGCCAGGGCGTATCCAGAAAATGATTGCTCAGGGCGTACAGGCCGGGTTCCAGGGATCGTCTGTGCATACCCCGGTTGCTGAAATACCCCAGGCTCTCGCCGTCGTAAAAAATAAGGTTGAAGCCGGCGTAGTCATCGGCTTGTTCGTGCAGGCTGTTCCAGTGAGCGTCGCCGTCCACGCCTTCCAGGAACCGAGTCACCAGTTCGCCCCGTGAGCGCTTTGCCGGCTCACTGCCACCTTCTCTGAAATTTGTCACCACGGCGAAACGCCCCTGGCGGTTTAATCCAAGCCAGGTTCCATCGGCCTGCAGATCCCTGCCTGCCAGGATGCCTGCGGGATTGTCCCACCAATGGGCCGGGGCTGAGGGCCGCCGATGAAATTCATCGCGATTGCCAAGGAAGACGAGTGGTGATTCCGGCAGGGTGCGCCAGGCAAAGGTAATCAGGCACATAACAAAGAGTGGATTCGCAGTGTTGGAAGGGGTTCAAGCATACCGAAAGATGCCTGAATCGCATCGACCGGCGTCTCACTACCAGGCGCGTACTTCGGTCAGGGGCGTGTCGGAACCGGCATCGTGCCAGGCCTGGATCAGCCGGTAGGAAATTGACAGGGAGGGGGGCAGCTTGATGGTTTGCGAGGTCAGTTCCTCCCGGGTAAACCACCGTGCATCCTCCAGTTCTTCGTCAATGAGCCGGATTTCGGTGGAGCTGGCGGTGGCATAAAAACCCAGCATCAGGGATGAGGGAAAGGGCCAGGGTTGGGAAGAGTGATAGCGCGGTGAATGCACGCGTACCCCGGTTTCCTCGTACACCTCCCGGATCACGGCATCCTCCAGGCTTTCCCCTGGCTCAACAAATCCGGCAATCGTGGAATAGCGCTGGGCGGGCCAGGTGGCTTGTCTTCCCAGCAGGCAGCGTTCTCCGTCTTCCACCAGCACGATGATGGCCGGGTCCAGGCGGGGGAACTGGTGCTTGCCGCAGTCCGGGTTGGAGCAGGCCAGCACATGACCGCCGAACTCAAAATTCACCGACTCGCCGCAGCGGCTGCAATGGGGGTGTCGTTGCTGCCAGAGCATTACTGCCCTGGCATAGCCCAGCACTGCCGAGGTGTTGGCGTCCAGTGAGTAGGCCAGGCTGTACAGGTCCATGAACTCGCCGTGTTCGGCCAGGGCGTCCATTTCGCTATCCAGCGCCTCGAATGCGAAGGTTGCGCGGTCTTCCCACAGGCCCAGGAAGGTCAGGCGATCGCCTGTCACGCCGATGTCCCGGACCCGGGCGCTGTCCAGCATGCAAGGCCGTGGCGTGCCCTGGATGTTCACCAGGCTGCGGCCGTCTGACAGGGGCAGGAACCGGGAATTCTCGTGCTGCATGGCCTGGGATAGCCAGGCAGCATCCTTGCGCAGGTGGGCGGCCCGGTCCACCGGGGCTGCTGCAAAGGAATTGGCTGCTGAAATAGCGGGTGGTTTCAAGGTGTCGGTCAAAGGGGTAACTCGCGAGAAGCGATGACTATTCCGTCTTCATCCGCGTACACCCAGTCTCCCGGTCTGATGGATACGCCGGCGAATTGCACTGGCAACTCTTTCTCCCCGGCGCCGAGTTTTACGCTCTTCAGGGGGCAGGTTCCCAGGGCACGAATGCCAATGGGCATCTTGCCAATGACTTTGCTGTCGCGTATCGGGGCGTTGACGATAGCCCCGGTCCAGCCGTTATCGATAGCCAGCTTTGCCAGCATGTCTCCTAGCAGGGCGCAGCGCAGCGAACCGGTTCCGTCTACCACCAGGATTCTCCCCATTCCGTCGCTTTCAAACGCCTCGCGCACCAGGGAATTGTCTTCGAAAACCTTTACGGTGGCTGCCGGCCCGTAAAAGCGGGCGGTCCCGCCATAGGCCCGGAATAGCGGTTGGGCTATTTGTAGTTCTTCGCTGAAGCTGTCGCATAAGTCGGCGGTACACCAGTTCATGTTCTGGCTCCTCCATGAGATGTGCCGAATTACATTCAGGGTACCTTTTCGGCTCCGGGTCTGCCATGGCTGTCTGGAATCGAATGGTTCATTGCAGGGAGCCGAGGCAGCAGGCCGGGCAGACAACGTCATTGGCGTCCAGCGTGTCCCGCAAGAACGACACTTCGCAGCGGCGGCAATTTGTCATACCGACCACGTGTCCTCTGCAAAGCGCATCGATCAAGTTCCAGGCGCGCTCAAAGCTCAGCCCGGGGGGGTTGTGCAGGACCATGTACGCCTCGTAGGCGTCGCAGAACTTTTGTCCGTATTCGGCGCTGGATGCGGGGAGTGCCAGGGTGATCCTGTCTTGCTCGTTGAACCTGATAATGCCGGCGGCCAGGCAAACCCGGATAAATGTCGTTGCCTCCAATTGCGCCGTGAGATTGCGGGTAAAATACTCGGGCTGCCTGGGAGTCTTCCCGCGATGTCGGGTTACCGGGCAGCCGTCCTGGCGGAAATAGACGTTGTAGAGCTTGCGTATCCGATCTTCGCTCAGGCCGGTGCAACGGCGGATCAAGTAGGTTCTGACTTCGTGACCGATCATTCTGATGGCCAGGTCCCTGCGAGATTGCTCGCGTGTGTAGCGGGTTAGCGTGGGCGTCATGCTGGCTTCTCCTGGAGTACGGCGTGATGGGTTAATTGAACCTTCACTCTATTTGAATTATTTGAAGTGAAAATACTATATTTGGGTTAAAAAGCCCAATAATGTCTTTTATATCCAGCTCAAACAGTGTTTAATGTTCCATTCCTAT
>JAOTSW010000302.1 GCA_029864735.1 Chromatiales bacterium | reverse complement strand
TGGCCAGGGCCTGGAACCGCGTATTGTCGCGCATGAAATCCCAGTTCGGATCAAGGCGCAATTCCCATACGGTCACCCTGCGGGCAGACGGCATCTGCAGGACCCGCTGCAGTTCTTCCACCGCGCCGTCCTCCTCGCCTCCGAGACCCCGGATCATGGCCCGCTGAGTGAGCATCCAGCCTGGGACAAAAGATCCTGTCCTGGCCAGAACTATCTGGTTTTATTGCCGATCATGGCTTTTCATGTAGGATAGGACTGGTTCCAGGGTATTCAAAACTCATGACCGGCTGTCAGGGTTGCCAGGCGAGAAACGAGAAAATATATGAGTGAAAAACAGTCTGGCTTGGGTGCGTATTTTGAGGAGCTCAAGCGCCGCAAAGTGATCCGCGTAGGTATCGCCTACGTGGTGGGCGCCTGGGTGCTGATGCAGGTAGCTGATGCCACCTTCGAGCCCCTGAACCTTCCCCAGTGGTCAACCGCTCTGGTCTTGTGGTTGTTAGCGCTTGGATTTCCGGTGGCCTTGATCCTGGCCTGGGCCCTGGAAGTTACTCCTGAAGGCATTCGCCGTACCAAGAAGCAGCGTCGCAAACCGGTAAGCGTGGCAAAGCAAACCGTGAGCCCCCAGACCGAGCACTCCATCGCGGTGCTGCCATTTGCCGACATGAGTCCGGAGAAGGATCAGGATCATTTCTGTGAGGGCATGGCGGAGGAGATCATCAATTCCCTGGCCCGGATTCCCGGCGTGCAGGTCGCCTCCCGCACCGCCTCGTTCCAGTTCAAGGGCACCACCATGGACATCGATTCCATTGGTGAGCGCCTGAATGTGAATACCGTGTTGGAAGGCAGTGTGAGAAAGGCCGGAAATCACCTGCGGGTGACAGCGCAGTTGATCAATGTCGGCGACGGCTATCACATTTGGTCAGAAGGCTTTGACCGGGAACTGAAGGATATTTTCGGGATCCAGAAAGAAATCGCTGAAAACGTTGCCCGGGCGTTCAAGCTGACCCTGAATCCCAGCACCGAGAAGGCGATCGAGCAGCATCCTACCGAGAATATGGAAGCCTACGAGTTCTACCTGCGGGGCCGCCGGCATTTTTACCAGTTCAGTGACGCGGGGTGGAAGCAGGCACGAGAGGATTTCTCCCGGGCCATCGACCTGGACCCGGATTACGCCCTGGCCTATGCAGGCCTGGCTGATTGTTTCTCGTTTATTTATATGTACGCCGACAGTGCTGTGTCCATTCGACTGCAGGCGGAGACCAACAGTCGCCTGGCTCTTCAGCTGGCGCCAGAGGTTGCCCAGGTACATGCCTCTCGCGGACTGGCCTTGTCTCACAGCAAACGTCAAGCCGAGGCAGAGTTGGCTTTTCAGCGGGCTGTTGAGCTGGACCCCACGCTGTTCGATGCCTACTACTTTCACGGTCGTCACGCCTTCTCCAAGGGCAAGCTGGAGCAGGCGGCGCAGTTATTTGAGAAGGCCACCGAGGTTCGCCCGGATGATTACCAGGCCCTGGCGTTGCTGGCCCAGGTATACCGGGCGCTGGGACGCGAGGAACAGCGAAACGACGCCCGCCGGCGTACCCTGGAAGTGATTGAGAAGCGCCTTCAAACCTCACCCAATGACGCGCGAGCCCTGTGTTTTGGCTCGGTGAATTTGCTGGAGGCAGGGCAAACCGAGAAGGGCATGGAGTGGTTGGAGCGTGCCAAGTCCAGCCAACCTGATGATGCCTTGAACCTGTACAACGTCGCCTGCGTGTACTCCAACATCGGCCAGATAGACATGGCGCTGGATTGCCTGGAGAAGTCCAAGCGCAAGGGAATGGCGGAAGTCGACTGGATGATGAATGACAGCGACCTGGACCCCCTGCGTGAGCATCCGCGCTTCAAGGCCTTGTTGCAAAAGACGTAAATATAAGGGGCCGGATACATTTATTGCCGCTAATGCCGATTCGAGCCCGAACCTGAAATAATTGGTGCCTGTCCCCCTTTTTCTCTTCAAAAAAACTGTCTGGTAACGGGAGAACGACTGCATGAAAGTGCTGGTGATAGGCTGCGGCCTGCAAGGTCGGGCAGTTGTGCATGATTTGGCCGCCAGCGACGCGGTTGAGCAGCTTACCTGCGCCGACGTGGATCTGGGGGTGGCTCAGGCGGCCTGCGAGCACGCCGGCGGCAGCAAGCTGAGGCCGGTAGCGCTGGAGGCCCGTGATGACGCCGCTTTATCGAGATTGATCGACGGTGGTTTTGATGTGG
>JAOTSW010000030.1 GCA_029864735.1 Chromatiales bacterium | reverse complement strand
TAGTGGCCAGAATGAGAAACTGCTGGCCCTGGCGTTTGGTGCCGGTTACGACACCGCTCAGGACGCAGGCCCCTATACCGAGGATTCGGAAGGTAACGGCATCTTCATCGTCGACGCCCTGAGCGGCAGCCAGCTGTGGCATGCAGGATCAAGTGGCGGTCCGAATTTCGGATCGGCCGATTTCACCAATTCCATCGTCAGCGACATCAGGGCGCTGGAATTATCCATGGACGGTCTGACCGATCGACTGTACGCCACTGACGTGGGCGGGCAGGTATGGCGATTCGACCTCTGGAATGGTGAGCCTGCCGACAGTTTCGCCACGGGTGGCGTCATCGCATCCCTGGGCGGCGTGGCCAACCAGACCGACCCGATCGAGAACCGGCGATTCTACTACGCCCCCGATGCAGCCCTGGTAACCCGCGGGGCAGGAAGCCGCTTTATGCACCTGGGTGTGGGATCAGGTTATCGGGCCCACCCCCTGGACAAAACGAATGCGGACCGCTTCTACGCCGTAAGGGACTTCAACCCGTTCAACCGACTTACCCAGGCCGAATATGACGCCATCACACCCTTGTCGGATGGGGATTTGATCGACGTGACCAATGACGCCACACCCAGCATTGCTCCTGGCGATCCTGGCTGGAAAATTGTGTTGAGTGCCGGCGGAGAGATGGGGACGGGTGAAAAGGTCTTGTCAGAGTCACGTACCTTCGCCGATACCGTGTTCTTTACAACGTTCACTCCCGGCGCTAACGTCAATCCCTGCCAACCCGGTCAGGGCCTGAACAAGTTGTATGCCGTCAGCGCGGTTGATGGACGGCCGGTAAACAACCTGGATGGCGTCGGCTCTGATGACGATCTTACCGTTGCCGACAGGGTACAAGATCTGGCCATGGGCGGTATCGCACCGGAAATCGTATTCCTGTTCCCCGACCCGAATACCTGCACCACCGGGGACTGCCAAATGGTCTATGGCTTTGTAGGACTGGAGGGGATTGGCAACTTGAATCTTCCGCCCTACATACGTACCTATTGGGAACAAGCCGGTACCGAGTGACAAAACGGGGCGGCCTCTCACGGGCCGCCCCGACAAGGAGTTCTGAGCAATGACTAAAAAGCAACGCGGCATGACCTTGATCGAGTTGATGATAGTGGTGGTAATCGTGGCCATCCTGGCCTCGCTCGCCATCCCTGCCTACGGCCAGTACGTCAGGAGAGCCAAGCGCACCGATGCCACCTCTGCCTTGCTGAGGATTGCAGCGGCGCAGGAACGCTTCTACATGCAGAACAATACCTACTCTGGAGACCCGGCGGCCTTGGGTGTTCCGGGTACGCCGGATAATCTCTACGCCCTTGCCATAGCTGGAGCCGGAGCCGGAGGCTATACCGCTACAGCAACTGCGCAGGGTTCCCAGGCGGCCGATTCAGGCTGCACAAGTTTTTCCATCAACCAGCTCGGACAACGCACCGCGACAGGTACTGATGGGGATGACTGTTGGCGACGTTAGGAAGCTAATCGAAAGAAGAAAAAAGCCGCTGTCTATTCAGCGGCTTTTTTTTCGTCTGGATGGGACCCGAAAATCATGTCCAGGATCAGGAAAAATGCACCCACGCTGATTGCGCTGTCGGCAACATTGAACGCCGGGAAAAACCAGTCCTGCTGGTAGTGAACACTGATGAAATCCACCACGTAACCGTAAACGACACGATCGATGACATTTCCCAGCGCACCGCCCACGATAAGGCCCAGTCCACAAGCCAGCATTGCCTGTCCGGAGCGCGGCAGGCTGCGCAGCCAAACAAGCACACCCCCGCTTACCACTACACCCAGCCCAACAAAAAACCACCGCTGCCAGCCGCCGGCATCCGCCAGGAAACTGAATGCCGCGCCGGTGTTATGCAAACGGGTCAACCCAAGCCAGGACAGCAGTTCTACTCGCTGGTACAACTCAAAACCGTTTACCACCCACCACTTGCTTAGCTGATCCGCTGCAATCACTGCGGCCGATAGCCAAAGCCAACGTGTGGCGCCAACATGGCCTCGCATTTTAATCACGCCATGAACCTCTGCTCGCCCTCGCCCGCCACGTTCTCAACGCATCGGCCACAGATTTCGGGATGTTCTTCTGAACTTCCCACATCTTCACGGCGGTGCCAGCATCGTGCGCACTTCTCATGGCTGGATCGGACTACGAGAATCTCAAGACCAGCCTCGCCACTTTCCTCATCCGAGGCGCCCATAGACGCGTCAAGTTCAAGGGAGGCCTCGGAGGTAATTAATACGAATCGCAATTCGTCACCCAGGCCCTTCAATCCATCAAACCATTCCTGGTTGGCGCGCACGGTCACGCAGGCACCCAGCGATGAGCCAATATCTCCGGCGTCTCGTAACACCTCCAACTTCTTGGATACCAGTTCACGCAGGCGCATTACACGATCCCACTGAACTGCCGCCTTATGGTCACCGGGCTCGGGAATCTTGTGCCAGGTAGCCATAAGCACAGACTCTTCGCGATCGCCCGGAAGATCCTGCCAGATTTCTTCCGAAGTAAATGCCAGGACAGGGGCCAACCAGCGCACCATCGCCTCGGCAATGTGGTACATCGCTGTCTGGGCAGAGCGGCGCGCCATTGAATCAGCGGCCGTGGTGTACAACCTGTCCTTGATCACGTCCAGGTAGAAACTTCCCATGTCCAGCACGCAGAAATTATGTACCCGCTGGTAGATGCTGTGGAACTCATAGGACCGGTACTCAGCAACCACCTGGCCCTGCAACTCCTTGCAGCGCTCCAGAGCCCAGGCATCCATTGACAGTAACTGCTCGGGCGCGACACTGTGTTGCGCGGGATCGAATCCATGCAGGTTGCCCAGCAGAAAACGTGCGGTATTTCGAATTCGACGATACGAGTCAGCCACCCGCTTGAGAATTTCGTCCGAGACATTCATCTCGCCACGATAATCCGTGGCAGACACCCACAAGCGCAGGATGTCGGCACCCAGGCTGTTGACAACCTTCTGGGGCGCCACGACATTCCCCACCGACTTGGACATCTTTCGTCCGTTCTCATCCACGGTAAAACCATGAGTCAGGACGCCGCGATACGGCGGACGGCGGTACATGGCAACCGAGGTCAACAGGGAACTCTGGAACCATCCACGATGCTGATCCGATCCTTCCAGGTACAGATCCGCCGGCGACGCCAGGTCCTTGCGGTAGGCTGACACGCAGTGATGCACCATGCCCGAGTCAACCCAGACATCCATGATGTCATTGACCTTCTCGTAAGCGGCCGCATCCTCGCCTAACAGGCTTGCAGGATCCAATTCAAACCAGGCATCGATTCCGTCCTTCTCCACCAGACTGGCAACCTGCTCGATCAACTCCCGGGTACGGGGATGCAATTCACCGGTTTGAATGTGCACGAACAACGGAATCGGCACACCCCAGGTTCGCTGGCGGGAAATACACCAATCGGGACGGCCTTCCACCATGCCCTGGATTCTCTGGCGTCCCCAGCTCGGAGTGAATTCAACCTGGTCAATGGCTGCCAACGCATCCTTTCGCAGGTTCGCCTGGTCCATGCTGATAAACCACTGGGGCGTGGCGCGAAAAATTACCGGGCTCTTGTGTCTCCAGCAATGAGGGTAGCTGTGACGCAGCGGCGCGTGATGCAATAGCGCTCCATGTTCACCCAGCACTTCCAGCACATGGGGGTTCGCCTTGTGAACTTGCTCGCCTTCAAAATATTCGGTGCCGCCAACAAAGCAGCCATCAGGACCTACCGGGTTTTCAACCGCCAGCCCGTATTTCACACCCACCGCGAAATCTTCCTGGCCGTGACCGGGAGCCGTGTGCACAGCGCCCGTACCTGACTCCAGGGTGACATGATCGCCCAGGATGACCGGCACGCTGCGCTCATGGAACGGGTGACGAAGCAGCACCCCCTCCAACTCGGCTCCAGCGACGGTACCCAGTCGGGTAAAATCTTCGACTTCCGCCCTTGCCAGCACGCTTTCCAGCAGCTCGTCAGCAACCAGGAATTGCTCAGCGCCCTGGTCGGTCTTCACCTGTGCCAGCACGTAACGAATTTCCGGATGCAAGGCCACCGCCTGGTTGGCGGGCAGGGTCCATGGCGTGGTGGTCCAGATAATGATCGAGACATCGCCCTCGCCCCTGGACTCAGCCGGAAACTTGTCCAAAACCGCCTGGGCATCCTCGGCCTTGAACCGTACGTCAATACTCGGTGAGGTCTTGTCCTGGTATTCCACCTCGGCCTCGGCCAGGGCGGAACGACAATCCAGACACCAGTGCACGGGCTTGTAACCCTTGTACAGGTGACCGTTGTCGATGATCTTGCCAAACGCCCGAAGCTGCTCAGCCTCAAATCCGGGATTCATGGTCAGGTAAGGATTCTCCCAGTCGCCCAGGATACCCAGGCGCTTGAAGTCACTGCGCTGCCCATCCACCTGCTTGGCGGCATATTCCCGACAGGCACGGCGGAAGCCACGGGCGTCGAGCTTGTTGCCAACCCGTCCGTACTTCTTCTCGACCACCAATTCAATCGGCAGGCCGTGACAATCCCAGCCGGGCACGTAGGGCGCATCGTATCCGTCCAGGCCGCGGCTACGCACCACGATGTCCTTGAGCACCTTGTTTACCGCGTGGCCGATGTGAATATCACCATTGGCATAGGGAGGTCCGTCCATCAGCACAAACCGGGGGCGACCCTGGCTATGCTCCCTGATCCGCTCGTAGCGGCCTGATTCTTCCCACTCCTTCAGCATTCCCGGCTCACGGTTGGCCAGGTTTGCCTTCATGGGGAATCCAGTCTTGGGAAGGTTCAGCGTATCCTTGTAATCCACACCCGATCTCTCTTTGTTGCCACTCATGCGCCACGCCCGGAGAGTATCTCACGGGCCGCCTTCAGGTCACGGTGCATCTGCTCTGTCATCAGCTGCACATTTTCAAACCGGTGCTCGTCACGCAACTTCGCGACGAACTCCACCTCCAGGTGACGACCATAAATGTCACCTTCGAAATCAAGCAAATGCGCCTCCAGCAGGGCGCGCTTGCCATTAACGGTCGGACGGGTGCCCAGGTTGGCCACCGCCGGCCAGGGCTTGTCAGCCACCCCTGACACGGTCACCGCAAACACCCCGGTCATGGGCAAAACCCGCCGGCTTGGCAATATATTCGCGGTGGGGAAACCCAGGGTCCTGCCAAGGCGATCTCCCGGCACGACCCTCCCACACATGCTGTAGGGGCGGCCCAGCAACCGGGTAGCCAGGTCCAGCTCACCTCTTTCAAGCGCATGACGAATCCGGGAACTGCTCACCCGTTCCCCCTCGAAGAGAAAACTGGGCGTGTCCTGGACGCTGAAACCGTGCTTGAGTCCCGCAGCCTTCAGAGATGCAAAATCCCCCGAGCGCCTGTAGCCATATCGAAAATCATCGCCAGCTACCAGGTGACGCACGCCAAGACCCTGGACCAGGATGCGCTCCACGAATGCCTCCGGAGACAATTCCGAGAACGCGCGATCAAACCTCAGGCACAGAAAGCGCTCCACCCCGGTTCCGGCCAGGGCATTATATTTTTCCCGAAAACGGGTCAGCCTTGCAGGCGCCCTCTCGGCAGCGAAAAATTCCTGGGGCGTGGGCTCAAAGGCCATTACCGCAGACGGCAGCCCCAATTGCTTTCCCACCTCAATGATCGAATCCAGTACAGCCTGATGCCCCAGGTGAACCCCGTCGTAGTTGCCGATAGTGGCAACACAGCCACGGTGCCGCGGCCGGAGGTTGTGGACCCCCCTGATCAATTCCATGGGAACGCGCTCGAAAACCGGCGATTATAAGGGCAGCGGCTCATGAATGCATATGCAGGTGACGGGGCCTGACACCGGTTAGCCACAGGGCGAGCAGGTAGGTGGCGGCACCCGCCACAATCAAAATACTCAGGTTCGCGACCCTCTCAAGAGCATGCCATTGCATCCACATCTCAAACGACGGCAGCAGATACTGGAGGACCACCACCATGGCCACATTCCCGACGCCCAGCATCAGCAACCAACGGCCCCAGCCAGGCGCCAGGCGCAGCACGTCCGCACGGCGCAAACCGCGGAACAGCAAGAATGCATTCAGCAGGGCCGCCACACCGGTGGCAAAGGCCAGACCCGCATGGGGTGCCGGATAGTCCCAACGGGTCAGCACGATGACCAGGATGATGTTCAGGGACGCGTTGGTCACCAGGGCGATCACACCAAAACGCACCGGGGTGCGGGTATCCTGGCGGGCAAAATACCCGGGGGCCAGCACTTTCACCAGAGAGAAGCCCATCAGGCCCAGGGCAAAGGCCTGCAGACTCAACTCCGCCATGGCCACATCCCTTTCATCGAATGCCCCGCCGAAAAATACCGTCACCAGGATCGGCCCCGCCAATACGAACAGACCCACCGCCGCGGGCACCGCGATCATCAGGGTCAGGCGCAGGGCCCAGTCCAGGGTGGCGGAAAAGTTCTTGCTTTCGTCCCGGGCATGATTACGCGACAGCCCGGGAAGGATCACCGTGGCCAGGGCTATGCCGAAAACCCCCAGGGGAAACTCCATCATACGATCGGAGTAGTACAACCAGCTGATACTGCCTGCCTGGAGGAATGAGGCGATCAGGGTATCCAGCAGGATGTTGATCTGGGCAACCGAGGAACCAAATATGGCGGGCAGCATAAGCTTGCCTATGCGCCTCACGCCCTCGAGCTTTGGCTGCCAGCGTGGCCGAACCAGGAGTCCCATCCGCGCCAGGAAGGGAATCTGAAATGCTAACTGGGCGGCACCGGCGAGGAACACCCCCACTGCCAGCCCCAGGCCGGGCACAGGCAGCAACGGTACTATCCAGATAGCCGAGGCGATCATCACCAGGTTCAACAGTACCGGCGTGAAGGCAGGCACGGCAAACCGGCCAAAGGTATTGAGTATGGAACCGGCAAGCCCTGTCAGGGAGATGAACAGGATGTAGGGAAAGGTGAAGCGCAGCATCTGCACGGCAAGGTCGTAACGATCGCCTTCGCCATGAAAGCCCGGGGCAAACACCATAATCATAAGCGGGGCGGCCACCACGCCGATCGCCGTGACTACCAGGAGCACCAGCCCCAGAGTGCCCGAAACGCCGGCTATCAACTGCTTCAGCTCCTGCTCATCCCGATTGGCCCGGTATTCCCCGATAACCGGCACAAAGGCCTGGGAGAATGCGCCCTCAGCGAAAAAGCGCCTTAACAGGTTGGGGATTTTGAATGCCACGAAAAAGGCATCCATGATGGGGCTGGCTCCGAACAGGCGCGAATACACCATATCCCGTGCAAGACCCATGATCCGGGACACAAGTGTCATACCTCCCACGACGGAGGTGGATTTAAGCAAACGGAAACTCATGAAACGCTCTACCGAAACCGGCCAACCCAAAGCTGCGGACCCAAAACAGCTGCCATGTTAGCGTGAATAGCGGGTTGATGGCAGACGCAGGAGCTTTTCAATCAGCTTGTTGTGCTCCGGCGACTTTGCAGCACACTCACGACCTGGGAAATGCTCAATCCGCGGCTGACCAGCAGGACCAGCAGGTGATAAAGCAGATCGGCGCTTTCATCCAGCAACTCAGCCTCGCCACCGGAGACTCCGGCCAGGGCGACTTCCACCCCCTCCTCGCCGACTTTCTGGGCAATCCGCTTCACCCCGGTCTGGAGTAATTTCGCCGTATAGCTGCTTTGAGGATCCGCGCTGGCCCTTTCCTTGAGCACCTTCTCCAGTCCATAGAGGAAGTTGCCCCCACCGGGTATATCTCCTTCCCCGTCAAAGCAGGTCCGGGTACCCAGGTGGCAAACAGGGCCCGTTGGATTCACCCGCACCAGCAAGGTGTCCGAATCGCAATCCGGGGCAATGCTCACCAGCTCAAGCAGGTTGCCCGAGGTCTCCCCCTTGAGCCACAACTCCTGGCGACTGCGACTGTAAAACACAACCAGCTTGTCCTTGAGCGTCAGGGCCAGGGCTTCTGCGTTCATGTATGCCAGCATCAAGACTTCGCCAGTCCGGGCATCCTGCACTATGGCTGGCAACAGGCCCTCGCCCTTGTCCCAATCCAGTCCTTTTTCCCATCCCGGTTTCATTGTCTTACCTGCACTTTATTTGCCTTCAAATACCGTTTCAGATCCGGCAAACGAATACTGCCCGAATGAAACACCGTGGCTGCCAGGGCGCCGTCGACCCGGGCATCTGTGAACACCTGGAGGAAATGTTCCTGGCTTCCCGCCCCGCCAGATGCCACCAGGGGCACCAGGCTGCTCTCGCGTACCTTCTTTAACTGCTCCAGGTCGTAGCCGGTTCGCACGCCGTCGTGACTCATGCAATTGAGTACGATTTCACCGGCCCCGCGATCCTGGACCTCCCTGACCCAGTCCAGGGTCAGCCTGGGAGCCTGGCTCATACGTTCTGGATCACCGGTATTCATATACACGGTGTAGTCTTTTTCGCCCAGCTTGCTGTCGATGCCGATTACCACGCACTGGCTGCCGAAGCGCCGGGCAAGTTCATTGATCAGTTGCGGGTTTTCAAGAGCCGGGGTGTTAATGGAAATCTTGTCGGCCCCCGCGGCAAGCACCTCTTCCGCCGCCCGGGCACTGCGAATCCCCCCGGCCACGCAAAATGGAATATCCAGTTCTGCCGCTACCCGCGATATCCACGACCGATCCACCGACCGCCCTTCAGGACTGGCGGTAATGTCATAGAAAACCAGTTCATCCGCACCCTCGTCCCGGTAACGCTGGGCCAGCTCAAGAATACCGCCCATGACCCGGTGGCTTTTGAACTGCACACCCTTGACCACGACTCCGTCGCGAACATCCAGGCAGGGAATTAGTCTTTTTGCAAGAATGGGCCCAACTCCTCGAGTGCTATTTTCCCATCCAGAAGCGCCTTGCCCACGATGGCCGCCTGCACCCCGGTCTGATCAAGGGCCTGCAGATCCCCGGCATCACGCACACCTCCAGACGCCTGGAATTCCAGCTGCGGATAACGCGCCAGGCACTCGGCATACAAGTCCAGGTTTGGACCTGTCATCGCCCCGTCCCGGTCAATATCGGTGCACAGTACATGTATCAATCCTGCCTGGGAGAAAAAATCCAGCGCCTGCCAGAGACTCTGGCCAGTATCCCGGGTCCAACCGTGACTCGAAAGTCGAGGCTCACCATCGGCGTCCAGCCGGGCATCCAGCGCCAGCACAATTCGGCTTGCGCCAAAATCATTCAACCACTGGACCGCGGCCTGGGGTCTGAGCATCGCGGCACTTCCCAGGACGACCCGCTTTACGCCGGTTTCCAGCACCGTTTCGATCAGCGACTCGTTGCGCAAGCCACCACCTACCTGGATCGACAAGCCCTCCATGACTGACAGATTGCGAATAATCTTTTCATTACCCGGT
This sequence comes from Chromatiales bacterium, assembly GCA_029864735.1. GTDB lineage: Bacteria > Pseudomonadota > Gammaproteobacteria > Steroidobacterales > BM003 > CAKZML01. The sequence continues at coordinate 11,711 of JAOTSW010000030.1, read as the reverse complement.
CGGCCGTCACGAGCTCCATTGAGGTCCACTAAATGCAGTAATGAACATCCTGCATCACGATAGGATGCTGCCAGGACCAGCGGATCAAACTTGTACTCGGTAACCTGGTCAAATTCGCCCTTTAACAGCCTGACGCACTGGCCGTCCTTCAAGTCAATTGCTGGAATAACGATCATCACTACTCTCCCAGGAAATTAGCTAAAAGGCGGGCGCCCGGCGCGCCGGAACGTTCTGGATGAAACTGGGTGGCGAAAAAATTATCCCGGGCCGCAACACTAACAAACCGAGTCCCATATTCGCTAGTGGCCATAGCGGAGGCACTGCCTGTCACCGCATAGCCATGGACAAAATAAAAGTACTGATTCTCGACGCCGGCAAGCAACGGCAACTCCCCCAGTGGCGCCACAGTATTCCACCCCATATGGGGCACCGGTAAATTCTCCGCCGCACTCATGCGCTCAACCTTACCCGGCAACACACCCAGGCACTCCACATCACCTTCATCCGAATGCTCAAACAGCAACTGCATACCCAGGCAAATACCCAGTACCGGCTGGGTCAGAGTAGGGATAAGTTCATCCAGCCCATAGTCGCGCAGCCGGGTCATGGCATCGGCAGCGGCGCCCACCCCGGGGAGAATCACGCGACTGGCCGAGCGAATACAGCCATGATCACGGGTCAATTCACCGCTCACGCCGAGGCGCTGCAGGGCAAACATCACCGAACCGATGTTGGCACCACCACTGTCGATCACCGCGACGCTCACAAGATCCCTTTGGTGGTGGGTAAATCCGAGCCGGACACCGCAATGGCCTGCCTGGTCGCCCTGCCCACAGCCTTGAACACGGCCTCCACCATGTGATGCGTGTTTTCACCTTCCACGTGAATATGCAGAGAACAGGCCATGGCCTGGGACAGTGACCGGAAGAAATGCGACACCATTTCCGTCGACAAGCCACCCACCTGGTCCCGCGGGAAATCTCCCTCAAATACCAGGTAAGAACGCCCCCCCAGGTCCAGGGCTACCCGCGCCTGGGACTCATCCATGGGCAACAAGAAACCATAGCGTCCTATTCCGTGCTTGCTTCCCAGGGCCTCGGCCATGGCTTCGCCCAGGGCGATACCGCAATCCTCAACCGTGTGGTGCTCATCAATCTGCAAATCACCCTTGCAGGACAAGGACAGGGAGAAACCGCCGTGCTTGGCCAGCTGCTCAAGCATGTGATCAAAAAAACCGATGCCCGTGTCGACTGCAATCTGGTTGGGAACATCCAGGTTAAGCTCTACCTTGATATCAGTCTCGCGGGTCTTTCGCTGTCGGCTCGCGATCCGTGGTGCCAACAACAACTGATCAGCCAGGGCTTTCCAGGTCATTCCCTCGGGCCCCACCTTCAGTCCCTGGATACCCAGGTTGGCCGCCATCTGCATATCAGTCTCCCGATCCCCTATGACGTAGCTGTGTCGGCGATCAAGCGTTATCTCCCGCAGGAAGTCGGACAACAGACCCAGCCTGGGTTTGCGGCAGGCGCATTCCTGGTGATCGAAATGAGGACAGATAAATTGTTGGTCGAAATGCACTCCCTGGCTGGCAAACAACCCAAGAATAAAATCATGTGAGGTATCAAAATCCTCCTGGGGAAAGCTTTGCGTGCCAAGGCCATCCTGGTTAGACACCAATACCAACCGGTATCCTGCTTCGCTCAATCGCGCCAGTGCAGGAATCACGCCTTCCAGCAAGCGGATCTTGTCCAGGGCATCAACCTGCTCATCGGGTGGTTCGTGAACCATGGTCCCGTCACGGTCAACAAAAAGAACTCGTTGTTCAGCCATTACCCTGCTCCCTAAGCACTGCCACGACCGCCTCATTCTGCTCGGGTGTGCCCACGGTAATCCGCAAGCAATTCTCCAGGCCCGGTTCCTTGCTGAAATTTCTTATCAATATGCCATCCCTGGCGAAGGCGGCATCCACTGCCGCTGCATCGTCTACCGAGATCAACAAAAAATTGGCATCACTGGGCCATACCTTGCGAACGATTTTCAAGCCGGCCAACTCCCGGGCCATGTTGTTCCTGAGTAGACGGGTCTGCTCAATTCTTTGCTCCAGTTCCTGCAACTCCTCGGGGCCCAGCAATGCTTCTCCCGCTTCCAGCACCGGTGTGGACAGCGCATAGGGAGGTATTATCCGCTTGAACAGGCCAGTGATTTCAAGTGAAGAGATCAGTGCCCCAAGCCTGGCGCCGGCCAGGCCATAGGCCTTGGAAAGGGTGCGAAGAATTACCAGGTTGGGCCAGGCATCCAGCGAATTAACCAGGCTCGCACGATCAGCAAACTCCACGTAGGCCTCATCCACAACGACCACCGCTCGACCCAGCAATCCGCGGCAGACCTCGAACACGGCGGCCTCATCCAGCAGCTGACCGGTCGGGTTGTTGGGTGAACACAAGAACACCAGCTTGGTGTTTTCCTCGCAGGCCGCCAGCAGTTTTCCAGGATCCAGCTCAAACGCCTTTTCCGGTTCAAGTGGAACCTCGATGACACCGGCACCCTGCACCTGTGCATAGACTCGATACATGCCAAAGGTCGGTGGGCAGATCACGATACTGTCCACACCTTCTCGACAAAACAAGCGCAACAACAGGTCTATCGCCTCATCACTGCCACGGGTCAGTGCCAGTTGCCCCGGCTTAACCCCGTACATCCCGGCAAGGCGCGCAGAAATCGTTTCCGGATAGGGGTCTGGGTAACGGTTCAAGCCGCGAACGGAATTATCCGCTTCGCTACGCCATGCCGACTCGTTGGCATTCAGCCGCATGCCTTCTTCCGATTCCGGCGGCAGGTAGGGCTGCATTGCCAGGACCTGGGGCCTGACCAACTGAAGGATGTCGCTCATGCCGACTCCCCTTGGGATAACCTGGCCAATCGCAGGGTCACTGCCTGGGCGTGGGCTCTCAACCCTTCCATCTCGGCCATGACCTGGGCCACCGGGCCGATATTCATCAAGCCCGCGGGAGACAGTTCCTGGACCGTCATGCGACGCAGAAAATCCGATAAGGACAAACCGCTCACCGAGCGGGCGTAACCATAGGTTGGCAACACGTGATTAGTCCCACTGCAGTAATCACCCACTGACTCCGGGGTCCACGGGCCGAGGAACACTGACCCGGCATTCTGAACATCAGCCAGCCATACCCGGGGTTCGACAACTTGCAGACTCAAGTGCTCCGGCGCGTAGGCATTCACAACCTCCATGGCGATTCCCAGGTTCTCCACCAGGATTGTCCGACTACCCTGCAAGGCCTTCTCGGCAATCTCCGCCCGGGGCAATGTAGCCAGTTGTACCCTGAGCTGCGCCTGGACCTGCTCGGACAACTCCTGGCTGGTGGTTACCAGCACGACCTGGGAATCCGGACCGTGCTCAGCCTGGGACAGCAAATCCGAGGCGATCAGCTCCGCATCGGCATTCTCATCCGCCACCACCATGATTTCCGAGGGTCCGGCTGGCATATCGCACACACAGCCCAGCGGATCAGTGGAGACGACCATCTTGGCCGCGGTCACCCAGGCATTTCCCGGACCAAAAATCTTGTCCACCCGGGGAATGCTCTCGGTGCCATAGGCCATTGCCGCAATCGCCTGGGCGCCGCCTACCTTGTATACCTCCGCCACCCCACACTTGCGGGCGGCCACAAGCACTGCGGCATTCGCGCCACCCTCGCCATCCGGCGGGGTAAATATCACCTGTCGGGCACAGCCGGCGACACTGGCGGGAATCGCCAGCATGATCACCGCTGAAGGCAGCGCCGCGGTGCCTGCCGGCACATACAGGCCAACTGAACCCAGGGGACGCACCAGTTGCTCGCAGATCACCCCTGGCGCGGTCTCCACGCGGATGGCCGATGGCAGTTGGGCCTCGTGGAACTTGCGCACGTTGGCGATCGCCCTGTCCAGCGCCGCCTTCTGCTCATCGCTGACCAGCTTCTCGGCCTGTTGAAATTCCGCCTCCGACACCTGCAGGGACTCAAGCTCGACGCCATCAATCTCTCGAGTCAGTTCCCGAAGCGCCGCATCGCCGGCGTGTTTGACCTGCTCGATAATTTGCTCGACCCGCTGGCGCACCTCGCTACCCTGGCTCTGGGCCGGACGCGCCAGAGCCGAGCGTCTCGCCGCGGCATCCAGGGAATTCCATTGCACGCATTGCATAGCAGTCCCCTCCCTAGGGCAGCATCTTCTCGAGGGGCAACACCAGCAAGGAGGTCGCCCCCGCCGATTGCAGCGCCTCCAGGGTTTCCCAGAAGACCTCTTCCGGACATACCGCATGCACCGCCACCTTGTCCGGGCGCCCTTCAAGGGGCATTACGGTAGGCGCCTCGCTGCCCGGGAGCAGGTCGGAGATCTCTTTCATCGCAGCCCGGGGGGCATGCAGCATGATGTACTTGCTTTCCCGGACCTGAAGCACTCCGTCCAGGCGCCGAATCAGCCGCTGGATCCATTCTTCGGAAACTACCGGCACCTCCATCGTGGTCCGAAGCAGCACCGACTGGCTCTCCAGAATCGTCTCCACCTCACGCAGGTGATTGGCCGCCAGGGTCACGCCCGTGGATACCAGGTCACAAATAAAATCAGCCTTTCCCAGCTTGGGCGCGATTTCCACCGCACCGGAGAGCACCACCACTTGGGCCTCGACATTATTACGACGCAGGTAATCACGTAACAGGAACGGATAACTGGTGGCGACTTTCTTGCCCTCCAGCGATGCGGGACCCTCGTAGGCCACACCCTCGGGCGCGGCGATGCAAAGCCGGCACTGGCCAACGCCAAGGTTGCGAAGCACTTCCAGCCCACCCGGTTCTCCCCGGGAGAGCCGCTCCAGGCGGTGCTCCTCCACCACGTTAAGACCCGCAATGCCCAGTTGGCAGGCACCCTCGATCACCAGGCCGGGAATGTCGTCATCCCGCACCAGCAAGATGTCCAGGGGCATATTTTCCCCGTAACAGATCAATTGATCTGGAGCCCGGCTGTATACCAGGCCACAGCGATGAAGCAAATCCAGCGAGTTATCCGTCAAGCGCCCCGATTTTTGAACGCCTACCCGCATGCGCAAGGTCTTATCCATTTGCCTCTCCCGGCAGTTGTTCGCCGGCAACTCGCTGCCAGGCAATGTTGTAGCCACTATTTTCCGCTCCCATGCAGCGGGCCACTCGCCCAGTGGTGGTCACGCTAACCCCGGTGCGCTCAGCGATCTCCCGATAGGCCAGTCCCTGCTTTAGCAGACCCACCACCAGCCAGCGATCCGCCAGTGCCTGCAACTCGGCGGGAGTGGTCAAATCGCTCAGGAATGCGGCTACCTCATTGGCATTAGCCAGTGACAAAAAGGCCTCGCAGAGTGCCTGCCGGGCCCTTTTATCCTGGCCTGGTGAAGATTCTCTCGGTTTCATAAGAATTTCTCTCGATGACGTATGCACGTATTAGTACGCTAATACGTTGATACATGCAAATTCTTTTTTGCCTGGACACTGATGGAACGACAAAGGAAAAACCCTCTGTTTGCCGGCCAACGGGATTGACAGATGACCGAAAAATCACCACAATGCTCGGCTTTCCGCCCTATTGGCGAACAGATTCATTCGGAGAATAGTCTTGGCTAACAGCAAAACTGCAGCGAAACGCGCCCGTCAGAACATCGTGCGTCGCGATCACAACATTGGCCTGAAGTCGCGTATGCGTACCTTTGTGAAAAGAGTGCTGGTCGCTATCGCCTCGGGTGACAAGGCTGCTGCTACCGAATCCTACAAAGAAGCCGTGCCGGTCATTGACGGTGCCGCTTCAAAAGGTTTGATCCACGCCAACAAGGCCGCTCGTCACAAGAGCCGCCTGAACAGCCACATCAAAAAGATGGCTTAATGCGCTGGACACGAATATAAAAAAGGCCGGTCACTGACCGGCCTTTTTTTTGCCTGGAATTACACCCGACTACCTACTCCGGATTTACCGCCTCAGCATCCCTTGCCTCGGCATCCCTTGCCTCGGCGGCCGCTTCCTCGGTCATCTCTTCGAGACGATTCATACAAGCCTGTGCCAGTTCTTTGACCCCTTCCCCCGAAAGACCGGAGATTCGGAATACTTTGCCTTCCCAACCCAGCCCTTCCAGCAATTTCTCACAAGCCTGGCCAGCATCTTCTGCTGACAGCTGATCCAGCTTGTTGATTACCAGCCAACGCTCCTGGGCGGCCAACTCGGGACTGAACTTTTCAAGTTCCCCGGCAATCCGCTGCACATCCTGCACGATGTCCTGATCAGGATCAGGCGGCAAAATGTCCACCAGGTGCAATAACAGGCGGGTACGCTGCAAATGCTTCAGGAAGCGAATACCCAGTCCCGCGCCTTCTGCGGCACCTTCAATCAACCCGGGTACGTCCGCCATGACAAAGCTGCGCAGTTCACCGACTTTCACCACCCCGAGATTCGGGTACAGCGTGGTAAACGGATAATCGGCAACCTTGGGCCTGGCCGCCGACATGGCGCGAATCAGGGTGGACTTGCCGGCGTTGGGCAATCCCACGAGACCCACGTCCGCCAGCAACTTCAATTCCAGCTGCAGGGTACGAAACTCACCGGGTGTGCCAGGCGTGGCCTTGCGGGGCGCACGGTTGGTGCTGCTCTTGAAACGGGTATTGCCCAGGCCACCGCGACCACCCTGGGCGACTTTCATCCGCTGGCCGTCTTTGGTCAGGTCGCCAAGCACTTCCTCGGTTTCCTGATCTTTGACGATAGTGCCAACCGGGACCACGATTTCCAGGTCCACGCCGCTCTTGCCGGTGCAATTCCTTCCAGAGCCGCTCTCGCCGCGCTGGGCGTTGAACTTACGCTGCACACGGAAATCTACCAGGGTATTAACCCCGGAATTGGCCACCAGGTAAACACTGCCGCCATCACCGCCGTCACCCCCATCGGGTCCGCCGAATGGCACATATTTTTCGCGACGAAAACCAACGCATCCGTTACCGCCGTCTCCAGCGCGAACCCGGACTGTCGCCTCATCAACAAATTTCATTGTCGCTTCTCTCCGCTATGTGCCTTCCAAACTCCAGAGACAAAAAACCCCGGGCCAGGCCGGGGTCTTTCGCTACCTCTGGGTCCGGTAGGACTCAGTTGGTCTCGATGCTCACGAAACGACGCATCTTGGGACCCTTGCGTCTAAACGCAACCTTGCCGTCCACCAGGGCGAACAAGGTGTGGTCACGTCCCAGGCCCACGTTTTCACCAGGGTGAAAAGCGGTGCCACGCTGACGAACCAGGATATTACCGGCCAAAACTTCTTCACCACCGAAGCGCTTTACGCCCAGTCGTTTGGATTCTGAATCGCGACCGTTACGAGTACTGCCGCCTGCTTTTTTATGTGCCATCTGAAATTACTCCGCAGCGTCGTCCGAACCGCTAGCAGCCTTCTTGGCGGCACGGCCCTTCGTAATACCGGTCACTTCAATTTCCGTGAACCACTGACGGTGGCCCTTCGTGCGCTGATAATTCTGGCGCCGATGGAATTTGATGATCTCTACTTTCTTGCCCTTGGCGTGACTCAGCACCTTGGCTTTCACCTTGCTGCCTGACACGTAAGGGGCGCCTATCTTAACGTCGGTGCCTTCACCAACCAATAGGACTTTGTCGAACTCAACAGCATCACCTTCGCCTGCAGACAACAACTCAACTTTGAGCTTGGTGCCCTTTGCTACTCGATACTGCTTGCCGCCAGTTTCAATTACCGCGTACATCTAAAATCGCTCCCGAAAGGTCCTTGAATTCAAGGGTCATCCCCAAAAATCAAGGGGTCACCGGTAAAGAGCGGAAATTCTAAAGAGTTAGGCGCCCCGGGTCAATCAGAATCTTCTACCCACAGACTCTGCTCACAAGCTGGCATAATAGCAGGGACCGAGGCTGGTATAAATAATACAAGCCATTGAAAAATAATATAATTACAACTAAAAAGTTCCGCTGACTATGATACAAATTGACGCCATCCGGGCGCTAATGGCCACTGACATGGCAACGGTTGATCGGCATATCGAGGCTAAATTGGCCAGCGATGTGGCCCTGGTGAACCAGATTGCCCAATACATTATCCATAGTGGCGGAAAACGGCTGAGGCCAATGCTGACCCTCACCTGTGCTCGTGCCTGCGGGTTTCGTGCTGATGTGCATGTCAGCGCTGCCGCGATTATTGAATTCATTCACACCGCCACCCTGCTCCATGACGACGTGGTCGACCACTCTGACATGCGCCGGGGCAAGGGCACGGCAAATGCCGTGTTTGGTAATGCGGCCAGCGTGCTGGTGGGTGACTTCCTCTATTCTCGCTCCTTCCAGATGATGGTGGATATCGGCGAGATGCGGATCATGGAAATCATGGCCGACGCCACCAACACCATCGCCGAGGGCGAGGTCCTGCAACTGATGAACCTGCAGGATCCGGACACCACCGAGAAAGCCTATCGGGACATCATCTACCGCAAGACAGCCAAACTGTTTGAGGCCGGAGCACTGACCGCAGCGATCCTGGCAAGGCAGCCGGAGAACATTTGCCAGGCCATGGCTAATTACGGCCGGCACCTGGGTACTGCCTTCCAACTGGTGGACGACGCCCTGGACTACGATGCCTCGGCGGAAGAAATGGGCAAGAACGTCGGTGATGACCTGGCCGAAGGCAAACCCACCCTCCCCCTGATCCACGCACTGAACCACGGCACGCCGGAACAGGCCAGCCTTATTCGGGCCTGTATCGAAAACGGGGGCCGGGAACACATTGCTGCGGTGACCGAGGCCATTGAAACAACCGGTGCGCTTGAGTACACTGCGCGCTCTGCTCAGCAGGAGGCCTCCTCCGCCATCGCTTCGCTTACCGACGTACCCGAATCGGAATACAAGCAGGCACTGATCGGGCTGGCAGAATTTGCGGCAAATCGCCGCTACTGAATCGAATATCGGCGTGTAGCGCAGCCTGGTAGCGCACCTGTCTCGGGGTCAGGGGGTCGGGGGTTCGAATCCCTCCACGCCGACCATTCAACCCCGAATATAAAAAAACCGGCCTTGAGCCGGTTTCTTGTTTGTGGTCCAAAGATATCCAACCGCCATTCATTCATCCGGGCTGAAACCTCGGTTCGACCCCGATTATTCGACCCGATTATTTCCACAGGCATTTACTGCGGCTTGCCCCCGATCATTCACCAAACCGGGGGCAATAAGCACATCCCAGAATTGACTGCTTTTCTTGTGGTGGGACAATTAGCTGCGCGACATTGGAAGAGGACAATTCTGGTGACGGCCGATGTCACGTTACAGCGTGGGCCGGAGGCACGGGGAAAGAAATTCACCATTCCCGAAGCCGCTGACGCTGCCACAGTGTGAACCTGGAATTCCGGACACAGGAGACTCTCTAGACACTTAGAGAAAACGGCCAGTCTGAAGCACCCTCCATTTCCGGCGGTGAGCTGGAAGAATGAATGAGTACTCGCTGGCCAAACGCCAACGTCGAGGAAAATACTCATGGATAGAGACAGTAAACGGGCAACGGCATTAGACCACTGGGACGCCATCATCATTGGCTCCGGCATGGGCGGACTCTCAGCGGCTGCCGCGTTGTCACGGACTGGGCGCAAGGTCCTGATGCTCGAGCAATACCAGACCATCGGCGGACTGACGCACAGCTTTTCCAGAAACGGTTTCAGCTGGGATGTTGGTATTCATTACCTGAGCGGTTTTGCACCCGGGGCGCCCGAGCGCAAGATACTCGACTGGCTTTGCGACACGCCTATTGAACTTGAGCCGATGGGGGCAATTTACGATGTGCTGCATATTGGCGACGCCGACCCATTACCGCTCTCGCGGCCCTATGAGGCACAGGCGCTAGACCTGAAGGAGCGCTTTCCGAATGAGAGTAGCGCAATCGACGCGTGGTTCGACGCAATCCACAAGGGCCGCGAAGCAGCGCTTTCCGTGCTGCATTCGCGAGCAATGCCGCAACCCATCGGCGCGTTCATGGAATGGTGGAAGAGCCGCGAGTTCAACCGCTGGGTTGGACGGACCACTGCCGAGGTTGCAGCTGAGATTACACAGAACCCCGAACTCGCCGCCGTTTTCTTCGCCCAGTGGGGTGATCATGGCGGGCGACCCAGCGTAGCAAGTTTCGCCGCTCATGCGTTGATATCGAATTCCTATCTTGAGTGCGGTGCCTGGTATCCAGTCGGTGGCTCCTCGGTCATCGCTGAACGGATGCTTCCCGTCATTCGCCAAGCCGGTGGCAAAGCGAGGGCCGGCGTAAGAGTCGACAACCTTCTCCTCGACGATGAACGGGTTGTCGGTGTACGCACAGCCGACGGCGAAGTGATTAAGTCTGATGTCGTCATTTCCACCATCGGCGCGCGAGAGACGGTCGACCAGCTTTTGCCAACAGGAATGGGTCCAGACGATTGGATCAGCCAAATTCGCTCGTTCCAGCCCAGTATCTGTCACTTCTCGATGTACCTGGGTTTTGAAGGGGATGTGGAAGCCGCTGGAGCGACCAGGGCTAATCACTGGATTTATCCGGAGGGCGAGACGGATGTGATCTGGCAGGATGTGCCCAACAGTAATCCACCCGTCATGTTTGTGTCCTTTGCATCGCTTAAGGACCCCGCGCATGTTCCGGGTCCAAGAGAGCAACATTCCGGCGAAGTCATCATTTGGACGGATTGGTCCAGCGTCTCGCGCTGGGCGAATATGCCAACAGGAGAACGGAGCGAGGACTACACCAAATTCAAGAAGAACGCTGAAAATCGAGTATTTGAACTGTTCGAATCTTATTTTCCGAAACTGGCGAAACTGGTTGTTTTCCGGGAACTCGCCACACCGCTCTCGACCGTGGCCATCACCGGGCACAGGGAGGGCGCGTTCTACGGACTCAACGTGACCCCCGACCGCATGTTATCGAGCACGCTACGCACGAAGACGCCAATCAAGGGGTTTTACCTGGCCGGTCAGGACGCTGCCTCGCCCGGCATTCCCGGAGCAATGTGGGGCGGCGTCGCGTGTGCCGGGAGTATTGACCCGACGGTGTTTAGACACCTCCGATAAAAAAACAAGATCGAACCGTGATTCCCACTCCCGCCGATAAGCCTCGCTTATCCTTGCGCCTAGACCATGCCGGCCCTGGCAATATGGACCCCGCCGCCTGCGCCATGCTCTACTGTTCCCGGTAACACTGGCCGGCACTGCTGGACAGGCCGGACCAAGAATATGGAGAACTGTTTATGCGCCGGAACAGCCGGACCGTGACCTTCCTGCCAGGCCTGCTAACAGCAACCCTTCTACTGTTCACGCCGGGCCAGGATTTGCTGGCCGCCCAGCCCGCCTCTGCACCCGAATACCAGGTAGAGATGAAAGAGGCCTGGATCACCATGCCCGACGGGGTGCGCCTGGCCGCCGACCTGTACATGCCGGCAGGGGATGTGGAAGGTAAAAAATTTCCGGTCATCCTGGAGTACCTGCCCTACCGCAAGACCGAGGCCCGTGCCCGCAATTACTCCATGTACTCCTACTTCGTGGAGCGCGGCTATGTGCTGGCCCGGGTGGATATTCGCGGCACCGGCAACAGCGAGGGGAAACTCATTCCCTACGAGTACTCCGACATTGAGCAGGTGGACGGGGAAACCGTCATCGACTGGCTCTCGAAGCAGACTTGG
>JAOTSW010000301.1 GCA_029864735.1 Chromatiales bacterium | reverse complement strand
CGCCGTGTAACGCCAGTGCGCTGAACCCGTGACCCCGAAGGTCGGCGGCGATTTCCTGGGCTTCGCGCTTGGTGTTACAAAAAACCACGGTGGATTCCGGGCGATACTTCAGCAGCAGTAACCGGATCGCTCTCAGGCGCTGCTGGTCATCCTCCACCTTGTAAAAATGTTGCTGGATGGTGCTGCTGTCATGAGTGGACTCGACCTTGGTCATTACCGGCTTGACCATGATGCGCTTGGCAATTGCCTGAATCTGCTCGGGGTAGGTTGCACTAAACAACAGGGTCTGACGCGCCTTGGGTGTTTGCCGGACGATGTTGTCTACCGACTCCTGGAAACCCATTTCCAGCATCCGGTCGGCTTCATCAAGCACGAGAATCTCCAGCGAATCCAGCTTCAGCGTTTCCTTGCGCAAGTGATCTTCGATGCGCCCCGGTGTACCGACGACAATATGAGCGCCAAATTCCAGTGATTCCGCCTGGGCTCTGAATGGCTTCCCGCCGGATAGGGTGAGTATTTTCACATTGGGAACGGCACGCGCCAGTCGTCTAATTTCCTTCGCCACCTGGTCAGCAAGCTCACGGGTTGGGCAAAGCACCAGGGACTGCACTTGCAGCGCACTGCTATCCAGCCTGGCCAGGAGGCCCAGTCCGAACGCAGCAGTTTTTCCGGAACCCGTCTTTCCCTGCGCGATGACATCCTGTCCCGCCAGGATGGGCGGCAGGCTTTGGGCCTGGATGGGTGTCATGAACTCGTAACCCAGGGATGCCAGGTTATCCAGCAGTTCTGAATCCAGCGTAATTGTTGAAAACGGCGTTTGACTCAAGGTATTGGTCCTGTGCGGGTGTTGTAGCGTAACAGTCCCTATCTGACAGGTCACGAATGGCCAAAGCCCGGGGGCTGTTGGTGCAAACATAATCAGAGGTTTTGACCGATCCATGGCCCCTTTGAGTAGGAAACCTCCCGGAAATTGACTCTTCCAGTCTTACCGCCCAATAATCCCGTGACGTAAAATGCGCTGCGACCGCAGTTCAATGGGCCAGCGAAGACGCGATATATTTTTGACAAACCAACAAAACCCCGGGGCCGCCTTTCATGAAACTCACTGGTACCAGCAGCATCAGCTTTTACGTCAATGAGTATATCCGGGAGCATTCCGGCGAATTTCAGGGCAAAAGCGTGGTGGACATCCCGGCAGGTGATGGGAGGACCAGCGAGGCGCTCTGCTTAGCGGGGGCCGAAGTTCGGGCCTATGATTTGTTTACCGACGTATTCAAGCCCGAGAAACTGAAATGCGAATACGCCGATTTGACGAAGACCCTGCCTATCGAGTCTGAATCCTGTGACATCGTTATTTGCCAGGAAGGAATAGAACACCTCGCCGATCAACTTTTCGCGCTGAGCGAATTCAATCGGATTCTCAGGCAAGGCGGTCGGCTATTTATCACCACGCCCAACTATTCTTCCCTGAGGGCAAAATTGGCCTATCTGTTACTGGAATCCGAGACCAGGAACCTGATGCCGCCCAATGAACTGGATTCTCTTTGGAGTCCTCCGGGGACAAAGTCAAAGCGAGTCTACTTTGGGCATATATTCATGATCGGCGTGCAGAAACTGAGAATGCTGGGCTGGCTTACGGGATTTCGGCTCAGCAAGATTCATCACACGCGGATTAACTGGACATCGGCCCTGCTGCTACCTGTTTTCTATCCATTTATCTGGTTGCGAAGTCTCCTGACGTACAGGCGAAGCATGCGTCGAAATGCTGCATTCCCGGACGAGCAAAAGCGTGAGACCTATCAGAATATACGCGGGTTGATCTGCGATCCAAAAATCCTTGTGGAGCAACATTTGTTCGTTCAGCTGGCGAAGGTTGAAGGTGAGAGCGTGGTACAGGCGCGTCTGAATGGGGAGGGAAGGCTCCAGGAGAGCTAGCTGTTATGGCAGGGGCCGAGGGGTGACCCGGGCCTGACCCGGGTGATTGTCGAAATTGTCAAACTGACGGAGTGTCATTATTATCTGACGCAATGTCAGATATTAGAAGACGTCCTCCTCAGTTACGCGTGGTTCCTGAACCAACGGGGAAGGTCACTAAAGCGGATCGAACGCGAGCTGTCATTCTCAATGCCGCACTCGAGTTCATTTGGTCGCACCCTTTTCGGGAATTGAGTGTCAATTCGCTGATGGCCTCAACGGGCTTATCACGAGCGGCGTTCTACCAGTATTTCGAAGATATCCACAAGATGATGGAAACGCTTCTGCATAT
>JAOTSW010000133.1 GCA_029864735.1 Chromatiales bacterium | reverse complement strand
CATGAACGCCTGAGGGTGAAATTCAATTTTCCAAAGGGCTGGAGAGTCGAGAGCGAGAAAAATGCAGTCATTGCTTTTTCGCCCGACAGTGATGCAGCGATTACCGTGACTCGCATGAGCTATGCCAAGGGTCAGACGCCGCGCCAGTTTGTAGCCATTGCACTGGGTATGAAGGATTTAAGGGACGACACGGACATCACCATTGCCGGTAAACCGGGATTCATCGCAATTGCTGAAAGAGCCAGGTCCCCCTTCGGAATGCGTCCCCTGCGACTCGCGGTAGTTTTCGATGCGCCCACTCGAAGCGCTTACGTGTTTTCAGGGTCGGGGCGTAATGACCTGAGCAAGATAGCCAGGGACCAGGATTTTATTTCCACTATCTTCAGTTTTGACCGACTGCAATATTCGGAACGTCACCTGGCCAGCCAGCCTGTGATCAAGGTTATCCGTGCAGAGTCCGGCATAACCATGGAGCAGCTGGCCGAGGATTCTCCGATTTCCGGTTATTCTCTGGAAATATTGCGCTTGATCAACGACCTTGAGCCAGGGCAGGAACCCGGTGCAGGGGGTTTTCTCAAGACGGTGCAGTAAGGCTCGTCTACTCGGAGCCCAGGTCCACCGGGGCTCCCCCCAGGAATTGTGATAACTGCTTGGCCAGACCTTTGCAGGCCGCCGCCTGGGTGCGGGCAATCAGGGGGATCGGGACGATCAGCGCAGGCATGTAGCTGGTGCCACTGACATCAGCGCTGACCATGCCGGTTGTGGAGGCGGTTCGCAAATCCCAGATGGTCGCTTCGTAGTCGGCCGCATCTTCCCACCAGCCAAAGCCCAGGCAGCCTCCGCCCGCGGGGCTCACTGCGCAGGACATGGTGCCCCCGCTATCGATGCGCTGGGTACTGCCGTCGAGCCAAACCACGTACCGCACCCCGGTTTGGTCAATCTGGCTACGTACCCCGGGATTGGCCAGTAGCTCGGGAATCGCGTCGGTGGTGACCGGTGCCGTTCCGGGCTCGAACCATGGGAACATGGCATCGATAAACGCCTTTTGCGGGTGCACTTTCAAGAGGGTACTTTCTTCTGAGAGTCGCGCTTCGACGCATTCGGTAAAACTGGCCTCGGTTTCCGAGGCGTTTTGATGGCGCCGTGCAAGGATGACGATGGAGTCGGCGTTGTCGAAGGCGACGCCGGGTTGCTTGACCTGTTCGATAGTGGAGTTAACGCAGGCGCCCAGGGATAGGGTCAGCGACAGGGCCAGGGTTAATCGTGCGGTCGCAAGGACAGCCTGAGCGCATCGATTAGTGAGCAGGTAGACCATTCATTCGCTCCTGTGCATCAATCCATTCTCTGACCCGTGGCTGCTTTTTAAACTTGATAACAATATTGGCGGCGGCATCCCGCATGGCCGTTACCGTGGCTGCACTCAGGGCATCCGATGAGCCAAGCATTTCCGGTTCGGCCTTGCCATATCCCGTCACTATCCATTTCACAATAGGCTTTTGGTCATTATCGAAGGCATCGATACGGTATTTGACCCATGCCTCGAAGAAGTCCGACTCCAGTCTCGATGGCGGGGCAATCTGCAGCTCAACAATCGAAGGCGTGATGATCGCATCATACCCCTCGGTGTCGGCAAAGGCTTGCTCGAGGCTGTCAACCTTCACCACCGTTGCGAACATGGAGGCGAATAGCTTGTTGAACATGGTCATGTTGGCATTGCCCAGTTGCACGACCCAGTCTGAGCCTCCCACGACATCCTCGGTATGTTCAAAGTCCGTCAGGCTGGGGTCGTAAAATACCGCGACTCTTACTGGCATCGGTGCAATCAGGGGTGTCGGGATGTTGGTTTCTATCGGGACTGTCGTTGTGCACCCGGCAAGTATGGCCAGGCCAATTACCAGTGCGCCAAGGCGAACCGGCCGGCGAATCTGGGTAGATAGAGTGTTACTACCTGGGTTCATCTAGAGTCCGTATCGATTATCGTCTTTGTAGTTCTGTAACCCGACGAATGTGCCACCATTTTTGTAGCACAGAATTCGCATCAAGGTGGCGAAACGTGTGCCGGTAGTCTGAAATCTCGGCGCGTTGGCAAACTGCACCGGGAAACCCACCGCGTGAATGCGCACCAGTCGGTTACCGTTTTCGTCCTCGCGATTAATGCGGTCTACGGTACGCACCACATCGGCAATAGAAGAGCCGGTGAATTCATCGCCCATGACGTAAATACTGATTTTCTTGTCGGGTGCGTAGAACGTCCGGATAGCCGCGGTTATGCCTTCTACCGGACTGGAGTTGCTGAATGGCGTCCATGTCTTGAGACGCTGGATAATCGCCTCGCGCCGGGCCGGCGTATCGGGAATCCAGCGATTGGTATAACGCGAGAACATGAAGTCACCCATGTCATTCATCACCTGGATGCCCTTGACCGATGGATGCACCTGCAGTGTTTCTTCAACTTTAGTCAGCAGCATGTCCCAACTGTAGTTGAACATACTTCCCGAGGTATCAATGACGAAGATGATGTATTCGGAATCCACCGGCACGCCGCCAATGGTGGAATCGGATTCCTTGCGTCGGTAGTTCTCACCCAACAGTCGCTTCATCTCTTCACTCAGGCTTTGCTGGGCCCGGGAAAGACGCTGGGATAACTTGCTGGCAACTTCCGAGTCTTCTCGTGACGCTTCGAACTGGCCCTTGATAAACGACAGGTCGCCTTGCAGCCTGGCAAGCCTGGCTTTTACATCGGACAGCTGGTCCTTGCGACTGATCAATTCCCGGTTCAATACATTGGTTTCGCCACGAATCTCGTTGAGCTGTTCCCGCAGAAGCGTGACCAGCCCGTCCAGCTCCCGGGTGTTTTCCTCGATGATCATTGGCTCGGCCGTCTTGGTCAGCACCAGTAGCAGAATGATGGCCCCGAAGCCACAGCAAATGCAGTCCAGAAAAGACAGGCTTGAGGCTTCGACTGTTCTGCGTTTTCTCACGTGGGTGCCACCTCAGGGCCAATCCCGGGAGGGACTCATAAAGGATCCGCCAGTAACCTGGGCCAATTGCCAGAACGCGCCCGCTGCCATGGCATCGCCTTCCATGGGAAACAGGATGACATTCACGGGGATGCCCAGTGGCAGTCCGCGCATGGCGCCGTCAAAAAACTGCATTCGTTGTTTTGCACTGACCTTGGAGCCTCTTGGCCGCGATTCACCCTGAGTGGGGAGACTGTCAGTCACCAGGTAAATGTTATCTGGCGCGGGCTTTAGTGCGGTGGCGACCCTGACGGGGCCATACAGGCTGGTGCCGTTCTGAGGCACAACTTTTCGGAGTTGCTCCATAGCCTCATCCAGTCTGCGTCCCTGGTCGGTTTCCAGCCAGGTTCCGTCAGACCCCTCCAGCAGGGGAGTTGCCTTGGTATTAAAAACATAAATCTGGAATTTGCTATCGGCGGGGATCTGGGCGGTGAGCCAGTCCACGGTGGACAGTGCCCGCTGCCATTTCCGCGATGCCAGTTTTTGCTCGTCCGGCATATTGCGACGACGGATAATATTGACAATGGTTTCGTCCAGCATGCTTGCCGAGGCATCCACCAGGATCAGGATTCGCTTGCCGCCCATTCGCAGGCCGGTGAGGTATTGCCGGTCGCCCTGGCCGACGTAGCTTCGCAGTGCGCCGCCTTCGTCTTCCGGGTCACGTCCTTCCTCCAACAGTCTCTTGCGCTCTTCGTCCCGGGCCTGGAGATCGGCCTTTAATTGGTTCAAATGCTCTTGCTGGGCCACCGTCAGCTTGCTCATGTCGGCAAGTTGTTCCCGGGTGACTACCAGTTCGTCCAGCACCTTGTTTGACAGGCCTTCGGTGATGGCGGTTTCCTTGTCCGTTTCCTCGACGGAGTTGCGCAGTTGCACCAGGCGTTGTTCGCCTGCCAGCACCAGGGTCTCCAACTGGTTAACCTCGGAAATCAGGTCCTCATTCAGCGAATCCGAGCGTACCTCCGAGGCATGGTTGATGATCATGAAAAACAGCACCACAGCGCCGAACCCACAGGACATGCAGTCCAGGAAAGAAATATTGAAAACGTTCAGTTCCCGTTTCTTTCTAGCCATATTTCTTGTCCAGAGAAATAGCCAGCATGACCTGCTTGCTCCCGTTGGCGGTCACCTGGTCGCCCGAGCGCAGCGCCTGGCCTGGCTCGGCGGGTTTTCCGTTAATCATCCAGCTGTGGCCGTCGGACAGGAGAAGGCCCGAGGCGCTTGCGTGAATATGTGGGCGAGTTGTGTCGTCCCGGTCGCGCTGCACCAGGACATGTTCTCCGTCGCTATTGCTTGTTAGTCCCAGGCATGGGGTTGGCAGGTACGCAATTCCATCCAGGATGATGTGGGTCGCCAGGGGCTTTTGCCTGGCTGTCGGTAGCGAATCTTTCGCTCCGCTGGCGAGTGAAGCCTCGCCGATGTCCTGGGGGTGCCAGGGCAGGCTGGTTACATATCGCAGGTTGTCCTGGTCGCAGCGAATCTGGTCTGCGTGTTGCATGGCCCCCAGGGCGCCCGAATGGGCTTCCAGTGTGACGACCTGGCAGTTATCCAGTTCGGCCAGGGCTTCTGCCAACCCGGGCAAGGCTCTTGCCGTGTGGGTCAACTGCACCAGAACCCCGGCATCGTTTCTGCGGGCGTTCACCTGCTCAGCGATCTGCCGGAACAGGTCCTGGCTTGCCTCTACCAGTTGATGGCGCTTGAAGCTCAGTTGGTACCTGCGTCCCCTGGATTCAACTTCCAGCAATGCGGAGCCATCTTGCTCCATGCGTTCCAGCCAGCCCGGCAGAGAGTCATACAGGAGTTGTTCGGACTCGGCCTGGTGCATGGGGTCGAAACGGGTGTTGCGTACGAATGCGTCGGCAATCCGGTTGCACCACAGGTCCGCTAACTGGGTGAGGCCCACGCCAGCGATACTGTCACTGCGCTGGCGACGAATAAGGGGTCCTTCTTCCAGTTCTGAAATGACCATGCGGTGAAGATGTACGTCCAGGTGAAGCAATCGTCGACCCGGGGATGAATAGCGGGAGGCCGCCACTGCGGTGTCCACCACGCCACGCACGGGAATGCCGCACTCATTAGTGATGCCAAGCAGCAGCGCCAGCTGCTGGGGGCTGTAAACACCCGGCACCACCAGGATTACTTCATGTTCTCCGGGGCCGGGATTCCAAATGGATTTGAGGTGCGAATAGACCAGGTCAGCTGAGCTGCGGATTTCCCGGGTGGTTGAGGCCAGTGGATCCAGGTTCAATTGTTCCCAGAACTGGCTGTTTGTATTGCCCGGTCTCAGGCGAAACTGCCTGGCGGCGGCCTCACCAAGCAGTAACTCCCGGTTATCCAGCACAGCCACGCCGGGACTGACCACCGGCTCGGCGCCGGGGCTCAGTAATGTGAGGCCGGTATCGTTGATTTCCAGTGCGCTCAGTAACACTCCCACGTCCTCTACCGCACCTGCAGGTGGCGAAGCAGCCGGTTGTCGCAATAATCCTGGGTATCAAGCACCAATCGCTCCTGAACCAGCTGCAACTGGTGTAGCAGGAACATCAGCACGATGCTCAGGACCAGTGCGATAAAGGTGGAATTGAACGCCACGCCCAGGCTTTGTGTCACGCCTGCAATATCCCCTTCCACCGCCTTGTGAGCCTGCCCCAGGGCATCGCCGATGCCTCGCACCGTGCCAATAAAGCCTACTGAGGGAATGGCCCAGGCGATGTAACGCACCATGGACAATTCCGAATCCAGTCGATCCGTTTCACTCTCGCATACGGTTCTTACCGCATCCGATACGTCCTGGATATTCCGCGTGGAACGGAAGCGGTGAAGTGCGGTGAGCAGAGCCCTTGGCAACAGGGACTCGGCGTATTTCTGTGGTAATGCCTGGATCGGCCTGGACAGCTCCCGGGCATCTTCCGGGAGAATGCTCATGCCTTCATCGACCGGCACCAGATCCATTTGCAGCAGGCTGCCTTCACGGGTCGCTGCCACGGCCTTGTAGACCATTATGGCGATCGCCCAGAACAGCAGGATGAAACAGGTCTCCTGCTCGAAGTCCCTGACAAGCACCCAGATTGATCTTTCCGGTACAAAGTTCGGGTCGGCATTCATCTGGACAGCCATTTGCTCAAGGATTGCCGCCGCCCTGGGTCTGACCATGGCGACGTAAACCGCATGCACCATGATGACCGATACGATCAATGAGAAAAGTTGGTACACGAACTCGAAGGGTAGTTGTTTGTGCTTCATGGTGATTCTTCGACTAATGGTTCAAGGACGAATCCTAGATGTCTATGGGGAAGGAAACAGACAGGTCTTCTGAAATCTGCTCCGTGGGTTCAAATCGTGATGACGGTGGCGGCGGGTTCGCGCTGCTGTCCTCCTCCACCGGTATGCCTTCTTCGTCGGCGCTGTCGTCGTCCTGGCCGGCGGCTTGTTCAGCGGGCCGGGCTTCCTGCCGGGGAGTGTTTTCGGGGGCAGAGGCCGGTTCCTGGGCGGGTGCCGCGGCCCAGATCAGCAGCAGGGACAGGGTAATCGGCAAATGTTTCATGATTTCACTCCCCGCGGACATTTATTCGGCAAAACGAGCAACCCTGAAGCCCAGGTCGGGACGGGCCTGCTTGTCAAAATCCCGGTAGGCGAAACGCAGTTCACTCATGCTGCCGTGCCGCCAGCTTGAACCGCGTATGACGTGCATCTCGCCAGAGGCTGGCCCTTCGGGATCGGTGACCACATTCCTCGAAGCTCCCGGGTATGTTTGATAGTAATCATGCATCCACTCTGCCACATTCCCGCCCAAATCGTGCATTCCCATGGCGTTGGCGGTGAATTTCGCCACCGGTGCCGCTGCGGCATAGCCGTCATTGTAGTCTTCGAGATACAGCGACAGGATTTTTCTTGCGGTGATATCGGCAAAGTTTCCGGCGCCCGAGTTTGGCGGCATGCTGTCGCCCCAGGGAAATTTTATTTCTGCCACGCCACCCTGGTATCGGGCCGCCCAGGCCCACTCGGCTTCGGTGGGCAGTCTGTAACCCTGGTTTGCCGGCCTGACTAATTTCCAGTTGTCTCCCTGCCTGGTGTAGGCCTCGGGTAGTCCGTCGCGCTTGCTCAGCCAATTGCAGTATTCCAC
>JAOTSW010000300.1 GCA_029864735.1 Chromatiales bacterium | reverse complement strand
AGACCCAGTCGGGAATCAAAAGCTGGAAACAGAGTGCCGGCGACCTCAATTAGCAACCAGGCCAGCGCCAGGTAGGCGACGGCTATCCGGAATACGTGGCGGCGCTTCAGTTCGCTAATAAAGGACAATGTTGTGTACCAGTATATTTGCCAGTCGATCTTAACTGGCATTGAGTTTAAAGCAGAAAAACCATACCTGCTCCATTTGGATTACATGGCAACACTTAGAGTAAGTCTTGCGGTTGGCGACTGAGCGCCCGCTTTGGGTCGAAAGCAGACGTTCGCCGAACCCCATCGACCCGCCTGGACTAATCAGCCAGAACGTCTCCAGATAAGTGTCAGCTTTCGGCCAGGAGCGGTCGTTCAGTGTGAACAGAAACAGCGAAGTTTGCGAATCGGACTATTTGAACTTCCACGGAAAAGATTCTCCGCACAACGTGGAGATCAGTCCTCGCAGATCATCGCCTGGGGATCCGGAAGATTTAGCGCTGCCGCACGCGCCAGCAGTCGCGGGTCTTCAGCAATGACATTGTGGACTGGGGACCATCCCAGTAACGCCGGATACCAGGGTACCCGCGCCGATTCCGCCACGGCTATCCAATGGAAGGCGGGCTCGCTATCGCCTAGTTCCATATAGATCAATGCAAGGGGCCACTCTGTGCCGGGGTATTGCTCCAGGGAGGCAGCAATTTTTCGCGCTTTTTCTTCCAGGCCAGCTGCCGCATAAGTGGGCCCGATAGCCCATGACCAATCTTCTTGCTCGGAAAGTTTTTTATGCGCGTCAATAGCTTCATCAAACCGGCCCATCGCGGCATAAGTATTTCCCAGGGCATACCAACCGATCGGAAACTCGGGATCAAGCCTGATTGCCTCCCGTGCAAGGTTTACCGCCTCATCGTACTGGCAGGCATCATCGTATTGGGTTGCCAACCAGGCAATCATCATCGGTGACAGGGGATCCAATTCGCGAGTGCGCTCTCCCTCGGCCAGTGACTCTTCTTCCCACTCCGGACCGAGCACCTCGTACAACCAGGCCAAGTGGTAATGCGCAAAAGTCAGGCTCGGGTTGAGCTCGATAGCACGCTTTAGCGCTTTCTCTGCACCTGCAAAGTCCCATGCGTAGTAGAACCGGTACATACCCACGGCCAGGTGCGCCTCGGCCAGATCAGAATCCAACTGCAGCGCCCGATCGGCGGCGGCCTTGGCCTTGGGATAGGCATCCCCTGGATATGGAGAATGTGCGAGGTTCGCATAGCCAATGGCCACGCCTGCGTGCGCCAGGGCACTGGTCGGGTCCTGGCGCACGACCTCCTCGAGAATCTCGATCCCACGCTGATCGGACCCCGGCGTTTCCTGGCGCAACTGGTACATCCCCTTTAGATACCCGCGGTAGGTTTCTGGATGGACTGACCTGGATTCGGCCAGGGCGGCTTGCTCGCGGGGCGTCACACGGACTTTCGTGATGTTGGCAATCGTTCGTGCAATTTCATTTTGAAGGTCAAGAATTTCTGACACATCACGTTCGTAGGTTTCGGCCCACAAATGCAAATCCGAAGCGGCATCAATAAGCTGCACGATAACTTTCACATGGTCGCCTTGCATTTGAACCGAACCTTCAACCAACTTTGCCACCCCCAGTTGACGGCCAATTTCAGGCACTGTGAGTTCGGGTCTTACAGCAAGCGTAGATCTACGCGAAGTGACCATTAGTGCTGTAACCTTCGACAAGCTGGCAATCAAGGCGCTGTGTACACCCGCCGCAAAGTACCCATCATCGGGATTCGGGGAAAGATTCTCGAGTGGCAGGATGGCGATTGAGTTAGGAGCTATTACACGGGTTGTCGGAGCCCGTCCGGTCTCTACCTGAACTTCGACCAGGCGCTGGCCAACTCCCAATGCAGTGAACAATGTGACGAGACCCAGCGCGGCCAGGACGAGGTAATCGGTCCGCGTGAGCGACCCGACTACTGTCACGTCTTCGTGTGCGGCCGGCGTGCGCCGGATGCCGGCAACGGTGACATCGAATTTCCAACTGAACAGCACGGCGACAGGAAAACCGATTACCGCGGCTAGCCATACATACCCAATAGCGCTTTCGGGAATGTTGAATGCAGGAAACGCCTCGCTTGCGACCTGCACTGCCACCCAGGCACCCACTATGTATATCGCCGTCATCCGAAATACGTGACGACGCCTTAACTCCGTCAACAGATTCTTCAGTTTGCTCATTACCGCTTACTTCGCTGGGATTGTGAGCCTGATCATTGCTCGCAG
>JAOTSW010000299.1 GCA_029864735.1 Chromatiales bacterium | reverse complement strand
ACTGGATTTTTATTTCGACAACTTCGGCATTCGTCGCGCTGTATTGCCGCGAGTGCTGTCCCTCACCCAGGTTCGCGCCCTGGCCGAGGACAGCCCGGTGGACCTGGAAGTCTTCGGCTTCGGCAGCCTGTGCATCATGGCCGAGGGACGTTGCTACCTGTCCTCCTACCTGACCGGACAGTCACCCAACACCTTTGGCGCCTGCTCACCGGCCAGCGCAGTGCGCTGGGAGGACACCGGGGACGGTGGACTGGAAACCCGTCTCAACGGGGTCTTGATCAATCGGCACGCCGCGGGCTGCAACGCAGGCTATCCGACCCTGTGCAAGGGGCGATTCAAGGTGGCTGGTCAAACCGGGCACGCCCTGGAAGAGCCCACCAGTCTAAATACCCTGGAGTTACTTCCAGAGCTTCGGCAACTGGGAATCAGCGCCATCAAGATCGAGGGCCGCCAACGCAGCCCGGCCTACGTGGCCCAGGTCGTACGCGTTTGGCGCCAGGCCATGGACGCCCTGGAGCAGGACCCGGAGCATTTCACGATCAAGAACGAGTGGTCGAAAGTCCTGGCCGCCGCATCCGAGGGTTCCCAAACAACACTGGGCGCCTATTCACGTCCCTGGCAATAATAAAGTAGGTGCCTGAGATGAAAATATCCCTGGGGTGTGTGCCCTTTTACTGGTCCGCGGAAAAACTGAAAATCTTTTACGAGGATGTCGTCAACTTACCCGTGGATATCGTTTACCTGGGCGAATCGGTGTGCTCCAAGCGGCGTGAATTAAGCGCGGGGGAATGGATAGAACTCGGCCAGGAGATCAGCCACAGCGGGAAACAGGCAGTGCTGTCCAGCCTGGCCCTGATCGAGGCCAGGTCGGAATTGGCCACCTTGAAACGCCTGTGTGACAACGGGGAGATGATGGTGGAGGCGAATGACATGGCCGCTGCCGAGATCATGCATGAGCGGGGACTGCCATTTGTCACCGGCAACGGCATCAACATCTATAACGCCAACACATTGCGGGTCCTGCATTCACAAGGCCTGGTCCGCTGGCTCTTCCCGGTAGAGTTATCTGCCCAATGTCTCGCCGACATACTCCGGGATGCCCGGGAAATGGGCTTCGCAGACCAGATTGAAACCGAGGTGCTCAGCTATGGTCACCTGGGACTGGCCTACTCCGCGCGTTGCTTCACCGCACGCGCCCATGGCCTGCCCAAGGACCACTGCAATTTTGTCTGCAAGGACTACCCCGAAGGTCTACCCCTGACCACCCAGGAAGATCAGGAACTGTTCACCCTGAATGGCATCCAGGTCATGTCCGGGGAAATTTGCAATCTGTTGCCCGAGGCCCAGGCAATGCAAGGCATGGGGGTAGACATTATGCGCATTACTCCCACCACCGCGGACATGGCAGAAGTCATCAACGGGTTCCGGGATGCCCTTGACGGTAAAACTACCGCCACGACGTCGCCGACAAGCGCTGCTTCAAATGGCTATTGGTTTGGAAAGCCCGGCATGGAGCAGATGGAACCCGGGGCCAGACCTGACAGTTGATGGGTGTCTCGCTACGCCTCCCTACAACAGCGCGGCGGCCACCGATGCGCCCTGCACCAGGAGCAGTCGCAAGAGGGTTGGCAGGCCATCCTGGTCCACACCATCCAGCAGGTTTTTCACCTCCAGACCCAGTTCGGTATCGCCCTCGATCTGCAACCGGCGCTGAAAAAATAATGTGTCCGGATCTTCGGTTCGGGCCGTCAGCTGAAGAAACTCTTTCAGGTTCCCGCGAATAGCCGCATCCGCCTTCTCCTGCTCGCTAATCACCAACCTGCCCTGCTCGGTGCAAGTGAAATACCAACAGAGACCCGCATCGGTAATCTCGACCTTCAGCCACTTACCTTTAAGGAATTCGAAATCCCCGTCAGCCAGGGGTTCCTTCAGTGCCTGCTCCATTAGCCTCAACAGAAGCACCCGTTGCAAATTAAAGGGCACCAGGGCCACGCCGGGCAGCAGCTTGCGCGAGACTCCTCGCAACAGTTCCAGCGGCAGTGGCGGGACAGGCAGGGACAATGGCAGTCGGCTTGGCGAATTCATGACTCACACCGCGAGGTCATCAAAGCGATGATTATCGCACAGGGCGGCAGACGGTAGAGCTTGTCGGGAAGACCCGAACGGCGCGCATGACACGGCTCCGGCCCGCCACCTCCAGGGCGTCATAGGTAAACATCCTGATTGCAGGGTTCGCCGGCAGGCCTAGATTCACACCTCGGGCGACCGCAAATAACTACCTCGCTG
>JAOTSW010000029.1 GCA_029864735.1 Chromatiales bacterium | reverse complement strand
GTTTTATTGTTCACTGTTATCACCCCTGTGATGTTGATCAAGCTTCCTATTTTCTGAACCGGATACAAAAATTTAAAGACACCGCAAGTCGCAAAGCCGATGCCAAAACCGATGACTTCAAGCCGTCAGCGAGCTTAATCGGAGCGGATGTAAAAACTATCCGTCCATTCCCCAATATCCGGATTAGTATTCCATGTTGCTACCCGGCCCAAGTAAACCAAAAGGTGCCGGTGTTAGCTTATTGCCTTATTAAAACTGGCCGTGTCCTCCAAGTTAGGACGATAAGCTAACGCCGGCAGCGGTTTTACAAGCCCCTCCCGCTCTACATTTAACTTTGGCGGGCTGACCAATGAAGCTACTCCAGGAAAGAGAGAAGTGCAAAGCTGAGTTCACTGTATTTTCGACTCGCGCGTAAGTTATTGTTTTTGATTTGGCCGGGAGCGTTAAGACATGAGTTATGTAAAGCATTAGCTAGAGCCTCATGTTTTGTTGCACTGCGTTTTCCGCTAATTTCATTGATGTATTTTGCTGTCCGAGTCTGCTTGGTGTTCCCGATAGCATCCTCTGCTGCGGCCTGAGGAACTAAAGAGTGCCCGTGTTAGCTTATTACCTTATTCAAACCTGCCATATCCTCCAATTTAGGACAATAAGCTAACATCGGCATCGGTTTCTCCAGTTTCTATCGGAACCAGTATCGGTTCTTCCTGGATGAAAGCACCCTGACGGTAGGCGTAAAAGCGCTGGCCGGCCTGGTCGCCGACAGTCTCGAGAATCCGTGAGCAATCTAGCCCGACGGAAATTCGATTCTGAACTCAGCACCACTAAGCACAGTCGAGTCCCCGGCGCTGACACGTCCCCCGTGGTGTTCTGCGATCAGTTTCACCACGTGCAGTCCCAGCCCCAGGTGTGGGCTGCCGTCGCGCTTGCCTCGCTGGGAGACCAGTGAGTCGAATAATTTTTCTCTTGCTTCCAGGGGCAGACGCGGACCTTCGTTGGCCACGCTCAGTCGCCAGCGATCGTCAGCGTGTTCAAGACGAATTTGGATCAGGCCCTGGTCGGGACTGAACTCCACCGCGTTTTCCACCAGCTTGTCCATCATCTGTGCCAGCAGGTCCGGGGCGCCATTCATGAGGCAAGGGCCCTCAGGGGTGAGCGACTCAAAACGTCTCTCGGGAAAGGCGTCACGGTATCCATTGCACAACATCTCAAGCAGTTGCCCCAGGTCCAGGGTCTCGTGCTCGCTGTGCCGCACTCCCTGCTCGATTCGGGCAGCTTCGCGCAGGGCTGAGAGAATCCGGTGCAGGCGGTTAACCCCCTCCTCTGCCCTGCGCAAATATGGCCTCGCGGAGTCGGGGAGGTTTTCGTGTTCCAGGTTATCCAGGGAGGATTTCACCACGGTCATGGGAGTACGTAATTCGTGGGCCAGGGTATCACCCAGGTTTTTCAGGTAGAGAGTGTATTCTTCGAGTTCGCCCAGCATTGACTGGAAGCTGCGGGCCAGGTCACCCAGTTCATCTTTTCGACGGGTACCGGGCAGTGCGGTGTGCAGGCGTCCGCCGGGTTGCAGGGCCCGGCTCGCTGCATCACGCAGGCGACGAATACGCATGGAAAGGTAAGTGGAATAACCCAGCAGGCCCGCTGCGGCCAGCAGGGTCGCTATCAGCGATAGACCCACCAGTCGGCTCAGGGCCTGGTCGGCCAGGGTCAGTACCCGGGAGGTGACTTGCTCCACGACCAGGATGCCCGCGGGTTCGCCGCGGTTATACAGGGCAATGGCATGGCTGAGGATCAGGCGGTCATTGTCCGGCATGGCGTAAAGACGGGTTACCGGTTTATCCGGCGACCCCGACTGGGTCACCTCGTCTGCGAGCCTGGCCACATCAGCAAGATCCTGTGGGTAATCCGGATACTGGCGATCAAGGGCCAGGCGATACAGCCTGGCGTTGATGCTCATGGGCTTTTGCGCGTTCCCTGGGCCCGGTTCGGCCGGAGCCAATTCGCCTACTCGTGCCAGCACCCAGCCCCGGGGGCCGCTTAAAGATACTCTCTGGTTTTCGCTGTTATAGCGGGCCAACAGGCCGGGCAGGTCCTCACTGCCATAGATCATCAGGCCGGGACGCATCTGGGCATTGCTGATAGACCCTGCGAGGGCTTGCTGACTGGCGTCGCGCACTAAAAACCCCATGCGGCCTTCAACCATGATGCCCGGAATCCGGATTTCTATGTGGGCGAGTCGGGTGGATTCCTGCCTGCTGGCTTGTATTCGCCACTCCACCGAATCGGGGAATTCGAGTCTTGTCGGGCTGGTGGAGCCCGGGGGCGCGGGTTCGAAGCGAAATCGTTTTAGCCGGCCGTGTTTGTCTTCAAGGGCCAGGATCACATCCATGTTCTCTGCCAGGCCGGGCGTATCCAGGTACAGGTAGAAATATTCTCCTGCTTGTCCGGCAATGTAACGGGTCCCGGGTGAATCGGCATTCCTGTGCCAGGGAGCCGGCAAAGTCGCTTGCTGCCAGTCGTCGGAGAAGCCGTCCAGCGTGGGTGCCCGGGCAAGGCGGCGGGTGTACAGGTCGTGAGCCGGGTAGGATGCCTGGGCATCAACCGCGTCCGATCCATACAGCGACCGGTCTCGTTCCTCCAGGCGGCTGGCGATCAGTTCCGCCCTGGCATGCAGGGAGTTCTCTTCTGCCTGGCGCAACACCGATTCCAGCTCCGCCACGTACTGGAAGCCCGCCCATGGCAGGACCAGGGTCAACAGGCTTACCAGGATGAGTTGCCAGCGCAGTTTCACGGGGAAATATTGTCCTCGCTCCATCGGTAGCCCATGCCGTACATGGTTTCGATGGCGTTGAACCCGGAATCCAGTTCCTGGAATTTACGCCGGATGCGCTTGATGTGGGAGGTCACCGTACTGTCGTCCAGCACGGTATTGGCGGCGTCCATTAGCTGCTGACGGTTTTTTACGTGTCCCGGCCGCCGGGCCAGGGCGTGCACCAACCAGAATTCTGTCAGGGTCAGCCCCAGTGGTTGTTCGCGCCAGCGGGCGCTCATACGCTCCAGGTCCATTTCCAGATTGCCCTGGCGGAGCATTTGGGATTGCTCGGATACCGAGCGTCGCGCATCGAGTCTGCGGAACAGGGCAACCACCCTGGCGATCAGGTGGGCCAGGCTGATGTCCTTGGTCAGGTAATCATCCGCCCCCAGGCGCAGGCCGGAAATCGCATCCAGTTCACTGTCCAGGGCGGTAAGGAAAATGATTGGCAGTTCTGGTGAGCGGGCCCGCAATTCACGGCACAGGTCGAAGCCCCCTTCCGGTTCATCGCCCAGACCTACATCGATGACAACAAGGTCGGGCAATCTTGAGCCGAACGCGTCCATGGCTTCTGGCCGGTCACGGAAAGTATTGACGCGATAGCCCTGGCGCCTGAATGCGTCGGCGTAGTTCTCTCGCAGGGCGGGTTCATCTTCAACGATGGCGATTGTACGTTTCATAATGGATCAAAACATACCACGCAATGGCCGACCTGGTTTTCCACAAAAAGGCATTGCCATAATTTGCCATGATTCGCCCCCGGCCTGCCCCGGGGCTGACGGACTCCGGACATACCCCTTCGGTGAAATGACCGGGTGTTTTCCAGCGAACAGACGGGGGAGTCAGCAAATGAAGAGGCCAGGATACAGTGGCCGTCTGGGACAGGCAGAGCGTGGCCTTCCCTGGCACCGGAAAAGTGACTGTGATGGGCAGGCGGGGAGTCCGGCCTGGCAGGCTGAGGTTCATAGCCGTTGCTGGTCCGCGGGGCGGGTTGCCGGAATCCGGGGCGGTGAGCCGGTTTTTGGCTTGCGCAGACCGATTGGAAATGACTGAGAAAGTAGCGGCTAAAACCCGATCAGCACTTTTTTTGAAGGGCTTTTCGCATTGAATTTCCCAGGGCGCCAGCGGGTTCGTGAAACGGGCTGGCCGGGTTTTCGGGCGACGGTAATGTGAATTTTCAAGGCCTTGGCGCTCTATCAGCCGAAACACTTCCCCGACTAACCCCCAACCGAGCCATGCTGCGCTGCGACAGCTCCCCCTCTTACTTCGGAAAACCCTAGTTGTTACAGGAAGTTGTCTGCCTTACAAGAAACTCTGTGAACGAGGCAGGGTCGCGGTCATCGTGTGCATGTTCCACACGGAAACCGCGATTTACAAATACAGTAGCGACCAATTTCTAAATTCTCGAAAAATGAAAAATTAATTGGCTAGCGATCTGCTTCGCACAAAGAAGACCCTACGTCATAGGAGGTGACGAGCAATTCCGTTAAGGAATTGTATTTGCCGGGACCATTGGACGGAAAACATCATGACGACACCAAGGATACTTGCCAGGCTAATTGCGACGCTTGCTGTTGCGATTGCCCTGGCATCAACAATCTCTACAAGCTTCTCTGCTGAAAACATAAACTGCGCGATGTGCCATGACGATGTTGCCGTCACCTCGACGGCGCATGAGTCACTGGGCTGCCAGGACTGCCATACCAACGTAATTTCCAAGCGCCATAAAGCAGCGGATGTCGCTGAATTGATGGGCGACGACATCTGTGCGCAGTGTCATCGAATGGCTGTCAGGGCGCTGGGCAAGAGCGTCCACAAAGAGGGTCCCGGTTGCCAGGACTGCCATGACAAGGGTCATGTGGTTGGGATGAATGGCCACAACTCTACCTCTACATCAAGCGTCAGTCCGATTCACCAGCCGCGAACCTGTGGCAAGTGTCATGATGACCCGCCAGAACTGGTGCAGGGATATGTGAACAGCGTTCATGGTCATGGCCTGCTTATCGGGGGGCTGAATGTGGCTCCCGCATGCAGCGCCTGTCACGGAACCCACAAGATCCTTCCGATTCATGATCCCGAGGCGCCTACCTCCCATGAGAATTCGCCGGAAATGTGCGGTCAGTGCCATGAAGGCATCCTGACAGTCTGGAAAGACCAGAGTGCTCACGGTGAAACCTGGAAGGCCGGAACAGGCGAAGGTCCGGTATGCATTACCTGCCATGCCTCGCACGCCATTGATGATCCTGTCCATAGTGGACCGAGACTGCATTTCCCTGACCAGTGCGGGGACTGCCATGGCGAGTTGTACAGCTCTTATCGGGGAGGCTTCCACGGGAAGTTCACCAAGCTGGGCCTGGTGGCTTCAGCAACCTGTGCTGATTGCCACTCTCCTCACAAGAACCTGGGCGTCGACGATCCTAACTCCACGGTGCATATCGACAACCGTGCAGCGACCTGTGGCAAGTGCCATGGAGATGTCTCCGCTGCATTCCTGCAGATAGACATGCATAACGATCCGACGGATCCCACCGACAATGCCTATGTCTATTACATTTATGTCTTCATGATGGGTTTGTTGATTAGCGTGTTCGCCTTCTTTGGTGTTCACGACCTGTTGTGGTTGCAAAGAGCGGCCGTGGGCGCCGTGCGAGGCGAGTACGGCAATAACGGCAACAGCTTGCAGGCAGGACTGTATGTGCGCCGCTTCCGCGGCTTGTATATTGCGATGCATATCGTGATTGTCCTCACTTTCCTGACCCTGGCGTTGACCGGCCTGCCACTGAAATTTGATGCATCGCCGTGGGCGCAGTCGTTAATGGACTTCCTCGGGGGCATCGACTCGGCCAGGTTCTTGCACAGGGCGGCGGCCATCGGCACCTTCGGTTACGCCTTCTTCCATTTCGCTCACCTGATCAAGCGCGTTTTCACCGGCGAGCGGAAACATCTCTTCTGGGGCCCGGACTCAATGGTGCCCCAGTTGCAGGATCTCAAGGACATTGGCAGTAATATGCGTTACTTCCTCTACCTGGGCCCGCGTCCGGAAGGCGATCGCTGGACGTATTGGGAGAAGTTTGACTACCTGGCCGTGTTCTGGGGAATTATAATCATTGGCCTGTCCGGGCTAATGTTGTGGATTCCGGCCTTCTTTACCCAGTTTGTGCCCGGATGGGCGATCAATGCGGCCTACATCGTGCATAGCGATGAAGCCTTGTTGGCCACCGGGTTCATTTTTGTTTTCCATTTCTTCCATACCCATCTCAGGCCTGAAAGTTTCCCTATGGATCCCGTGGTGTTTACTGGCAGAATGCCGCTCGCGAAGTTCAAGGAAGAGCGTCCGCGCGAGTACAAGCGGATGGTGGACAACGGCACGCTTGAAAAAGCGCTCTGCGAGCCGCCAACCAGGGAAGAGATGGTCTGGGTGTATTTCTTCGGGTTCACAGC
Organism: Chromatiales bacterium; assembly: GCA_029864735.1. Taxonomy (GTDB): domain Bacteria; phylum Pseudomonadota; class Gammaproteobacteria; order Steroidobacterales; family BM003; genus CAKZML01. The sequence goes on along the minus strand of JAOTSW010000029.1, from coordinate 15,235 downwards.
ACTTTCCATAGGTGTGGCACTTGCTGTGGGTATTTTCTGGGCGTTGCTGAGCCACTGAGGCTGGTAGCGTATGGGGTATGTATAAGACGAAGGTCCAAAAGTCTTGCTGCACTGCGATAATAGCGGCCGGTTCCCCTCCCTCCTCATGGAGGCAGGGGGACCGTTTGATCTCGCGGGAAGACTGGGGCGCTGCTTTGTTAAGCAAAGGATTGCATTAAAAACAAAGAGTTGACTAATGAATTTTGCAATTCAACTGTAGAGTAATAGGGGCCAGTCATGGCAAAAGACTTTTTCGCTGCGCTAACCCGCAACACTATCAGCCTGGTCGGTACGGCCATGGTTGTCGCGAGCGCCACCCTCATCATCACCTTGTTTGTTATCCAGCAAATCGGGTTCGAGGGCGGGGCGTACCTGGGTCTCATCACATTCGTGGCTTTACCCATGGTGCTGATGGCTGGCCTGGTTCTGATTCCTCTTGGTATCTCACGGGAGCGCAAGCGAATTGCTGCCGCCGCCGCCGAGGGTGAAGAGGCCATTGCACGTTTTCCGGTTCTCGATCTGAACACCGAGAGTACCCGCAAGAACGTAATCCTGTTCCTGGTATTTACGACCATCAGTATCGTGATCCTGGGATCAGCCACCTACAAGGGTGTGCACATCATGGATTCGGTAGAGTTCTGCGGAACTGTCTGCCATACGGTGATGCAGCCCGAGTACGTCGCTCACCAAAGATCTCCTCATGCACGGGTTCCCTGTGCGGATTGCCATATCGGCCCCGGTGCTGACTGGTTTGTGAAGTCCAAGATTTCCGGTTCCTGGCAGCTGATCGCCGTATCGCTGGACATCTATCCGAAACCGATTCCCACGCCTATCCACAACCTTCGTCCCGCACGTGAAACCTGCGAACAGTGCCATTGGCCGACAAACCATGTTGGTGACTTGCTGAAGGTTAAGACTGTCTACGCGGAAGATGAGGTCAATACCGAAGCCAAGACGGCTGTGTTGTTGCGAGTCGGCGGCCTTGCCGGGCGTGAGAATTCCGGTATCCACTGGCATGTGAATCCTGATGTGCAGGTTCGCTATCGCTCCGATGAAAGCAGGGAAAACATTTATGACATCGAGCTGACCGCCGTAGATGGCACCGTCAAGATCTACAAGGCTGGCGACACGCCGGAAGACGCCACGGAATGGCGCATCATGGATTGCGTGGATTGCCACAATCGTCCGTCTCACCAGTACCGTATGCCCGACGACGAGGTTGACCTGGCCATGGCCAGCGGTGGCATTGCCAAGGATCTGCCGTTCATTAAACGAGAGTCCATGCGTTTGCTGCAGGCCGGTTACGAGAGTCATGAGCAGGCTTCAGAGCAAATCCCGGTTGGCCTGAAGGCCTTCTACTCCGCTGAGTATCCCGAGATCGCCTCGGGCAAAGCCGAGGTTCTTGGTCGGGCAGGTGATGAACTGGTGGAGATCTATACCTCCAACGTGTTCCCGGCGATGAAGGTGGATTGGGGTACCTACCCGAACCATATCGGACACCAGGAGAGCCCAGGGTGTTTCCGCTGCCATGATCGCAAGCACAAGACAGAGGAAGGCGATCGCATCTCTCGTAAATGCGACACCTGCCACACATTGCTGGCTGACGCAGAAGAGGATTCAGAAGTCCTCAAGATGCTGAATCCTTAAGAAAGGGATTGAAAGCCGGGCGGATCGAAAGGTCCGCCCGGTTTTTTTTGTCCAACAAAAGCCTGGCCCGGAAGCTGCGACGGGCCTAGCCGTTGCTGTTCAGCAATTCGCCATTTGAGCGCATGCGTTGATACATCCAGCCCATGGTTAAACCCCTGGCGGCCATGAACAGGGTAAAGGCCAGCCACAGTCCATGATTGTGCAGGCCCTGGGTGAAATACCAGGCGGGCAAGAATACCAGGAAGGTTGAGACCAGCATGGTGTTACGCATTTCCCTGGCCCGTGTTGCGCCAACGTAGACGCCATCAAACAGGAAGCTCCACACAGAGATTAGCGGAGACAAGATCATCCATGGCAGGTATTCGCCCGCCACCAGGCGTATCTCCGGCAGACCTGTCAGCAGCCTGATTAGCGCATCACCTGCCAACAGGTAAGCCGCGCTGAAGAACAGGGCAACTGCCAGCGACCACTGCAGGGAGACGCGCACAGCCTGGTCCAGACCGCTTTCACTGCCCTCCCCCACGGCTCTGCCTACCAGCGCCTCCGCCGCGTTGGCCAGACCGTCCAGCAGATAGGCAGTGATGTGCTGGAAATTCAGCAGCACCGCGTTGGCGGCCAGGATCGCCGGGCCCATGCGCATGCCCTGGGCGGTAATAAAGAAAAAGGTGAACAGCAGGGACATGGTCCTGATCAATAAGTTGGCGTTTACCGACAGCAGTTTCCTGAAGCGCCCGAGATTGAGTATCTGTTCGAGCTGCCACGATCCTGGGTTGTCGCGCAGGATAGGTCGAAGCAGGGCGAGTCCGCACATCAGTCCGATGTATTCGGCCAGTGCGGAGGCCAGCGCGACCCCGTCGGTTTCCATGCCCATGCCCAGTACAAACAGCAGGTCCAGCAGGATATTCACGCCGGTTGTGACCACCAGCAGGATCAGCGGCGCACGCCCGTTCTGCATGCCGATGAACCACCCCAGCAGGACGAAGTTGCACAAAGTGGCGGGGGCGCTCCAGATGCGGATGTCGAAATAGGTCTGGGCGAGTTTCTCCACGAAACCCTCGGCCCCGATCAGCGCCAGGCCCGAGGACCCCAGCAAGCCCTGGAGCAGGATGAGCGCGGCGCCAAGAACCAGGGCGCTGAGCAGCGCCTGGGCAAGTACGGTTCTTAGCTCGGTATTCTGGGCACGACCAAAGGCCTGGGCGGCCAACCCGGTGGTGCCCATGCGCAGGAAATTGAATCCCAGGTAAAGGATGCTGAACAGGCTGGAGCCCACCGCTACCGCAGCCAGGTAGTCGGGTGCATCCATATGCCCCATGACCGCAGTGTCCACGGCGCCCAGCAGGGGCACCGTGGCGTTGCTGATAATCAGTGGCGCGGCAATCCGCGCCACTTGTCTGTGGGAGTACGGGTTCACGTCCGGTATGGGCCGGACAGTCGGCCGTTTATCAGAATGCGTTGTGACCCGTCAGTTCCTTGCCGATCACCAACTTGTGAACAGTCTCGGTACCTTCGTAGGTAATCACGCTTTCCAGGTTCAGGGCGTGACGAATCGGGCAGTACTCGGCGCTGATACCGGCTCCACCCAGGATGTCGCGGGCGTCACGGGCGATGTCCAGGGCCATGCGTACGTTGTTCCACTTGGCCATGGAAACGTGTGAGGGCTGCATGGTTCCTGCATCCTTCATGCGACCCAGGCGCAAGGCCATCATCTGGGCCAGGGTGATTTTGCGGGCCATTTCGGCCATGCGAATCTGGATGGTCTGGGTGTGGTTCAAAGGGCGACCGAACAGGATGCGGTCCTGGGTGTACTTGAGTACTTCGTCCAGGCAGGCCTGTGCCGCACCGATGGCGCCCCAGGCAATGCCGTAACGGGCCTGGGTGAGACAGCTCAAGGGGCCCTTCAGGCCAACCACGCCGGGCAGCATGTTTTCCTTGGGGACACGCACGTTATCGAAGAACTGGCTGGAGGTCACCGAGGCCCGCAGCGAGAACTTGCGCTTGATTTCAGGCGCCTCGTACCCGGGAGTTCCCTTTTCGACCAAAAAGCCACGAACGCCTTCATCGGTCTGGGCCCAGACCACCGCGATGTCAGCCACCGTAGCGTTGGTAATCCACATCTTGGCGCCGTTGATGATCCAGTCGTCCCCGTCGCGTTTCGCGTGGGTCTTCATGTTTGACGGATCAGAACCACCGTGGGGTTCGGTCAGGCCGAAGCAGCCAATGGCTTCACCACGGGCCATCGGGGGCAACCAGCGCTGCTTCTGCTCTTCTGAGCCGAAGGTGTAAATGGGATACATGCACAGGCTGGACTGCACGGATACAAATGATCGTATACCGCTGTCGCCGCGCTCCAGTTCCTGGCAGATAAGGCCATATGACACACCATTCAGGCCGGCGCAGTCGTAACCCTCAATGGAGCTGCCCAGCAGTCCCAGGTCAGCCAGTTCCTTGACCAGTTCGGCAGGAAAACGATGTTCCTCGAAGCACTCGCGAATTACTGGCAAGACTTTTTCGTCCACCATGCGCGCTACGGTGTCCTGGACCATCTGCTCTTCTTCGCTCAGCTCGGAGCGGAGGTTGAAAAAGTCCATGGGATTAATTGTGCTTGAGGGAGCCATGTCGGCACTCCTGGATCAGGTTAATAAGTGCGCGGAATGATAACTCAATCAGGCGGGTAAATCAGCGCCGGGAGGGTCTGATTAGTATGAAATTCCGAGTCGCCGGTAAAGTCCTGCCAGCAAGAAGATCGGGGCGAGCATGACCAGTTGCAGGTCACCCACCATACGGGCTTTGTGGCCTTCCAGCGCGTGGCCGCCGAGCATCGCCAGCAGGCATGTCACTAGCAGTCCAAGGCTGACTGCCCACAGGGGGAGCCATTGATTGTCCATCCAGTGAATTCCAAGCATCAGGCCCAGCATCACGAGGATCATGCCAAAGCCCAGTGTGATCGAGATGATGAAATAGTAGACAATGGCAGCCATAACGAATGCCGACCCCCAGTTCAAGGCGGAGGAAATGCGTGCGAATGCCTCGGGAATCGGTATCGACCACAGCAAACCTATGATGCTGACCGCGGCCAATGGGGCGCAATACCGATGAATCAGCCTGTTAACTGGATGCTCATGAGTTGCTGTATAGACATTGAACCACTGGTCGGCGGTGCGCATGGCGCTGTATCTCCTGTCCCTTGGCGAATGACGCTACGCGGGCTGCCGGAGCAATGCAACCGGCGCTGGCCCGCTGTTAAGGCTGGATTCATGTTAGTGGGTCTAGGATTGCTTTCGGCTTGCGTAAGCGGACCGGCAGAGCTGGAGCCAGAGGCAACCCGGATCGTCGGGGTGACCTACCAGACTGAGGCATTGCGTGGGCGACAGGAACAACTGTTGGCGGCCGGACAGATTCCGGTTGCCTCGGGAAATGCGGCGCTGTATATGTCTGCCATCGCAAGGGAACTCAAGGCTGCAGTGGGCGATACGGCGGATGTGCAAGAGGATGAGGGCATGGTCTTGCTGCGCCTGTCTTCGGAGCTGGCCTTCGAAGTGGGTAGCGCCGAGCTTTCGGCTGATTCTGCCTTGCACCTGGAAACGGGAGCACGGGTACTGGCCAGTTACTCCCTGAGCTTGCTGGAGATAAGCGGTCACACGGACAGTACCGGCAGTGCCGCCATCAACCAGCGACTTTCCGGGCAACGGGCCCGGTCAGTAGCGGATGTACTCCAGGCCCAGGGAGTGAATCCGGAGAGGATGGTAGTGGAGGGGCGTTCAGATACCCAGCCCTTGGCAGATAACGCCAGTGATGAGGGCAGACGGAAGAACCGTCGTGTGGAGATTCGGATAGTGCCGTTGCTGGCCGCGGAAACAGGTTTGCGGGGCGAAGGCAGTTACTAGTAAACAGGCCTACCGGGGCCGCAAAACCGGTTGCAAGAAGTTACCCGGTATGAACAATCAACGGAGATGATAATGAACATATTTACAAATAGAACCGCGGTGTCACTGTTGGCTGGGGCTGTTTTGTTGTCCGCCTGCACGACGCTGGATCCCTATACACGAGAGGAACAAACGTCCTCGGCGACCAAGGGCGCAATCATAGGCGCCGTTTCGGGTGCCGTGATTGGTCTGGCCACTGGTGACGACGCGGTAGAGCGCCGGCAGCGCGCCCTGATCGGCGCGGGTGTGGGTGCGATTGCCGGTGGTAGTGTTGGTGCCTACATGGACAAGCAGGAAATGGCCTTACGCAAGCAGTTGGAAGGTACCGGCGTCAGCGTAAGCCGTGATGGCGACCACATCACTTTGAATATGCCAGGTAATGTGACTTTTGCTACCAACAGTTCTGATCTGCGGCCAGAGTTTTTCAGCGTGCTGGATTCGGTGACGCTGGTGCTCAAGGAATACGACAAGACCGTGATCGAAGTGGCTGGACATACTGATTCCCAGGGCAGCGAGGAATACAACCAGGCCTTGTCGGAAAGACGTGCGGGCACGGTGGCTGGCTACCTGGTAAACCGGGGCGTATTGGAAATGCGCGTGATTCCTGTGGGAATGGGTGAAACCCGCCCGGTGGCTGATAATGCTACGCCGGAAGGTCGGGCGCTTAATCGCCGGGTTGAGCTGACCATGGTGCCAGTGACCCAGTAAGCGCTTCGGGTCATCTGCAGTAAGCAAAAAAATCCCGGCGAAAGCCGGGATTTTTGTATCGCGTATCTATCAAGCTCAGGTGGCGATTTGCAGCCTGAGTTTCTTGATCGCATTGTTCTCAATCTGCCGAATGCGCTCGGCTGACACACCGTATTCAGCGGCCAGATCCTGCAGGGTTTCCTTGCTCTCGGCTATCCACCTGCGCTGAATGATGTCCTGGCTGCGTTCATCCAGGGTCTTGATTCCGTCCATCAGGCGGCGCTGGGTGCTCTGCTCCCAGTCATAGGCCTCGACGATTTCCGCCGGGTCCGAGTCTGCCGCCTGCAGGAAGTTGGAAGCGCCGTAACCACCACGCTCATCGTCGCTATCCGAGGGGGCGTCGAACACCATGTCCCGGGCGGACATGCGTTTTTCCATCTCGGTAACTTCGGTGGCGGATACGCCCAGGTCCCGGGCAACTGCCTCGGTCTCTTCCTGGTTGAGCCAACTCAGGTTCTTCTTTGCCTTGCGCAGGTTAAAGAACAGCTTGCGTTGTGCCTTGGTGGTGGCCACCTTGACCAGTCGCCAGTTGCGCAAGACGTATTCATGTATTTCGGCGCGTATCCAGTGCACGGCAAAGGACACAAGTCGCACGCCCACATCGGGATCAAAGCGCTTCACAGCCTTCATCAGGCCGACGTTGCCTTCTTGTATCAGGTCGCCCAGGTTCAGGCCGTAACCTGAGTAGCCCCGTGCGATGTGTACGACAAAGCGCAGGTGAGAAAGCACCAGGGCACGGGCGGCTTCCAGGTCTTCTTCATCCCGGAATCGTACCGCCAGCTCGTGCTCGTCTTCGCGGCTGAGTACAGCAATACCGGATACTGCCTGTATATAGGCATCCAGACTGCCGACCGGGCCGGCAAGAACAAGATCTGTAGGGCGAATTGCCAAAGCGTTGCTCATGTTTTCCAGAAATACCTCCACATTGGGACGACAAATTCTAGCACTCAGCGAGTTAGAGTGCTAAACCTTCGTTAAGTTCCAAAGGGGAAAATTTTAATTTCCCTTATAAAACATAGCCTTAAGAATCTTTGCCTGGTTCGATCAGACGCATATGTCGGGTTGCCGCCAGCCATGAGCCGAGCCAGCCCAGGCCAGAGCCCCCGGCCAGGATAAGCAGGGTAAAGGCTGGATCCAGCCCCATGAGCTCGAAATTGCTGCCATACAGCCCGGCCACCTGGCGAATGGGTTTTTGTAGCAGCAGCAAGGTTCCGTTTACCACCAGCAAGGCAATGAATGCTCCACCCAGCCCATACCAGAATCCGCTGTACAGGAAAGGTCGCCTGATGAATGCGTCACTGGCGCCAATCAGTTTGCAGACTTCGATTTCATTCTTGCGGTTTTGGATATCCAGCCTGATGGTGTTACCCACTATCACCACAACACCCACAGCCAGCAAGCCGGCGGCCAGGGTCACGGCCCGGCGCAGGATGTTAAGCAGGGCGTGAAAGCGTTCCACCCACGCAGTGTCCACCTGGACCAGGTCTATCTCTTTCCAGGCGGCCAGCTCGTCGGCCAGCAATTTTACGCTGGCCGCACTGAGGTTTTCCTCGGTGGGACGAATAACCAGCACGTCAGGAATGGGATTGGAGGTCAGGGCATCCAGGGCTTCACCGAAACCGGATAGTTCGCGGAATTCTTCCAGCGCCTTGTCGGCAGGAATTACGTCCACGTTGCTAATGTCCGACCGCTGCCGCAGCTTGGCAGCCAGCTTCTGGACCGCATCGCCTGACTGGCCTGTTTTCAGATAGGCGGTCAAGTCGACGGCACTGTCCCAGCTGCTGGTAATGGCCTTGCCATTTACCACCAGCAGGTGCAACGCGACAGGCAGGCAAAGGGCGATGCCGATCACCGTCACGGTAAGCAGGCTGCCTACCGGTTGCCTCACCATGCGACCCAGTGCGGAGAATAAATTCTGTGCATGCCGGGTGAAATAAGCCTTGATCAGGCCCGGAAGTCGGAGACCGGATCCGGTGGGTTTTCTCCTGGGAGCTCGGGGCTGGGTATCCTTGCGAACGGATCGACGCCGGTTCATCTATGGAACCCTCCGGGCTGGCTGCCCTGCTTGAGTCGGCCCGATTCCAGGATGATCCGGCGTTTACCAAGTCGCTCAACCAACGCCAGGTCGTGACTTGCGATCAACAGGGTGACCCCCACGTCGTTGAAGCGCTGGAACAGGCTCATGATTTCCAGGGACAAGTCTGGGTCCAGGTTGCCCGTGGGTTCATCGGCAATAAGCAGGTCCGGCTTTGAGACTACCGCCCGGGCGATGCCCACCCGTTGCTGCTCCCCGGTGGACAGCGCCACAGGAAACAGTTTTTCCTTACCCAATAGACCCACCTGGTCCAGGGCCGCCCTGACTCTGCGGCCGACTTCCCGATGGCCGATGCCCTGCACGACGAGAGGCAGGCCAACATTGTCCATCACGGTTCTGTCGTAGAGCAGCTTGTGGTCCTGGAACACGATGCCGATCTGGCGACGGTAGGCGGGAATTTTTCGCCTGCTGACGCCGTTGGTGTTCTGGCCATTGATAATGACCTGTCCGCGGGTGGGCCGTTCAATCAGGGCAATCAGTTTCAGCAAGGTGCTTTTCCCGGCGCCTGAATGACCGGTCAGAAAGGCCATCTCGCCCTTCTCCATGCTCATGCTTAACTCCGACAGGGCTTCTCGCCCTCCGGGATAGCGCTTGGCAACCTGTTCAAAACGAATCAACTTGGGTCGCTCCCGGCGCCCAGCAGGGCGTCAACGAAGTCTGTAGCTCTGAAAATATCCAGGTCTTCGGCCTTCTCGCCGATGCCGATGAATCGAATCGGCAGTTTCATGGCCCGGGCGATGTTCAGTACTACGCCGCCCTTGGCGGTGCCATCAAGCTTGGTTAATACCAGGCCAGTGACTCCCACCGCTTCGTTGAACTGTCGAGCCTGGCTCAGCGCGTTCTGGCCGATTCCGGCGTCCAGCACCAGCAGTACCTCGTGGGGCGCGCTGGCATCGGATTTGCGAATCACCCGCACGATTTTCCTCAGCTCATCCATCAGGCCGGTCTGGCTTTGCAGTCGACCAGCGGTATCGGCCAGGAGTACGTCGATATTGCGCGCTTTGGCGGAATCCATTGCATCGAAGATGACGGCCGCCGGGTCCGCCCCGGTGCCCTGGGAAACCACGGGTACCTGGTTTCGTTCACCCCAGATCCGCAATTGTTCCACTGCCGCCGCCCGGAAGGTGTCGCCGGCTGCCAGCATGGTGGAGAACCCGTCGCTCTTGAGTCGCGCGGCCAGTTTTCCCAGGGTTGTTGTTTTTCCGGCGCCATTGACGCCGACAAACAGGATGGTCCAGGGGCGATGTTCGGTCCCGATTTGCAGTGCTGCCTCACAGGGGGCCAGGATTTCCAGCATGGCGGTGCGCAAGGCGTCGACTACCGCGCTGGCATCCTTTAGTTCGTTGCGTTTCAAGCGCTTGCGCAACCCACCCATAATTTCCTCGGTGGCCTCGACTCCCACGTCGGCTGTCAGCAAACGTGTTTCCAGTTCCTCGAGCAGTTCCTCATCGATCTTGCCGCCGGGGACCAGGTTGGCCAGGTCATAGGTAAGCCACGAGTCGCCACGGTTGATTCTCGCTCTCAAGCGTTTAATGAATCCGGGCGCAGGCTGTTCGCGGTTGGAAGTTGTGGGGTTGGATTTAAGCATTGGCAGGCAATTATCGTGATTCTGCACCCTCTTGTCTCGCTTGATTTCCCTTTGGCGCATATTTAGCCAGCAGGCTGTCAGCGGCGTATGACGGAAAGTATTTTGCGTCAATACTTGTATTTTTCTAGAATTGTACTAATTCTTATTATTGAAAAAGTATAAATGCCGGTACTATTTGTATTTTTCCTGGAAGCAAAATGATTATTAAAGGGATTGGAAAATGAACCTGACACGGCACATACATAGAGTACTCGACGCTTGCGATGATTTTCTGGCCAAGCTCCCCGGCGGGCCGGGAGGCAGCCACCAGGCTGAGGACCTGCGGCAGGTCGGTCTGGACCTGGTTATTCGGTCCATGGCGGTAATGTGTTCTGCAGATGGACACCTGGATGACGATGAAATCGAAACCAGCGTGGGTATCTATCAGTCTCAAACCGGGTACGAATTGAGCCGGGACCAGATCCGGATGACCGTTTCAACGGTGAGTCTGGAAAGCGATTTGTTCTGGCATGACCTGAAGATCAAGGGGCACATGCTACCCGCACAGGTGTGTCGCGAGATATTCAACGCCTCCCGGGCGGTGGCTTATGCTGACAAGGTTCTGCACCCCGCAGAGTCGGTTATGCTGGAACGGCTTGAAGATGCACTTGGGCTGGACAGGGTCGCCGCAAGCTAGCCGCTAGGGCCCACGGCCTGGATTATCCGGGTATTTTGTAACGGCGATTACTGCGGGCCCCGACCCGGGTACACTAGGGTATCGCCAGTGACAGGGTTCTCCGGGTAATCGCATTCATGTCCAGAAAATCTCCAGCCGGTCGCGGTCGCCAAGGTCGCGGTGGGCTGCGCAACCGTTTTAGAATCATTGGCGGCCAGTGGCGCAGTCGGGTGCTGAGCTTTCCGCCGGTTCCCGGTTTGCGCCCTACCCCGGACAGGATTCGCGAAACCGTATTTAACTGGCTGGCCATGCAGATTCCAGGCGCCCGATGCCTGGATCTTTTCTGTGGAAGCGGCGCCCTGGGTCTTGAGGCCCTGTCACGGGGGGCAGCCAGCGTCGTCTTTGTGGATAAGTCAGAACCCGCCCTGGCCAGTATCCGTGAGCACCTGTCGCTGCTCGGGTCTGACTCCGGACGCTGCGAGCGTGGTAGTGCTCGTCAATTTCTTTCCCGGGGCTCAGGCAAGGTGGATGTTGTCTTCGCAGACCCGCCGTTTGATCAGGAGTGGGCCGCGGAATTGTGTACACTTTTGCACCAGGGGGGGTGGTTGGCGCCCGGTGCCCGGGTGTACCTTGAGACATCCGCGAGTCGTGGCGAGCCGGAATTGCCGCCCGGATGGCAGGTGCTGCGTAGCAGCCGCGCAGGCGATGTGCTGGCTAGCCTGTTAAGCCCGCCTGAGCCAGAAACGCAACAAGAACCCACAGACCAGGAACTATAGATTATGAGCCTTTCCGCAATTTATCCGGGGACTTTCGACCCTGTCACCAATGGCCATTATGACCTGGTTCGCCGTGCCAGCAGGCTGTTTTCCCGGGTCGTTGTGGCCATCGCGGCCAGCCCCGGCAAGGTACCGTTGTTCACCCTGGAGGAACGTGTGGAACTTGCCCGGGAAGTGCTGGGAGACCTGGGTAATGTTGAGGTCACCGGTTTTAGCGGCCTTACCGTGGACTTCGCTCGCAAGCATAATCTTGATGTGATGGTGCGAGGGCTGCGGGCAGTATCGGACTTCGAATTTGAATTCCAGCTGGCCAATATGAGTCGTGTCCTGGCGCCGGAACTGGAATCGGTTTTCCTGACCCCCCAGGAAGACCTCTCGTACATCTCCTCCAGCATGATTCGTGAGATCGCGATGCTCGGCGGTGACGTGTCGCCGTTCGTTCACCCCAGCGTGAAGCGGGCACTGGACGCCAAGAGCTCCGCCCGGTCCAGCGGTTGATTCCATGACCGGATTTCGTTCCTCGCTGATTCGGGTTTTTGCCCTGTGGCTGTTCCTGCCTGGCGCTACGGCGGCCATAACCCCGCAGCATGCTGCCATCGCGTCAGCTCATCCCCTGGTAAACGCTGCAGGTTACGAGGTGCTTGAGGCGGGTGGCAACGCTTTCGACGCCGCCGTGGCGGTAAGTGCGGCCCTGGCAGTGGTGGAGCCCAACGCCTCGGGCCTGGGGGGCGGCGGGTTCTGGCTGTTACACCGGGCTGAAGACGGTTTTGAAGTGATGGTTGATGGTCGCGAGCGGGCGCCCCTGGCCGCCTCGGCCAATATGTTCCTGGATAGCGCCGGGGAGCCTGTCCCGGGACTGTCCCGGGCAACTGCCCTGGCCTCGGGAATTCCCGGTGAGCCGGCCGCATTCGTGCACATTTCCCGGGAATATGGTCGGCTTCCACTGGCCCGCAGCCTGGCGCCGGCCATACGCCTGGCCCGCCAGGGCTTCCCAATGTACCCACGTTTGCAGGGCGGTCTGAAGTTCAAACAGCAGCAACTGGCCAGCAATCATGCGGGGTCTGTGTTTTTGATCAATGGCCAGGTTCCCGAGCTGGGTCAGGTGATTCGCAATCCTGAATTGGCCGACGCCCTTGAGCTTCTGGCCCGGCACGGGCGGGAAGGGTTTTATGCCGGCGAGCAGGCGAAGAAGCTGGTCGACGGGATTCGCGAACTGGGCGGCATCTGGACTCTGCAGGACCTGGCTGATTACCAGGTAGTGGAAAGGCCGCCGATAAAATCACGCTACGGTGATGTAACGATTACCGGTGCGCCGCCGCCTTCGGCCGGCGGTGTTGCGGTGGCGAATGCGTTGAATATTCTCGGGCCCTATAAACTGCCCGAATTGGACAGCGTGACCAGGACCCACGTAATGGTCGAGGCCTTGCGGCGTGCGTTTCGTGATCGCGGTCAATACCTGGGGGACCCGGATTTTGTCGCCGTTCCCGTACCCCTGCTGACCCATCCGTTTTACGCAGATGGCCAGCGAGCAGGGATCAGGCTGGACAAGGCCACCCCGAGCGCCGATCTGCCCGGTTTGAGTCCTTGGCAGGCAAAGGGTACCGACACCACTCACTTCTCTATCCTGGATGCCGATGGCAACCGGGTCTCTGCGACCATGTCGCTGAATTTCTGGTTCGGAAACGGAATCATGATTCCCGATACCGGGGTTGTCCTGAACAATGAGATGGATGATTTTTCGGTCAAGCCCGGTGTGCCGGACGGGTTTCAGTTGGTGGGTTACGACGCCAATGCAATAGCGCCGGGCAAGCGCATGCTCTCGAGTATGACGCCAACCTGGGCCGAATCGGACAAGGGCCTGGTGATCCTGGGCACCCCGGGCGGCAGCCGGATTATCAGCATGGTGCTGCAGGGGGTTCTGGCCTGGGCAGAGGGTGCGAATGCTTCGCAGATCGCCTCCTTGCCGCGTTTTCACCACCAGTATTTGCCAGACCTGATCAGCTACGAGGAAAGCGCGTTCAGCGAAGCGGAAATCCAGGCGCTGGAGGCCATGGGTCATACCCTGAAACCCGTGGGCCGTCGGTACGGAAACATGGAAGTGATTACCTGGGATTACGCCAGCGGAGAGGTACAGGCAGCCTCGGACTCCAGGGGAGATGGAGAGGGGCGGGTTTACTAGCGTTGGCAGGCGGGACAGAAGTAGCTCGCCCTCTGGCCCATCACTTCCTGGCGTACCAGTTCGCCACAACGCCTGCAGGGTTCACCAGACCTGCCATACACCAGCAAGGACTGTGCGAAATATCCGGGTTGCCCGTCTTCCCGCACGAAATCTTTCAAGGTGGTGCCGCCGGCCTGGATTGCCTCGGCCAGTACCTGCCTGACCTCCTCTACCAGTATTTCCATTCGCGCCAGGCTGACTCGGCCCGCCGGGCGGCGAGGGTGAATCCCGGCCCGGTGCAGGGATTCGCTGGCGTAAATATTTCCAACCCCCACCACGACCCGGTTGTTCATCAGGAAGGGCTTGATACTGAGTTTCCGTTTGCGGGACATGCGATACAGGTATTGCGCGTTGAACGCCGTGTCCAGGGGTTCGGGGCCCAGCGCCTTTAACAGCTTGTGACGGAGGGGGTCGGCCCGGGTCCAGAGCATGCAACCGAAGCGACGGGGGTCGTTGTAGCGAAGCACCCAGCCCGAGCTCAGGGCGATATCCACGTGGTCGTGCCTGCCGGGGGGCTTGTCCTGTCTGACCATCCGGAAAGAACCCGACATACCCAGGTGCGAGATCAGGGTTCCGGTCCCGGTGCCTATCAGCAGGTACTTGGCACGGCGGCTGACGGAGAGAATTCTTTCCCCGGGAAGTGATTTTTCCAGCCGTTGCGGCACCGGCCAGCGGAGCTGGCGTTGGCGCACGGTGACCGATTCCACCCGCTTTCCCAGCAGGTGGGGGCTCAGGCCCCGACAGGTAGTTTCGACTTCAGGTAATTCAGGCATCCGGGAATCATAAACCTTTGCTGTGGGCACAAAAAACCCGCCATTGGGCGGGTTCTTTTAAAACTCGATACCTGTCCGGGTCGCTTACTTGATCTTCGCTTCCTTGTACATCGTGTGCTTGCGAGCCTTGGGATCGAATTTCTTCACTTCCACCTTTTCGGGGTGGAGGCGCTTGTTCTTGGTGGTGGTGTAAAAGTGTCCGGTTCCTTCCGAGGACACAAGACGAATCTTGTCACGCATGTTGTTGCTCCTTCAGAGGGTAGGGTTAGATCTTTTCGCCAGCAGCACGAAGATCAGCCAGGATCTTGTCAATCCCGTGCTTGTCAATATTACGCAGGCCGGCGCTGCTAATTTTCAGCTTGACCCAGCGATTCTCGCTCTCCACCCAGAGGCGGTGAGTATGCAGATTTGGCAGAAAGCGCCGACGCGTTCTGTTCTTCGCGTGCGATACGTTGTTTCCACTGACCGGACGCTTGCCGGTGATCTGACAGACCTTGGACATGACCCTGTTTCCTGTTAAATCCATAGTTCAGCGCCCGACTCACGGACGCAGGAAGCCGAACTTTATACCAGCGGACAGGAATTTGCGCAAGTTAAATCAGCCCTCTTTGTGCCAGCGATACGCAATCCCCGTCACCAATGATCAAATGATCCAGCACCCGAATATCCACCAGGGCCAGCGCATCCGCCAGTCTGCGGGTGATCCGGCAGTCCGCATCGCTGGGCTCGGCCACACCGGACGGGTGATTATGGGCCAGTATGACTGCCGCCGCA